>CAITWD010000023.1 GCA_903896045.1 uncultured Actinomycetes bacterium
AGAATGGCATCACTGATGTCATCTCCTGGAGCGGCGGCCCGCGCCCGGGTTCCGACGTTGCCTACGCACGACAGAATCTTCCCTTAATTGTCGAGAACGGCCGTCCCAACCCGAATCTCAACGACAGTGCTCAATGGGGTGCGACTCTGGGGAATGCAATTCGCGTCTGGCGCTCCGGATTAGGTATCGATAAAAACGGCAATCTGATCTATGCCGCCGCCAATCAACAAACAGTCGGCAGCTTGGCGCAAATCCTCATCCACGCCGGTGCGGTGCGGGCAATGGAATCCGACATTAACTATGAGTGGGTGTCGTTTATTACCTACGCCCAACCATTCGGTGGCCTGCCAACAAAACTTTTGAGTGGTATCGATCACGGGGGAAGCCGCTACCTTGTGCCTGATGACCGTGATTTTTATGCGGTGATTGCACGTGGCCCGGTTACCTCGAGACATGGATAGTGCAATGGATGATGCGGTGCAGACACCGCCCGGCGCAGAACATACACCCGTGATCGATGCCCCAGAGATGGGGGTACTCGACGGCATTGTGCGCACTGCACGCCCACGCCAATGGGCCAAAAACGTGCTCGTTGTCGCCGCCCCTCTGGCCGCCGGTGTGCTCTTTCATGCAGATGTGTGGTGGAGGGTCATCCTCGTCTTTGTTGCCTTTTGCGCCTTGTCGAGTGGCGGCTATTTCGTCAATGATGCGCTTGATGTCGCACGCGATCAGCTGCACCCAACCAAGCGGTTGCGTCCCATTGCCCGTGGTGTCGTGTCGCGCCAGACCGCATTTGTCACAAGCGGTGTGCTGTTTCTTATCGGGTTCGGAATTTGCCTTGGTTTAGGCTGGAAAACCTTGGCGGTCGCAGCCGCCTACGTTGCGCTGACGGTGACCTATAGCGTCTTTTTCAAGCACGAGCCGGTCGTGGAGATGGTGCTCGTCGCGGGGGCATTTGTCGTGCGCGCTGCCGCAGGTGGCGAGGCTGCGCGCGTCACCTTGTCACCGTGGTTCACCGTGGTTGTCTCGTTCGGGGCACTTCTGGTGGTCGCGGGAAAGCGCTATGCAGAGCAGCGGACACACGGAGACGGCAGCGTCAACACGCGCAAGGTGTTGGCGGAGTACCCGGATGGATTTTTGCGATTTGTGTGGGCGCTCGCCGCGACGATTACCGTGGCAGGCTATTGCCTGTGGGCGTTGCTTCCGACCCATACTTCGGTGATTGCCGCACCATGGCCCGAGATCTCGATTGCACCATTTCTCGTGGGGATTTTGCGGTATGCGATGTTGCTCGAGACCGGTTCAGGAGAAGCACCAGAGGATGTCTTCTTGGGCGACCGGATCCTGCAAGTGACCGGTTTGGTGTGGGTCGTCGTGTGCGTGATCGGGATGTATGCGTAACACGGCTCGGCCACCCGGTGATGGTGCCCACCGACAGGCCTTGACAGGGTGGGGGCGTACCGCCCCAACGCGTGCATTTGTCGCACACCCAGCAGAGACTGCAGAACTTGCGATCGCCATGAATGACCATGGCCCGCGCGGAGTGATCCCCAGAGGCCTCGGGCGCAGCTATGGCGATGCGGCCCAAAATGCCGGCGGGAATGTGGTGTGCACCGATCGGCTGGTCGGTCGGTGTGAACTCGATCCGGTGAGTGGACGCGCATGGGTATCGGCGGGAATCTCGCTCGGGAAAGTGATTGATCAGGTTTTGCCGCGCGGATGGTTTCCGGCGGTGGTTCCGGGAACGCAATATGTGAGCATCGGCGGGGCGATCGCAAGCGATGTGCATGGCAAGAATCATCACCGCGATGGCAGCTTTTGTGGCCATGTCACCGCGATCGAGCTGGTGACGGGTTTGGGTACGCAGCTGACGTTGACTTCGAATGGCACCGAGTCTGAGGCCTTCTGGGCGACTGCGGGCGGCATGGGACTGACTGGCGTCATCACGGCGGCGCAATTACAGCTGCGCCCGGTCCAGACCGCCCATGTGCGGGTCGAGACCACGCGCACCAACGATCTCGCCGATTCAATGGACGTACTCAACGAGGCCGATGCCACGGCGCAGTACACCGTTGCCTGGGTGGATCTACTCCGGCGCGGTCGCGGACGAGGCCGTGGGATCGTCACTGCGGGTGCGCATGCCCTCCCTGAGGAGCTCGGAGCAACGAGCGAGGCGGGGTTGAAGGTGCCACCGAACCGCAGGCTGGCCTCGGTGCCGAGTGTGCCGATGCGTGCCGGTGTGCTGCATCCCAAAGCGATGGCGTTGTTTAACGATGTCTACTTTCGCCGCGCGCCTGCGCGTCCAACGACCACCTTTGCGCCCATTTGGGGATATTTCTTCCCGCTCGATGTGGTCGGACATTGGAATCGCCTCTATGGGCGTGCGGGAATGTTGCAATACCAATTTGTGATCCCTGATCACGCGACCGATCAATTGATTCCCATGGTGGATCGATTGATGGCAGACGGAATCCCCATCTACCTTGCGGTGCTCAAGCGTCTGCGTGATGTCCCTGGTCCATTGGGATTTCCGATCTCGGGGTGGACATTGGCGATCGATATACCGGTCGCTGTCACCAACCTTGGCCCCGCGCTTGATCGGCTCGATGCGCACGTTGCCGAGTGTGGCGGACGCATTTATTTGGCAAAAGACTCGCGGATGCGCGCTGACCTTGTGCCGGTGATGTATCCGCGCCTTGATGAATGGCGTGCGGTACGGGATCGACTTGATCCCGAAAAGGTGATGCAATCAGATCTCGATCGGCGTCTGTCGCTGGTCGCCCGTTCATCCGGATACAAAGGGCTCCTCAATGCGTGATGCACTCGGTCGGATTCAATCAGTGCTCCTGATTGGCGGGTCGTCGGAGATTGGCCTGGCAATTGTGCGCGGCCTTCCGCGCATCGATGGTGCATCGGTGTGTCTTGCCGGTCCCGATCGGCCTGAGATGGAGCAGATTGCCACCGCCCTCGGGACAGAAGGCTTCGGCGCGGTGCGGGTTCTGGATTTCGATGCGTGCGCACCAACTGATCCAAAAGGCTTTGTCGCCAACGCGTTTGCCACTGAGCATGACGTGGTAATTGTGGCAACGGGGTATCTCGGTGATCAGGCCACGGCATCGCAGGATCCAGATATGGCACTGCGTCTGATCGACATCAATTTTCGCGGTTTGGTTCCCGCGCTTGTCGAGATTGGACAACGCCTCAAGACCCAAGGTCACGGAACACTCGTGGTGATGTCAACGGTTGCGGGCGAACGACCGCGGGTCGCCAACTACACCTACGGCGCCGCGAAGGCGGGACTCGATGCATTTACCCGGGGGCTTGCCGCCTCAATTGATCACGCAGGAGTCCAGGTGCTTGTCGTGCGCCCAGGGTTTGTCCGCACCCGCATGACCGCACATCTTGCGCCCGTGCCATTTAGTACTTCACCGGACAAGGTCGCAGAGGCGGTGACTGCCGCGCTTGGCGGAGCGTCCAAGACCATCTGGGTCCCAGGGATCCTGCGGTGGGTGATGCGACTCTTGCGCGCATTGCCTGAGTCGATCTTTCGGCGCCTGCCGGCCTAACTGCTCACTGACTGCACCCCAAAAAGCGGGGTGCAGTAACGAGTGGGGGGAGGAGGATTCGAACCTCCGTAGGCGTAGCCGACGATTTTACAGACCGTTCCCTTTGGCCACTCGGGCATCCCCCCTCGAGTAGAGCCTCGGAAGGCTAACGGACAACGGTGGTCGATGACAACCTTGATCCGATCATTTTCGACACAGATGCATGTGCCATCTGGCATGCATGACGCGACGTGATTAGGGAACGGGGTCTGGTTCGAGGGTTCCCATCTCGTCACCATCTGTAAGTGGCTCGAGGTCAAATCGGTAGCCAACCCCGTAATGGGTCTGGATATAGGGGTGATCAGGGAGTGCTTTGGCAAGCTTCTGCCGGACCTTGCGCACAAAGACATCGACCGATCTGTCCCCGGCGAGCATCTCGTACCCCCAGACCTCTCGGTAGAGGCGATGCCGTGCGATGGGTTTCCCTGCGCTGCGCGCCAGGGAATAGAGCACTTCAAACTCCCGGGGAGTCAGCCCAATCGATGCGCCATTCCCATAGGCCTGTACTTGCTCCGGATCAATGCGCAAATCATCGGTTTCAATGACCGCACGACCTGCGGGTTGGCGATGTAACTCCGCGCGGCGCAGATGTGCACTGACGCGCGCCAAGAGTTCCTTCATCGAAAAGGGCTTGGTCACAAAGTCGTCAGCGCCAAGCTCGAGGCCGTGAACACGGTCATACTCGCTGGTGCGGGCACTGCAGACAATGATGGGGACCCGTGGATCCTCGGCGCGGACCTGTTCGGTAAATCGCCAGCCATCAATTGCGGGCAACATCAAATCAAGCACGATCAGGTCGGGGCGCTGGCTCTGAAAGAGCCTGAGCCCTTGCGCGCCATCGGTTGCGCGCAGCACACGGTACCCGGCGCGCGTGAGCTGATAGACCACAGATTCGAGAATGGTCTCGTCGTCCTCGACAACAAGCACGGTGTGAGCGGTCGCCATAGCCGAGAGCTTACCGATAGCGCACCCAGAATCGATCTTCGCGGGTACCCGCTCGGTATTGTGATCCAATGCAGACTTGGGGCAGATGAGGTGGGGACGCAGGTGATCAATCCACCCCATGGACGGTATGTCATCGATCACCAGATCGGCCGTGGGGGCATGGCAACGGTCTGGAGGGCACATGACACCGTGCTCGATCGCAAGGTCGCCCTCAAGCGCCTGAGGTTGAGTCTTCGCCACGACGCGGAGTCAGTTGCTCGCCTGGTGCGTGAGGCGCGCGCAGTCGTGTTGTTGTCGCATCCAGGAATCGTGCGATTGCTCGATCGCGGGGAGGACACCGAAGGCCCGTATCTGGTCATGGAGCTCGTTGAGGGCCAGGATCTCAAGGCCCGCATCCAAAGCGATGGTCCGCTGTCGCCGCGCGAAGCCGCACTGATGTGTGCACAGGTCGCGTTGACCCTCTCCTATGCGCACACACGAGGGGTGATCCATCGCGATATCAAGTCACAGAATGTGATGATCGGTGCAGATGGTCAGATTAAGCTGACTGACTTTGGCATCGCCCAGGTGATTGAGGCCAGCACCGAATCAGAAATCACCCATTCGGGGATGATGGTCGGCACAAGCGACTATCTTGCACCGGAACAGGCCGAGGGACGGCCAATTGACGGTCGCGCAGATATCTACGCCTTGGGAATTGTGCTGTGGGAGTGCCTCACCGGTGAACTGCCCTTTCCGGGAGAGAATTTTGTGACCGTTGCGTTGCGCCAGGTCAATGACCCACTTCCCGATCCACGGATGATGGTCCCGAATGTGTCACGTCGTTTGGCAGCGTGCGTGCGTCGTGCGACCGAGAAGGATCCCGATGATCGCTTCGGGTCGGCGCGGGAATTTGCCGACGAACTTCTCGCGTGCGCGGAGCATTACGCGGACACGGGACATGCCGCGATTGATCGCCCGACGCGTTCGGCCCGTGCGCGTGCGGCCGCCAGGAAACGGTATCGCCGCCGCCGCGTAGTGGCACTGGCAACGGCAATCTTTGTGATCGCTGGCGTGGGGGTCGGTGTCGCAAATGTCGCCCCGTTTACGCATACATCGATCGGACCCCGCCTGCTGTCTGCGCCCGTTGCAAGTTTCGATCCCCAGGGGGATGGGCTCGAGCGCCCCGGCATGGTGCGCCTGGCAACCGACCACAATCCTCGCACCGCCTGGTTCACCGAGACCTATGGTGGGTCGCCAACATTTGGTGGCACAAAGAGTGGCGTCGGACTGCTGGTGTCGGTACCGATTGGTACGCGAGTGACGCGTCTTGACATACAGGGCGCCACGCCGGGTGCCCGTGTCGAGATCCGCACCCCATCGCAGATGACCGGTCGACCACTTGTTCAGGGATTTACGCTGACCGGGAAGGTGCAACGTATCCTGGTGCCCCCAACCTCAGATCAGGATCTGGTGGTCTGGATCACGAGATTGGTGGCTGATCCACATGCTGTTGGGGCATTTTATGCTGGAATTGGGCAGGTAAACGTCTGGGGTGTGCCGAACACATCTCCATGAACGCATGGGATGCGTCGCTGACCGAGTTTGCGACGCGACTGGAAGCGCAGGGCACCCGCAGGGCCCCATTGTCGCGCGCAACACAGCAGGCGTATGTCAAGGATGCCCGGGCGCTTGCCGAGTGGATGCAGGCACGAGGTATCAGTGGGCCAGCGGCAATCACGCCGTCGATGCTTGCCGCGGCACTACGTGCCAGAGAGTGGTCTGCACCGACCCAAGCCCGTGCGCTCACCGCAGCGCGCGAATGGTTATCTCCCTTCTTTGTGGCGGGCCGTTCCCCGGCTGAGCGGGTTGATCGGCCCCATGTGCGCCCGCCACTGATTCCCCGCCTCTCCCAACGTGATGCTGCCGAGCTGGTGAGTGCCGAATCACGACAGGCACCGATGCCGCCGATCGCAGCGGCGCTTGCCGTGCGCAATCACGCGGTGCTCGAGTTGCTCTATGGGTCGGCCCTGCGTCGCCAAGAGGTGTGTGACCTTGTGCTCTCGGGGCTTGATTTCGAGCATGAGGTGGTCCGGGTAGTCGGCAAGGGTGCAAAGGCCCGCACGGTCCCTTTGACCGAGCCTGCGATTGCCGCACTTGGCGCTTGGCTCTCTGAGGGGCGCCCGCAGGTCATCGATCGTTCAGCACCCGCCCGCAACGAGGTCTTTCTCTCATCGCGGGGTCGACCGCTTGATGGAAGTTCGGTGTACCGAATTGTGGCGCCGCGGCTGCGGGAGATGGGGCGTGCCGGTGGTCCGCACCTGTTGCGTCACGCGGCAGCAACGCATCTGCTCGAAGGCCATCATGATGGTGATGGGGCCCACCTGCGTGTCGTGCAGGAAGTGCTCGGACATTCAAGCCTCGCGACGACACAGCGCTACACGGGTGTGACCACCAAAGATATTCAGCGGCAACTCAAGCGCGGACATCCGCGAGGATGAGTATCGACGCACAGGCATTTCGTCGGCTTCTCGCCGCGTTTCTGGCGACCCGCACAAGTGCATCGACCCAAGAGGCCTATCGGCGCGATTTCTTACATTTGGCGCTCGCAGTCGGGCTGGATGCGGATGCGTTGCCATCCGATGATGATATTCGCGGGGCATATGGCATCGAGGATGATCCGAGCGTGCTTGCGGTCATCGATGATCTGATTGGCCGTGGGACGGAGTGGTGGCAGTCATGGCGGGACGCACTTGAGGGCAGTCCTGCGACACGCCGCCGCCGGGTCGCAGCGGTGCGAGCGTTGTGCCGCTGGTGGTCGAAGGTGTGTGACCGCGAGAATCCTGTGCGGGAGTTGCGTCCACCCAGCGTGGGGGTCACTGCGCATGCTGGGAATACGGAAGTCGTGGCATTTACCCAAGCCGATATGCGGCGACTCCTGGACGCGGCCCGTCGCCCGGGCCCTGTCGGGGCACGCGATGTCGCGCTGATTGAGCTGTTGTACGGCTGTGGGCTTCGTGCCAGTGAGGCCATTGGCCTCAATGTCTCGGCCTGCAACTTGGAGGATCTTGAGGACCCGTATGTGGTCGTGACGGGGAAGGGAAATCGTGTCCGGGCAGTGGCGATTCCGCATGGCGCCCGGGTTGCCCTGGAGGCCTATCTGCGCGTGGGTCGCCCAGAACTTGTCGCGCGTCGGCGCGGGAGTACGTCGACCGACGCCGACGCCGTCTTTGTCTCGATTCGTGGGCGCCGTTTGGCGCGCGAGGATGTGTGGCGTGTGATCAGTGCAATTGGACGTCGTGCCGGCTTGATCGAGGAGGGAAGCCGGGTCTTCCCGCACGCACTCCGTCATTCATGTGGGACCCATCTGATTCAGGCCGGTGTCGATATTCGCTATGTCCAGGCCCATCTTGGACACGCATCACCAGTCACTACAGAGATCTACACACATGTCACCGCTGCACATCTCAAAGCAGATTTTGATCGCGCGCACCCTCGTGCTCGCTCACGGGGTGGGGAGTAAGCAGACCACCCCGACACCGGAAAAGCCGCTCGTGATTGCTGCGTTTGCCGCAGTAAATGCCGCGAGGGTGGTGATCGCAGGGGGTGCACCCGAGGAGATGCGCGTCGCTGCCCGCCCGAGGATGCCGATAGCCAAGTTGAGTGATTGGCGCAGCTGTCGACCGGGCGTTGTCTCGAGATCTGCGAGTTGGTTGCTGGCGACGTTGAGTACGGCACGTGAGCGATTGAGCTCCGTGCGCGCGGCGGGTGCGTCGATCGCAACAACTGTGGTGCCATAGGCGCGTGAGATCGTGGTGCATGCTGCAGTTGTTGCGACATGCACGTCGGTTCCGGCGGGGGCATCGGTGTGAGCGGCAAGTTGCGCAAAGAGATCTTTTCCAAGTTGTGACGCGCGACACTCGGGAAGGTTGAGTTGGCGGGCGGCCGTATCGAGCTGGGCGTAGGCCAGTCTGGCCTCTCCAATGAGGGGCCGTAGGAGCCCAGAACCCGGTTGTACAAGAAGTTCTGAGAGGTCTCGATATGCAATTGATAACACCCCTGCGGCATAGCGAAGGTTGGTGGAGGCCTCGGGATGCGTGGGATCTGGCGGGAGCTTGCCGAGCTGCGCGGCGAGGGCTGCAAACAGGGCATGCGCCTGTTGGGCGGCGGTGATCCGTTCTGTGGGGGTGGCCAGCGTTGGCGCGCCGGAGAGCGCGAGTTGCGCCTGGGTGCACGCACCTCGGGCAGATGTTGGGCTTTTGTGCCCACATCCCACGACCAGGACGCAGACCAGCCCCACGACCGCGACCAACATCGTGCGCGGGCTCAGGCGACAGATCCTGAGTAGATACCCGTGGCGAATACGAAGATGACCCAAAGACTGATCCATGCCGTCCCGACGAGGATTGCCGTTAGCGCGAGGTTGCGTCCGAGAAGGCGCCCATTGGATGCGATGATTTGTCCATAGGCGATCAATCCCAAAATCACTCCGACCGGGGCAATTGGGAAAAAGATCACCCCCAACAGACTTGCGCCCACTGCGGTGCTGGCCTGTGAGGACCGATGCGGTGCACCATCGAGTGTGATGCGCGCATCGGGGTCCGGGAGGAGTTCCCGTGCGCCAATGATCAGCACAATGACTCCGGCGACGGCAACCCAAAATGCAATTCCGAGGATCTGGCCCCCGGAGCCAAGATGCGTGGTTGTGCCGGGATGAAATCGCGAAGAGGTGCGGGCGATGGTCACCATGATGGCCTCGGTTCCCGCAAGACCAAATGCGACGGCAGATGCCAGAACAGGTGCCCATCGCTTGGCCACGGTGATGAGCGCCACAAGTACGACTGCGGCGACTGCGAATGCCGCAATCGTCGACATTGGAAGCGTGGTGGTGAGTCCGCTACTGCCGAGCCGCCCAATGCCCGTGCACAAGGGTTTCCCTGCTGCGGTCATCGCGATGAGGCTTGAGATGATGGCAAGCACCATCCCGCTCACACAGATTGGGCGCTGGCGGATGCGCGCGCCCATCAGCGGGCCAATTGGTGGGCGGTGGTGGCGCGTGCGATCGCATCGTCGATCAGACGCGCGAGCAATTCCGGGTAGGGAATTCCGGCTGCAGCCATCAGGGATGGATATGCGCTCGTCGGGGTGAAGCCGGGAATCGTGTTGATCTCGGAGAGCACAATCCCCCCATCGGGTGTCACGAAACAGTCAATCCGGCCCATTCCTGCGCAACCAATCGCACGATAGGCAATCTCTGCGAGTTCCTTGGTACGGGCCACGACCTCGACAGGAAGGTCGGCGGGAATCTTGAGTGCAGCGAGACCTTGTTGATATTTGGTGGTGTAGTCGTACCAATCAGATCCGTATGCAATTTCTCCGGGTGGAGAGATCGTCAACGTGTCAGTTCCAAAGATGCCGATCTCAATTTCGCGACCATCGATTCCCTTCTCAACGAGCACTTTGCTGTCATGACCAAGGGCGAGGTCAATTGCGGGAATCAGGTCCTCAGGGCCGGTCACACGTGATATCCCCACGCTGGAGCCAAGCCGGGCGGGTTTGACATACACCGGATAGCCAAGAGTGGCAGTGACCTCGACGATCGTCGAACGTGTCTGGTCCCATGTGCGTTGGTCCACGGTAATGGCATCGGCGACAGCTAATCCGTGCGCCCGGGCGATGGTTTTGAACATGACCTTATCCATCCCGATTGCCGAGGCGGCAACCCCCGCCCCCACACATGGCACGCCGATCATTTCGCAGAGCCCTTGGATCGTGCCGTCCTCTCCATATGGACCATGGAGGACCGGAAACACCACATCGACCTCGGCGAGGCTACGGCCCGACGCATCGATCAGCCGTGCCCGGGGTGAGCTGGCAGCTGGCGCGAGGACGACAGGATCACCGTCATAGGTCCATTGCCCATTTCGGTCAATGAGCACATCGAGCACGGTGAATCGCTCGGTATCAAGCGCAGTGATGACCCCTTGAGCAGATGACAGCGAGACGTCGTGCTCGCTGCTTCTGCCGCCCTTGCACATCACCACAGTTGTCGTCATGGCGTGGTTGCAGGCGGCGGTGTTTGCGGGCCGAGCGAGACCGTGAATTGGACAACGCCGCCTTGCGCCAATGAGGTACCTGGCGCCGGGTTTTGTGCAATCACTGTGCCTGCTGCAGATGGATCAAATGCTGTTTGCTGCGACCCCACAAATCCTGCGGATTGCAGATTCGCCAGTGCGACGGCGCTCGTCAATCCCACGACATTCGGCACAGCAGTTGTCGCAGGCCCGGTGCTGATGACCAGGTCAACACTTGCGCCTGCATTGACCGAGGAGCCCGCGGGCGTCCCTTGGAGAATGACCAATCCGGAATGCACGGTTGCACTTGATTGGTTGGTGACCGTGCCCACCTGTAAGCCTGCGGCTTGGAGAAGCTGGGTTGCCGAGGCAAGTGATTTGCCGATGACATTCGGCACAGCGGGTCCTGAACTGACGGTGATGGTGACCGTTTGCTTCGGGGGAAGTTGTGTTTTTGCGGCAGGATTTTGTCCAAACACGGTTCCTTGTGGCACGGAACTGCTTGCCCCGCTGGTCACGACGACGACGAAGCCCGCATTTTGCAGATCGGTCGTCGCAGCCGCTTGACTGAGGCCAATCACGTTGGGCACGGCAAGCGGGGCGGGGCCGTTGCCGATGTTCAGAGTGATCGGGCCACCATTCTTGATTGAGGTCCCCGCGCCGGGAATGGTGCTCACGGCAAGGCCCTTATCGGCGTCGGTGCTTGCGATCTGCTTGACGGTGACGACAAGCCCGAGTTTGGTCAACTCAGTCTGAGCGGCGCTTTGTGTTTGACCCGCGATATCGGATGGCACCGTGACCCCAGACGAGCCCTGGAAATGGCCGATGGCAAAGATTCCACCGATTGCGAGAATTCCAAGGAGCACGATCAGTCCAATAATCCATCCTGTCGAGCGCCCGCGCCGCCGTGGAGGTTGTGCGGGGCGTGGTGTCGGTGATGGCGTCTGGGGAATTTCTTCGGTGTCCTGCGGTGGAGCAATCGCAGGCATGACCGTGGTGGCGCTGGCGGCAACCGCAACCGCAGGGAAGACCATTGTGGCGCCGCCCGGTGCATCTGCGCTGAGAGTGCGTCGCACCTCGAGAAGCGCCTGCGAAAACTCCTCGGCAGTCCGGTACCGCTCAGATGGACGTTTTGCCAGTGCGGTGAGTGTGACTGCCTCAAGCGCTTGAGGAATCGTCGGCACATATGTGCGAGGTGGTACCGGTGGTTCATTGATGTGCTTCATCGCGATGGCAACAGGACGTTCCCCATCGAAGGGCACCTGGCCGGTCAGCATCTCGTACAGGACAACACCCACCGAGTAGCAGTCACTCGCGCTCGTGAGCTCACCACCGTGGGCTTGTTCAGGCGAGAGGTACTGCGCGGTGCCAATGACCGATCCCGCTTCAGTCATCTCTGCGCCCGCACCGGCCCGGGCAATGCCAAAGTCGGTGACTTTCAGCATTCCATCACGTGCTTGCATCACATTTTGGGGCTTGATGTCACGGTGGATGACATCTCGTCGGTGGGCAGCGGCAAGCGCACCGAGAATCTGGAGTGCATTGTCGATTGCTTCAATCGGGGGGAGTGGCCCACGATCACGGATCATCATTTTGAGATCCGGCCCCGAGAGATATTCCATCACGATGAAGTAGGTGTGATCGGTTTCGCCGCGATCGAACACCTGCACGATATTGGGGTGATTCAGCTGGGCTGCTGCCGATGCTTCGCGTCGGAACCGCTCCACGAAGGCTGGATCTGCGGCAAAGCGATCCGCGAGCACTTTGACTGCGACATCCCGCCCCAGGTGCGGATCATGGGCGCGATAGACGTTCGCCATACCTCCGGCACCGAGCAATTCGATGACTTCATAGCGATCCCCGAGGATTTCACCGGGTCGGAAGTCGCCCACTAATTGCCCCCTGTCAGGATTGACTGCATGACGTCACGGGCGATGGGTGCCGAGACGACACCGCCAGTGAGCGGGGAATTCTCGACAATGACCGCAACGGCGACGCGAGGTGCCTGCGCTGGCGCGAAGCCGATAAACCATGCGTCATAGAGGCCATTGGTTGATGTTTGCGCCGTACCGGTTTTCCCGGCAACGTCGAGCCCAGACAGGGCGGCTGCGGTACCCGTTCCCTCCTTGACGACGTTGCGCATCATCGTGTTGACCTCGGCTGCAATTTGGGGAGACGTTGCACGTGAGTAGACGCTCGTGTGATGGGTGAACACCACCGAGCCGGATGAATCGGTGATCGTGTGTACAAGATACGGGTTCATAATGAGTCCGTTGTTGGCGATCCCACCGGATACCAGCGCCATTTGTAACGGAGTGACGAGAAGTTGTTCTTGCCCAATGGCAATACGGGCGACATCCTCGCCCGATTGGGTGTTGGAAAGAACGGTATTTCCTGACACGCGACCTGATGGAAAGACGGTTCCGGCTGGGAGATCGACTGACGGTGCGCGTCCAAAGCCAAATGCATTCATGGTCGTTCCAAGCGTCTGGGATCCCAGCGCGATCCCGACCTTTGCAAAGGTCGTGTTGATCGAGAATGTCAGCGCCTGGGTGAGATTGTTCGGGCCAAATTGCTCGTTATTGAAATTGTGCAGTAGTTGGCCAGAGGCGAGGACGCTGCCGGTGTCATCGAACATACTCATCGGCGTGAATAGGCCCGACTCGAGTGCGGCCGTGGCGGTCACCACCTTAAAAGTTGATCCTGGTGGGTAGCGCCCTTGTACGGTCCGATTGAGCAGGGGCCCACCGGGTTGCGCGATGATGTGACTGAAATTGGTCCCCACCTGAGAAAGATCGAATCCCGGTGACGAGGCCATGACGAGCACCGCACCCGTGCGAGGATCAAGCGCGATGACGGCACCTTGTTTGCCCGCAAGATCGCGGTTGGCAATTTCTTGGGCCGCGACATTGAGGGTGGTGGTGACATTTGCGCCGCGACGCGCCCGGAGGCCCAGTTTGCCGAGGAGTGATTGTGCGCCATAGTCGCCGGTGAGATAGCCATTTTGGCTGTCCTCAAGCCCCGTCATCCCTTGCACCGTGTTTGCGTAGCCAATTGTTTGCGGTGCGAAGGTGCCATTGGGGTACGTGCGTTGGTAGACCCGCTGCCCCTGCTGATTCGATGCAACACTTACCGCGAGTTTTGATCCATCACTGGCCAGGATTGCGCCGCGCGCCACCAAGAGCGTGCGCTGGATGGTTTGCGGGTTCCCCGGGCGATTGTCGATTGCGCTGGCATGAATGACCTGCCAATACCCGAGGACGCATGCCAGGAGCACGAAGCCCCCCGAGAGCACCCAAAACAGACGACGAATGGATTTATTCATTCATCACCCATCCAGAGAGTCGATCTGCTGCTGCGCGTTCGCCCGCAGTGCCCGTGGGACCCGCGGTCGAAAGGGCGCGCGCGATCGATGACTGATGATCAACAGCATCGCGATGATCGCGAAGTTGGTGACCACGCTGGATCCGCCGTAACTCATAAACGGCAATGTGACACCCGTCAGTGGAATGACACGCACGATGCCGCCAATGATCACAAACCCTTGGAGGCCTAATGTTGTGGCAAGGCCGGCTGCTAAGAGTTTTGAGTACCCATCCGGGGCTTGGGCGGCAATGGTGAGCCCACGTGCGACCAGGACCACGAACAGACACAAAAGTGCCATTGCGCCGATAAATCCAAGCTCCGCGGCATATGCGGTGAAAATGAAATCGGTGTCCAGGACCGGAACGACATAGTTCCCATTCGGGCCAATGAGAAACCCTTGACCCCAGCCCGGTCCGATCAGGCCTGCATTTGCCAGCGCGTAGAGCGATTGAACAATTTGATAGCCCTGACCTTGGGCGTCGGAGAAGGGATGCAACCACGCATCAACGCGCGTGTGTACATGGGGAATGACGGCCCAAATCGCCAGGGCTCCGACCACCAAACAGGTCAGGCTCGCGACAACGTAGCTGCCTCGACCTGACGCGATATAGAGCATGGAGATAAACACCCCGAAATAGAGCAGCGGGGTGCCAAAGTCATTGAGGAGTCCAAGCACCCCGAGACATGCCCCCACCAAGAGGAGCACAGGCCCGAGCACGGCCACCGGTGGAAGTGCGATGCCCGCGATTCGTCGTGTGGGCACCGCTAGGAGTTCGCGCTTGTCACGCAGATATCCGGCCAGAAAGAGGACCAGAAGGATCTTTGTGAGCTCGCTCGGTTGCAAACTCTGTCCACCAGGCAGGCGAATCCACAGTTTCGCGCCCGAGATATCGGTGCCAAATATCATCGTAATCACGAGCAGCGCAACCGCAGCGAGCCCACACAGGTAGCGGTATTGCTCGAAGACGTGGTGATCAGGAAGACACGCGAGCACCACGATGAACACTGCGGTCGCAACTCCCAGCCACAACACCTGCTCACGTGCGAGCACGGGATTGATGCGGTAGAGGGTGACCATTCCCAGCGCGGTGATCGTTGCAACGATCGGCAGGAGATAGGGGTCGGCAAAGGGCGTGCGAAGGCGAAGTGCGATGTGCATCAGCACGAACAATCCAATGACAACACCCACGATCGTGAGTGCCCCTGAGCCAAGTGTGCGCGATTGTGCATTCGCCACACTTGCCGTCCCCAACAATCCAACCAGGGCAGCCGGAATGAGGAAGCCAAGTTCCCGTGTGCGTGGTGACATTTAGTGCGTTGCCGTCGCTGCGGTGATGTCGGGAACCGTGGGGATACCATCGACCCATGTGATGGTTGTCGCATTGCGGACCGTTGCTCCCTCTCCGCTGACCGCACCAAGTTGATGTGCGCGTGGCCCCTGTCGAACTGTTGCGGTGGGAACACCGGTGTTTTGCCAATTCGCGGTCAGGTCAAGTGGGCCGATTTTCACGCCCTGATCGACCCATACGGTGCCACCGGGGCCCGGTTGAATGGTGAAGCTTCGGGTCACTGCCCACCATGCGCCACCAATCATCAGCCCGATGATGACGAGCGCCACCAGAAGAAGTGGTCCGGTGCGTCCAATGCTGCGCCTGCCCATCGAGGCGGGCTGCAAGATGCGGGCGCCAATCGCGGCGGGGGACACTGGAATTTGTTGTGTCGTGCCGAGCTCCACAATCGGGTGCTCTTGCGTGGTCCCGCTGGCATCCGGCGGACCCGGGGTAATCGCGGGGCCATATCCGATGCGTGCCAGCACGACGGTCACATTGTCGGATCCCCCTGCGGCATTCGCGGCATCAACCAGTGCTTGCGCGGTGTCCGGTAGCGAGCCCCCAGAACGCATCGTCTGAGCGATTGTCTGATGATCAACCTCGGTATAGAGGCCATCGCTGCAGAGCATGAGCACATCATCGGCCTGCAAAGCGGCGGTGGAAATGTCCACATCGACCTCGTGGTCCGCGCCAAGCGCTCGGGTAATGACATTGCGATGTGGGTGGTGGATCGCGTCATCTTCGGACAGCGTGCCCCGACGCACCATTTCTCCAACCACCGAATGGTCGTATGTGAGCTGGCGCAACACTCCATCCCGCCAGAGATATGCGCGCGAATCCCCGACATGCGCGATGTGCGCTGTCCCCTCCTCGACGGCGATTGCCGTCATCGTCGTTCCCATGCCCGCTTTGGTGGGATCACTCGCGGCAGTGGCGCGAATTGCACTGTTGGCAGAACCAATTGCGTCGCGCAAATGATCTGAGCGAATCGGCGCCGGGAGTTGCCGAATTGCTCGGATTGCCAGTTGCGCGGCAATCTCTCCTGCGGCCGCGCCACCCATACCGTCGGCCACCGCCACGAGTTCATCGTGCGCATACGCGCGATCTTCATTGTGGTCGCGTACCCGACCGGTGTCGGTGCGACGCGCGAGCTCTATGACATGCAGCGGGTCGTCCGCCACGACTTACTCCTCGTAGCGAAGAATGGTCTCGCCCAACCGCAATTCGTCGCGCACGCGTAATTGGGCGGTTTCGGTGATGCGCTGCTCATTGATAAACGTGCCATTTGTCGACCCAAGGTCTTCGACGTAAAAGAATGGCCCACGTCGCAGAATGCGTGCGTGCATATGGGACATAAAGTCGTCATTGACCGACAGATCATTTGCGTCTGCCCGGCCAATTGACAAGCCGCCTTCGAGGGCGAGCTCCTGCCCCACGGTCAAGCCGTGCCCGGACTCAACCACCAGTCGGGGGTGCAGGTTTGCATCGAAGTCGAAGTGTGCTCGGTCAGAACGTCCCATCGGATCTCCCTCGGGGTCGTTGAAATCAATATCGGACAGTGTCTGGGTGAAATCTGGATCGGTGAGAATTGGTGGTGCGGCCATCGCAGGTACCGGCGGCTGTGCACGAGGTGCCGGTGGCGCACTCACGGGGATCATTGGGGGAAGTGCGGTTTTGAGCTGCCGTGCCGATGAGCGAATGATCAAGAGCATCACGCCAAAGAGCACGATGAAGATTGCTCCTTGCGCGATCAGCAGCTGCGCACTACTCATGCGTCAGGCCCCTGATGGCGTGTGGTCATTAGGACACCTCGACCCGTAACTCAGTCGCTCCCAATGTGATGACGTCACCGTGGGCAAGCGCGTGACGCGTCACTGGGTGGCCGTTCACCGAAATCCCGTTTGTCGACTCAAGGTCGATCAAGAAATAGTCGTATCCCACATGGCGGATTTCGCAGTGGTCGCGACTCACATTTCCATCAGGCACGACGATGTCGCGCTCCTTGCTGCGCCCAATTGAGGTCACGCGGGCGCTGATCGGGAATCGCTGGCCATTCATGATGATCGTCATCGCTTCGGTGGTGAGCCCGGCCGCTTCGACTTCGGCCGCAGAAATCACCTGCGTGCCACTCACTCCCGCGAGGGCGGCGTTTTCTGTCGCAAGGGGAGGCGGGGTGGCAATGACGGGAACCGCGACCGCGCCGAGGGGCATCTCGGCAGGCGATGCGGTGTCCTGGGCGGGAGCATCCACCATTCGGCAGCTGATGCCAAACTCGCCGACGCGCAGCGCATTGTCGGTTGCAATCGTGACGGTGGGCGTTGCGATGAGCGAGAACCCACTGCTGCGGGCGTGCGCGTCAAGGTAGCTCACCAGTTCCTGCACAAGGGTCGCTTGGTAGCTCTCAAATGAGGCATTGTCCGGCTCCGACAGGTGCACGGTGTATTCGTTCGGAACGTAGACCTTGTTGACAGAAATCGTCTTATTGAGGTCCATTTCTCGCGCGAGTTTGCGCGCGAGCTCCACCGGCTGCAACTGCGACCGAAAGGCCCGGCGGAATCCACGATCAAAGGTGGATTCAATGGTTTGTTCTAATCGTCGAAATACGCTCATGAGATCGGTCCACGCAGGGTAGCTTGAGTTGGTGCGGCATCAATGCGCGCAAGGGTCCGCCAGGGGCGAGATGCCCACACGCTCACCAGGATAGCCGAGGGTCCTACGGCAGCGAGGCCGGAGACAGGGTCAGGAGAACCTGCGACGCTCACGACCACAAGCGCGAGCCCCCACCCGACACTGAAAAGGATTCGCTGTGCGTTGGTGCGGGCCTGCAGGATGATCGGTGCAACCAGGCATGTCGCAATCAGTGCCGCTGCCTGCCACACGATCCACCAGTTGCCCCAGAGCGCTGATGCGGTTCTCTCGATGACCATTGCGGGATCTGTCACGCCAGCAAGGGTCGTGCGCAGCGGTGCGTTGAGGCTCGGTCCCAAGAGAAGCGAATGGCCTGTCCATAATTCCCAACCGCAGGTGAGGGCAATCCCCCAGACCACGATCCATACGCGTTCGCTTTTGGCCTTTATACCGGCAACGGCGAAACACGCGACGGGGAGCACCCCGCACCATGCCGCTCCGACAAGCACGATTGGTCCGCCCAAATGGCGTGGCCATCGCCATCCCGAAAGGAGCATCGCCGCGAACGCGATTCCCACAAGAATGGAGGTGCCGAAACTGATATCCCCAATAAGAATCGTGGTTGCCGCCGCGATGAGTACTGCCGCTGCGCGCGGCCACTTTGCGGCAATTGCGGCGGTTGCAAGTGCACCGATCGCAATGTCGCCGGGCGAGAGTTGACTCAGCCCACTCAACACACCTGCGGTTGTCGCCCCTGTCAGGGCAGCGCTCAGTGCGGGTTCGCGTACCCGTCGAAGGCGTTTTTGTCGCAGCTCGGTGTCGCGCGCACCACTAATTGCCGATTCAAATTCACGGGCCAAAGTCCCTGCGGCAGGTCGATCGTCGGGGTTTCGAGCGAGTCCCGCCATGAGGGCATTGGCCAGGCGCGGTGGCAGATCGGGCCGCACATCGAGGATTGGCGCGATTGCACTTGTCGCGGCGCGGCGCGCGGATTCCGCGGCGGAGCCCCCTGCAAGAGGGTTTGTTCCGACAAGGAGTTCATACAGCACAACGCATGCGGAATAGACATCGCTGGGTGGTCCGACCGGTTGCGCCCGTGCCTGCTCGGGCGACATGTAGGCGATCGTGCCGACGAGGGAACCCACTGAGGTCATCGTCGAACGGTCGGTGAGACGCGCAACGCCAAAATCGGCCAGACGGGCACGGCCATCGGAGTCGATAAGGATATTTTCGGGTTTGACGTCACGATGGACGATGTCGCGACCATGGGCGTGATCGAGTGCCTCAAGGATTTCGATGATGCGCAGGGTGGACCAGCCGATTGTCGGTCGACCTTCGGCGAGCGTACGGCCAAGAGATGGCCCATCGATGAGCTCCCAGACGAGGTAGACCAGCTCAGACCCTCGCCCCCAGTCGAGCAACCGGACGATATGTGGGTGGGCGAGTCGTTGCGCAGCACGGATTTCAACCTCAATCCGCTCCAAAAGCTCCGGTGATGCCGGAATCGTTTTGACGGCAACTGCGCGATCAGTGTGCACATCAACGGCGGCATAGACCGACGACGTCGCGCCACGCCCGATGAGGTTGCCGAGCCGGTAGCGGCCCAGCGCAATATCTGGGCGACCGAGTCCCATGTGGATGGGTAGTTCGCCGTTTCGGGTGCAAGCCCTGCCGCGCGTGGAGGCCGCGCGATGAATTACTGCCGCAAATCGCATGGTAGTGTGTGATGACCGTCCTTCGACGGGGCGTCGTGGGCGAGTGGTGGAATTGGTAGACACGCTAGGTTCAGGGTCTAGTGCTCATTGCAGCGTGGGGGTTCGAGTCCCCCCTCGCCCACCTCACACAGTTGCCATGAAGATCCTTCAGACAGCACTCCCACAGGGGTTATGAGTAATGGCGAATTCGGAGGAACATCCCCCACATGAGCCAAGCGAGGATCCGGATGTCGCATCCGGACCGTCGCAGGGTCCTCTCTGGGACTTCGATGAAGATGCCGAGGGCTTTTTTGCCGAGCTCGAGCGCAATAACCGCGATGACGAACCGGCGGTTCGGGCAGAGCCGGAAGATTTTGGGTTTGATGAGATCTCAACCGACGCCGCAGATGCGCAACCCGATGGTGGATCCCAGCGTCGACGCTCTTCGAATCGTCCGGGGCGTCGCGCGGCCGGTGCGCGCCGACCCCGCCCCGAGACATCACCGCTTGCGAATCCGCGGGTACGGATGCTTATCGGTGCGGTCGTTGTTGTCGTGGTCATCGCCGTTGCCGTGCTCTTGGTGCGCAACTATCAGCGCAGCCAGGTCGTCGATGCCTACACCTCCTATGTGAGGGCCTCGAGTCAAATTGCGCAAGCATCTGCAGCGCTCGGCCCAAAATTGGTCTCGACGATGCAGAACGGTAAGGGTCAGTCCCCGACGCAGCTCCAGGCAGATGTGCAAGCCCTTGCAACGCAGGCTGCCCAGCAGTACCGCCAAGCATCGCAACTCCAGGCACCGAGTGGTGCCGCAGCGGCGAACCGCGCATTGGTCTTGGCATTGCAGCTGCGTGAGAACGGTATGAATTCTCTCGTCAGCAATCTGAACTCCATCATTCGTTCCAGCAATAATGTTGCTGCGTCGCAGACGATCGCCAGCGCAATGCAGCGCTTTTTGGCATCCGATGTTGTTGTGGCAGATTCCTACCTTGCGGGAACCGCGCAGGCATTACGGGATCAATCAATCACTGGTGTCTCCGTTCTTGGGCAAACTGCGGCGAGCTTCCTGGCGGTCGCCAACCAGCACTATGTGCTTCCATCGGGTGCGCAAAGCTTGGTGACTTCCTTGCGCCAGACCAATGCCTCAGCCGCAGGTCAGGGGACCCCGAATGGGCTGTCATTGGTTTCGGTCGTCGCTGAGCCAGGTGCCGCGATTTTGACGCCGGGCATCGCCCAAAACATCGCCGAATCAGCGGATCTGCATTGGGCAGTGACAGTGCAAAATGGTGGGACAAGCATCGAGAATGGCATCAAGGTCAGCGTGTCGCTGAGCTATGGAACGACGCCGGTGGATGTCGAAACCAACGTGATCAAAACGATCAACCCTGGCCAACAGGTGGTGGTTGCGATTGCTGGCCCTCAAGCCAGTGCGGTCAAGTTGGGCAAGCTGGGCCTCTTGCATGTCCAGGTTGCGGGTGTCGCCGGTGAACAGAATGTCACCAATAACGCAGCCGACTATCCCATCACGATCACCTTCAACTAAGGGTCGTATTCGTGAATTCCTCGGTGGTCATCGGCAGTGCCGCTGCGAGTATTCCCGGGATCATTGCGTGTGTGGCCAGCGGGGTACTCATGGTCAGAGTCCGACGCCTGCGTCGTGAGCAGCGCGTGCTCTTGCCCGATGGGGCGACCGGGGATCTGATCGATTTGCATGCGCAATTGCGACGCGATCTGGCAGCGATTGAACAAGAAATCTTGCAGGTTGGCATGCAGGTGGATTCGGCGTCTGAATTGACGGCGCGTGATGTCGCCCGTTGCTTGCGGGTCAACGGAGTCGTGCGGTATGACGCGTATGGCGAATTGGGTGGGCAGCAATCCTGGTCGGTCGCATTACTTGATGCCTCCAGCACGGGAGCAGTGATGACCTGTTTGCATGCCCGCGATCATGCGCGGATGTATGTCAAGGACGTCACGGAGGGTATTTCGACCCAACGGCTGTCTCCAGAAGAAGTCGAGGCAATTGCGTTGGCAACCACCCCCACTCTGAGCGACGTGACATGAGAGTCGGATATCTCGGTCCTGAGGGTACGTTTACCGAGGAGGCGCTACTCACGCTGTTTGGACCAGTGGGCGATGTGATCGCAGTGCCGTATGCGACGGTGACCGAATGCTTTGGTGCTGTTGCTGCAGGCGAGGTGCCCCAAGCGTTGGTCCCGATCGAGAATTCGATTGAGGGTGCGGTGAATCAAACGCTCGATCAACTCGCGTTTGGGCCTTCTGGGATTGTGATTCAAGCAGAGGCGATCCACCCGATTCGCCAACATCTGATTGTGCGTCCCGGTGTGCGGCGCGAGGAGATCACACGCATATTCACGCACCCGATGGTGCCTGCACAGTGCAGCCGTTACCTACAGGAGTATTTGCCGCGGGTCGACATTATGGCCGCCACCTCGACCTCTGAAGCGGTGCGCACTGTGTGCGCGACCGACGATGCACCATGGGCGGCGATTGGTCCGCTGCGGGCCGCAGATATTTATGGGGGTGAAGTGCTTGCAGCTGATATTGAGGACAACCCCGAGAACACCACGCGGTTCATCTTGATCGGCCAAACCCCGGTGCCGGCAACGGGTCCGGGGCGGTTTCGCACCTCGATCATTTGCGTATTGACGCGTGATCGATCCGGGGCGCTGTTATCGATTCTGCAGGAGTTTGCGTTGCGCGCAGTCAATTTGACCAAAATTGAAAGCCGTCCCGCGAAGACCGGGCTCGGGCGATACCTCTTTTTTATCGATATTGAGGGGAGCCGTGAGCGCGATCTCTCGGTTGCGGCCGCGATCGCAGCGATTCAGGACCAGGGCTTAGCCGAGGTGGTTGACCTCGGTTCATATCCCGTCGGCGCACCTGACTAGCCCACTCCGTGCGCTGAGCCACTCTGTGCGCTGAGCTACTCTTTGCGCCGACGGGGACACATCCTCTGCGCTGTCACGATGGCGATACATTGCGGTACCGGGCTGTGCACGCCACGTGGAGCGGCTAGACTTTTTTTAAGAGCAACGCCACCCATCGACCATTCGAGGGACATGGCCCAGCAGGTTCTCGTGTTGAACGCGACATTCGAGCCCATTCATGTGTGCTCCCTTCAGCGTGCCGTCGTGCTGGTGCTCAAAAATAAGGCCGAGGTGCTGGAGCGTGCGCACCGAGCTCTCCGGAGTGCAAGCGCTCAGCATGTCTATCCGCTGGTGATACGACTGGTGACGTATGTGCGAGTGCCGCGCAACGAAAAGCGGAAGATTTCACGTCGCGCGATTTTTGCTCGGGATAACCATTGCTGCCAGTACTGCGGTGCAACGACACGGCTGACCATGGATCACGTCATCCCAAAAAGTCGGGGTGGTCGCTCATCCTGGGACAACGTGGTGACCTCATGCGCTCCATGCAATATCCGAAAGGCCGACCGGCTTCCCGATGAAATTGGGATGCACCCGCGCGTGACACCCCGGATTCCCGCACCGAACGTCTTCATCGCGGTTGCCGCACCCGAGCGACCGGTGAGTTGGGAGCCGTACATCATTTCGATGTAGGACCTACAGGGCCGCCGTGAAGTGCCTCGAGTTGTGTGCTGCGAACCCGTTTTCTGCCGGGTTGATTGACATGTGCGATAGCGTGCGCGGGTAGTGCACCTTCGACGCCAGATAACGACACGCATCGTGCACGTCAGTACCTTCCTTGTCGTTCTAGGTGGGCTTCTGGCTGGCGGAGTCGCCTTGAGCGTCGCTGCGCAGAGCCCGAGCACCCAATGCGCCACGCGCACGGTTGCGGTCGAGAATGCCCTACCCGGTGGTACCGGATGGCGGGCATTGTCAACGACAAGTACCCCACCGGTGCAAGGCTATGTCGATACGACGAGCGCAACCTGTGGCCAACAGGTGAGCTTTCATCTGGCGACCTTGCGACACGCAGCAGTGCCTGTACGCCTCGAGTTTTGGCGTCTTGGGGATTACCGGGGATTGGGTGGTCGTCTCGTGTGGACGAGCGGACGGATACTGGCGCAACACCCACGACAGTGGGCACGCATTGCGTCGGCGACCAAGATGACGTCAGCTCCATGGCCGGCCAATTTCTCAGTACGTCTGAGCAGCGGATTTCCGCAAGGCCTGTATGAGGTACTGGTCCGTCCGATAGATCGGCGCATTGCTCCATCAGCAATTCCACTGGTGATCCGCGATCCCAACCAACATGCTGCACTGACATTGGTTGTCGCCACAAACACGGCGCAGATGTACAACACATGGGGTGGTCACAGCGCATATTCCGCTGGGGCAGCACGTTCAACGGTGGTGAGTTTTGATCGCCCGTACTTCGGATTTGGGATGGGACTGATTTCCTCTGAGGATCTTCCGATCGCGGTGTTCGCCGAAGCGCATGGCTTGGACATTGACTACGCCACCGACGTCGATCTCAATGCCAATAGCCCGGGATTGATGTCAACGAATGCCCTGCTGTTCGGATCACACACCGAGTATTGGACGTCAGGGATGCGGTCCAATCTGGAATCGGCAACCGCGTCAGGAGTGAATGCGGTGTTCCTTGGCGGAAATAATATGTTTTGGCGCCCCGACCCGCTCGGTAACTCGTCGTTCTATCGCCAACTTGGGATCTGGAGGGACGCCACCAGTGATCCATTTGGTGCTGTGCCTGCACGCGCATCGACGCGTTGGCGGTCCTCGCCGATTCTCCAACCAGAACAGGCAACACTTGGCGAGCAGTTCGGGTGCACCGATATGTTGCTTCCCCTGCAGGTTCCTGGCCAGGCGCCCTTGCCAGGTCAGCTCCCATCTGCGAGTCAGATCACGCAGATGGGGTGGGTATTTCAGAACACGGGAGC
The DNA here is from genome assembly GCA_903896045.1 of uncultured Actinomycetes bacterium. GTDB lineage: Bacteria > Actinomycetota > Thermoleophilia > Miltoncostaeales > Miltoncostaeaceae > CAITWD01. Next base: position 24,505 of record CAITWD010000023.1, read on the forward strand.
AACCCCTGGTCAGCAACTACCGGGCGTGATCTATCAAGAAACCGATACCCCGGATCCGTCGACTCCTGAACCCACGGGTACCCAGCTGGTCAGCTCGCAAACCTTTGCATGTCCCTATCGCGGCGTGCCAGTCAGCGGATGGGGGATGACGATTGTTCCTGGTGCAGGTGCCAGTGCCGGCGTTGTGATCGATGTGGGCACGCGCGGGTGGGTCTGCCAACTCACTGCCACTTGCGTGACCGACCCTATTTACTCAACCCCTGAACTTCTCGCGATCGATGCCAATATCGTCTCAGGAGTGAATCGTAACGATCCGGTGGTCGGCGGCATCATCCAGGCCGCGACATTAAATATTTTTGATTTTGTCGATCGCGGGCCCGCCGCTGCGAGTGCGCGTCAGAACCCATATCCGACGATTGCTCCCTAAGCAGGGCAGACCCGTCACCGGTGTGCGTAGTGCGAGCTTAGGGAAGAACGAGATTGAACTGCTGGAGCCAGTCGGCCGCATACCCACCGAGCTTGTATGCATCTGGTCCGTTCTGCACGATCATCCGCCCAAGAGTGGTGGATTCTGCGAGTACCCATGAACATGTCATCGGACTTCCACATCCGGCAGGGGCACCCGGGGGCATCGCCGTTGATGTGAAGACCCAATGCACCCGGGATGCAGATCCTTGGTACCGCGCAAGGAGTGCGAGAAAGGCGCGGGGGGTTTGGTGCCACTGGGATGCCGGTATCGGCATGATTCCCTGCGCACCGAGGTGGTACATCTCAAGATGAACCCCACCCGCCACTGCGATGCCGGGCATAACCGCCCGCCAGGTGGGGTATCGCGGGCGTCCGAGACGATCGAGGTTATGCAGGGGCCCGAGGCCCCGCGCGATTGATCCGGTCATGCCATTGGCGATGTACACATGCACCCGGGATGCCCAGGTGCCACCCCACGGGCTCTCTGTGGCGTTGAGCAGTTGCATTGCTTGAGAGAATCGTGATGCGACACAGTTAGGATCGATGCGCGGCAGACGCGATCCTCGTCGCGGATGTGCAGGACCGGGTTCTCCGTACGAGACCCCAATCTCATCGATCGCCACCATGTGGGCGAGCGCGCCGTAGGTGCCGCGCACGATCTGTGCACGAATGAGATTCGCGATGCTGACCGAGTCGAGTGTCGTGAACAGGGAGGCATTAATTTTGGAAATGCGATCCGGGGCGCTGTTGCCTGGAGCAAACACCCCTTCTCCTCCAGGATCCTGGCGAAATGCACCCCGTGCAGGGCTTAAGCCTCTCCCCGATACGGGGAATACGAGTTGGTGGGTCACGACGGCCGAGTCATAAATGATGCTCATCGGCATGGGTGGGCTCTGTGCGCCGATTGCGGCGGTTATCGTTGCGGCACACACCAGCACGGTTGCGAGCGCGGTGGCCCACCGCCGTGAGTTGCGAAGTGTTGGCACAGTCACTGTGTCGACAGAATCCCGGTTGAGCTGAACAGGTGCGCCCTCGTTACAGTTCGTTTCGTCGCGAGGAGTCCCTTTGCTCACGGGTTGGTCGCGCGACAGGATGTCGTTGGGTCGTGTCATCCTTGTCAGATACTGTGACAGGTACGTGCGGCTGATTGCTGTACAGGAGCCCCCGTAGCTCAGGGGATAGAGCACAGGTTTCCTAAACCTGGTGTCGCATGTTCGAATCATGCCGGGGGCATTGCAGTCATCGAGTGGGCGTTTGGGGGCCGCCTCATTGTCGGATACTCTGCCGGCGAGGTGTCACGTTCTTGTGTACACGTGGTCGCTCGTCTCATGTCGACGGGATCATCCTTCATGAAACATCTGATGATGCCGCTGTATTGAGTGCACCGGCAGCCTATGTTCACGTCGAATAGTTTTGGAACTTGGTATGAAGAGCATCATCCTGAATGACGCGCAGGACACGCTTCCGGCAATTTTTGGGCTTGGGGCAGGGGGGCATGCGCGAAGTGTCCTTGAGGCCATTCGTAGCGCGGGAATATATGCGCCGATTGGCCTGATCGATGACAACACGCACGCCCATGGCACACTCGTCCTCGACGTCTTAGTGCGTGGTGGCCGCGACCAGCTTGACGTGCTGCGCGCACATGCGGCGCATGCATTTGTAGGGGTTGGGGGGCTGAATGCCCCGGGCAGTCGCGAACGTGTCTTTTTGTTGTTGCGCAGCGAGGGGTTTACCCTTCCGGAAATTATTGATGCACGTGCGCATCTCGCGCCATCGGCGACGCTTGGATCTGGCGCCCAGATACTTGCCGGATCCGTGGTTGATAGTGAAGTGGTCATCGGGGAGAACACGATCGTGAATCTCGGTGCGGTGATCGCCCATCAAAGTGTGGTGGGTGCGCATGCGCATATTGCGCCCGGGGCCATTCTGTGCGGCGATGTCACGATTGGGCAAGGAACCCACATCGGTGCAGGCGCTGTTGTGCTGGAGGGGCGCACTGTGGGGGCCAATGTAATGGTCGGTGCTGGGGCAGTCGTGACACGCGATATTGCCGACGGACTCGTCGTGATTGGGACTCCCGCTCGCCCGCTCTGAGCAGATGTTCACGTTGGGGCGGGCCCGGCATGACATCACCGTGATGATGCGTGTGGGAGATCGCGGCACCTCGTGTGATCTACATCGGTGGGTACCAGCCCCACCGTGTGGTGCGCACCAATGGACGGCGCATGTGCGCGCCATCCATTGGTCGACACGTGATGCAACTACGCCGAGACGGGTCCTTCTCCGCCGGGGTAACAGAATGCGGCGTCTGGGGAATAGAAGCCCCACGTCACCTCGAGCGGGCTCGCCGGTCGCAACGCGTAGATGGAATGCGTCGGGTCCAGGAACTCCATGGCTGTGACCTGCCAACCGGCGACCATTGAGGCGACGAAAGGATAGAAGCCACGAGTCAGCTGGCCGTCGATCTTGGTGAGGTAGCTGAGCTGTCCGCGTCCGACAACTGCAATGTCATCACCGACTGTTGCTGTCGTGCGGATGAGCGGAGTGCCATTTTGCGAGGTGGTGGCAGTCAGGACGCCATTTGCGATCTCAAGGACTGTCTGGCCACCGGTTTGGGCCGGGGTGCCACGCTCTGCCGCGTAGGCGGTCATGTCCTCATTGGAGTTGATGTAGTGGGTCCACCAACGCCCAGGAATGCCTTGGGGAGAATCTTGTCCTTGCACATCGAGGCCGGCATAGGTGAGCGAGTAGGGCTCGAAGCCAGAGGTGTCGTCGGCGGAATCGACAACGTATTGGTTGATAAAACACTGGGCGTTCTCGGCGAGCGAGAGCTCTGCCGGCACGAGCGCACGCACGGCGGCGATGTCTTCAGGGACCCATGTGAAGTACAACATCCTGCTGCGGATAACCATTTGGGGTGCATAGAGAGAGGAGATAGGGGGCGTCCTTTGTCACGATTGACTCGAAAAGTCCCCTTCACTGTACGCCCTCCCAAACGCCTCGGAAAAAGGCTTGCCAAACGTGGAATGAAGGGTGCTCTATCGACCTCTCGTTGCCCTCGATCTAGTTATCGTGCTCACTATCGAGGTGCGCCATGGCGTATTCGGCGTACCGGGCACCAGCTGCCTCGGTGGCGGGCATTGCCGCTTCAATGCGCGCGCGCATCTCGTCGTTCAGGGTGAGATCAAATGCCCCAAATGCTTCATCTAAGCGTGCGCGAGTGCGCGCCCCGATCAGCGGAATGATTGAGGTATCTCGATCGAGCACCCAGGCGATGGCGACCTGTGCGACTGATGCGCCGATCTGGTCCGCAACGGAACGTAGCGACTCGACCAGTGCGAGGTTCCGGGCAAGGTTGTCGTTGCCAAAGCGCGGGCTGTGGGCACGAAAATCTGTTGCGCCCAGGACGCGATCTGCGGTCCAATGACCGGAGATCAACCCGCGGGAGAGCACACCGTACGCAGTCACCGCGATACCGAGTTCTCGACAGGCCGGGAAGATGCGCTCCTCGGGGCCACGCGAGATCAGCGAGTACTCGATTTGGAGATCACAGATGGGATGGACAGCTGCTGCGCGCCGGAGAGTCGTTGCCCCAACTTCTGAGAGGCCGATGTAGCGCACATACCCCGCCTCAACGAGCTCGGCAATCGCGCCAACGGTTTCCTCAATCGGGACATTGGGGTCAAGGCGCGCCGGTCGGTAAATATCTATGTAGTCGGTCCCCAAACGACGCAAGGTGTAACTCAGTGCTGTTTTGACCGCTGACGGACGAGCATCAAAGCCGACCCAGCCTCCGCTCGGATCGCGTTGCGCGCCGAACTTCACGCTGATCAATAGGTCCTCGCGCCGCTGGTGTTCGATTGCGCGGCCGATGAGCATCTCGTTGTGCCCCATCCCGTAAAAGTCACCTGTGTCGAGAAGCGTGATGCCCCGATCGATCGCCGCGTGAATCGTTGCAATCGATTCATTGATATCGGCGTCACCGTAAAAATCCGACATTCCCATGCAGCCGAGGCCGAAGGCATGTGTGCGGGGGCCATGGGATCCGAGTTGGCGAGTGGGCATGGGCGAGTTCCTCGGTCGGCGGAGAGTGAACAATAGGCGTGGGCCACCACAATGACCCGACCTGCAAGGTACACACCTTTGGGTGCGGCGACGCGCAACAACGCACTTCTCTGCTCCGGTGACCACGGCCTCTCGCGCGTGATGGGAGTGGCCTAGGCGTCGCCGTGGGGGGCGGTGTGATCGCCTTCAATCTGTGTGAGTACGTCGGTGGTGAGGGCATCTAACGCAGATGCCGCGCGCGCCCCATCGCTCTCGAGCAGCAGATCGGAACCGTAATCAACGCTGATGCGCCCATGGGCGCAGGTGACCGAAATGACATGGCCGCCCTGGGTTCGGTCATCAGAGACGAAGTGCAGATGGAATCCGGGGATTTCGATGTCGGCGATCTCCCCGGGAAAACGAAATCCCACAAGCGTTCCGGTGGCCTGGGGAAGGTGCCATTCAACCTGGTGCTGCACGACCTCGGTGAGCGGTGGGTATGGCGGGTGTTGACGGTGGACACTGCGCAAATGGAGGTGTGAGAATGCACCGTCAATGCGTAGTGCGACGATCGGCGTCTGTGCTGGTACGTGGGCATCGATGGCCCGAGTGAACTCCTTCCATTCGGCAGGAGTATGGATGTCCCACGACACTTGGGGCTGGAATGGGCACAGCACCGCAAACGGGATCAGAGTGGTTGGCGCAACCGGATCCACCACACCGCTGGCACGAGCGGCAAATGGCTCCCCGTCGAGCACGATCAGCTCTCCATCGAGTTCCTCGAGTGTGCCGATACCAAAGTTTCCATGGGCAAGGAGTTCTGACAGCGGCATTTCCCCTGCGTAGTTGCCATGAAGAAGGCCAGAGATCGTGCCGACTTGGAATGCCTGATGGCGATGCGTGGGGGCCGCACGAAACCCATCGCGGGTCAGTGTGCGGAGATGAAGTGAACCGATCAAACGGTCATCGAGGATGTCTCGAGGCACGAGCGGGAGTCTATCGCTGATCACATGATGGCCTCGTGAGGCTGCGTCTGTCTGATCGACGAAGGTGATGCCGAGATGGGTTGATCAATTGGGATTTCGATGGCAAACTTTTTTTCGGCCCAACGACAATCAATCGCCCAATGCAAACGAGACTTTCTGCACACATCGCTCGCTTGGGAGACGTTTCTCCCTACCTCCCTCCCCGCCCGGCACGTGGTCGGTCGTGGCTCGAGGATGCCCAGCGAAAAATCGCTCGTGGTGATCTGCCTGGTGCCGCGTACGCGGCGCGACGTGCAATCGCCGCGGATGCAAGCCTCGATGACGCCCGCCACATCCTTGGGCACACGGAACTCGGACCCGAGTGGTATGTCGATACGCTCGCCGCGCTGCACCGGGTGCTACGTCCGCAGCGCTATCTCGAGATCGGGACGAATACCGGCACAACATTCGCGCTCGCAGATCCGTCAATCCGTGCGGTCGGTGTCGATCCGGAGCCTCTTGGACCCGCGCACATTCCAGATGGCCACCACATCTATCCCGAGACAAGCGACGGCTTCTTTGCCACCCATTCTCGTGATGAGGTGTGTGGCGGACCCGTGGATTTTGCGTTCATCGACGGGATGCACCTTTTCGAATATGCCCTTCGTGATTTCATCAATGTCGAGAGGTGGTCGAGCCCGGACACGGTCGTGGTCCTACACGACACCTATCCCTTCGATCACGTCAGTGCGAACCGTCGGACCCATCACGCTGCGGTCAACCGCTATCACGAGACATTTCGTCGGGTGACGAACCAGAACTCCGTGTTTTGGACTGGGGATGTCTGGCGTCTGGTCATGATCTTGCGCGTCCACCGGCCCGACCTGGTGATCCGCACGATCCCGGTACGCCCTACGGGGCTCACAGTGGTGATGCATCTCGATCCGCAGTCGCGGGTCCTCTCTGATGGATATCGGTCGCTGGTCGCCGCCTATCGTCGGGTGCGCTTGCAGACCTTTGACATCAATAAGCGAGATATCCTCGGGATCGATCAGCGCCCGGTTGAGCAAGTTGTGTCGAGCGCCGGGATTTCGACGCACCCAGGTCACGACTGATCGGCGCCACCGTGCGCGGTTGTCGATAGGTTGCGATGACCTACTTCGCGATTCCTTGCGTGATCGGTTGATAACGGGCGACTGCGAATCCAAGCAGAAGCGGTACCACGACCGCGAACACGACCAGCATTCCGATCAAAATCCCGAGGGGCTCGCCTCTCGTGCCGTCATAGATGAACGCGTAGCCGATCATGCCTGCGATGACCGCGTAGCCAAGAAGCGCCCATCCTGCGACGCGCCAGAAGGCATTCCATGCAAATGGTCGCAGCCGAACCAAAAGCACGACATCGACGATCACCAGCAGCACTGCAGCGGCAAGAAGAAGAATCGCCGGTGTCAGTGAGATCGACCCGGGAATCTGCGCGGCCATATAAATCCCGCCGATGATCACGAGGACCATCGGTGCGATCGCGAGTTCTGCGATTGGTGGGATCTTTCTGGGTGCGCGGTCCTGTGTGCTCATTGGCTCGACACCCGGGTCATGATGATGAGCGTCGCGACTTGCATGGCACCAGTGATCCCCGCGGTGTAGATGAATCGTTTCATCAGCCGTCCAATGAGCTCGCCATCAGGTGTGGGTTTTTTGAGCTCGAAGAGGACTGCCAGATTCGCCGGCTCCAGAATGCCAATGGCAATTGTCGCCATCACTCCAACGATGATGAATGACGCGACGAGCCAGGCGTGATTGGGCGATGAGGAGGAGAGGTTGCCCAGGTGTCGGGCGAGTTGCCATCCCGAAGCCAGTGTCATGGTCACCAGCGTCGGCATCAGTAGCAACATCTTGGGCATGAATCTGGTGGTGAATTCAATCCGCGCGGGGACCGACATACGCCCAATAATCGGGCCAAGCAGGAGCCCAACGAAGAGGTCGACTCCGGTCCAGAGCCCGCCACCAACGACGTGGAAAAAGGTGAGCGCCCAGAGTTGGTTGCTTGCGATTGCAATGACAAGCCCCGCCACGGCAAGGACGACAATCGGGATGCCGCGGGTCGGCACAATCTGAAATTCGGGAACAGGTGGCGGTCCGCCATGGGCCTCTGGATGTGCCGAGACGGCGGTCACGTTGGAGGTCATGTGTGCGTCTCCGTTCCCGTAGCTATGCCTGGGATGGCCCGAGTTTCCAGACCGGTATGGAGGAATCTATTCGTGCAGTCCTCACGCGTCAATCCGTAGTGATATGCGTGTTTGAGGAGGGAATATGGGAGGGCTCCTCGGGGTTTTCCCTCATCGATGCTGCGTCCCATCCGGATGCTGGGGGTACTCAGACACACATAGATTTCTTTTCGCCAATGGAGGTCTCCGCTGTGTGTCCGTTGTGTGGTGTGCGGTCCCATGAATCGTCTGCGATGTGGTGGCTATTTCCGCATCGAAGCATGCATGGGTCAGGTTGTCTGTGCCAATGACGGGCATCCCCGCGGTGCACGTGTCTGCGACAACCTCCGATAATGTGGCGTGGCTGCTCGTCGATCGTGTGGCGATGACCCATCCGCGTCGTACTGCCGTGATGTTTGAAGGCGGCCGTTGGACGATCTCAGAGCTCTATGTCCAGAGTGTGCATTTTGCAGGAGCGCTTGCGGACCGCGGAGTTGGGCGAGGCGATACGGTCGTCGTGCACGCAGAGGATGGTCCGGATTGGATCGCGGCGTTCCTTGGAGTGGTCCGACGTGGCGCGATTGCGGCCCTCGTGGGTCCTGGGGTCGACGGCCTGCGATTGCATGACATGGTGATGCGGGCGAACCCCCGAATCGTGATTTCGGGCGCGCCGCGTATTTCTGACGACATCCCGCAAATCTCACTTGAGGGGCTTGCGGCCTGCGCGCGTGAACATCTTCGCGATCCCGGATTGTGCGCGGTGATGCCGTATGACCCGTGCTACATGTTGATGACCTCTGGTTCGACCGGCGCATCGAAATGGGTGCTTCATCGGCATCGCGATATTTCCGGGTGTCTGGCGACCTATGGGCGACGTGTCATGAAATTGCATCCCGGAGACGTGGTGTGGTCGGTGGCTGCGCTTGCCACCAGCTACGGGCTGGGCAACAGCATGTACTTCCCCATTGGACTCGGTGCGGCCGCATGGTTGGAGACGCGAAGCCGTGACCCCGAGCGGTGTGCACTCGTCTGCCGAGATCATGGCGTGAATGTGATTGCGGGGGTGCCGACATGGTGGGCCCGACTTGCCCGTCATGTGCGCGAGGGGCGCATCGATCCGATGTCGTTTGCGCATGTGCGTCTCGCCCTGTCCGCGGGAGAGCATCTCGATGGCAAGGTATGGGAGGCGGTCCGGGCAGCGACCGGGATGAGAATCGTTAATTCACTTGGATCCTCTGAGGCGACCAATCTGTACACCTCGGATCGTGTTGGCCACCCGACTCCGGGGAACGCCGGCTGGGTTGTCCCCGGCTATCAGCTGCGGATTGTGCCCGTCGATGGAGTTGATGCGCCGGCGGGCCAGCTCTTGGTACGCGGCCCAACCGTAATGGCGGGGTACTACGGCGATCACGAGGCAACCGATCGTGCCGTGGTTGACGGATGGCTCCACACGGGTGACGTTGTCGAACCACTCAGCAATGGGAGCATCAAGGTGCTTGGGCGGGTTGGTGATCGGATCAAAATTGGCGCGACTTGGATCGATCCTGCGCGTCTCGAGCGATTGCTGTTGGACGTGGCTGGGGTGTCTGGCGCGGTGTGCATGTCAGTGACAGACGATGATGGTGTGCCCCGATTGGTGGCAATTGTGAGCGCCGCAAATCGGGACGTCGAGGTTCGGGCACGCATTGATGCGTTGGTCGGCACATTCCCGAAGCCAGAGCATCCGCGCGCACTCGTAGTGATTGCGCAGATGCCGGTCACCGCATCAGGGAAGGTTGATCGCACACAACTGCTCGATCGTGCACGCGCAGCACTGCGTGCACCGACACACAGGGTGCCTCATGTCGCATAACGGATTGAGCCCCGATGTGCTCGACCGCTGGAATGCCTGCGGGTATTACGAGCTGGTGGGGATGCGGGTCACCCACGCCGATGCAGCTGGCAGCGCGTTCACACTCGAGGTGACCCCTGGGCATACGCAGCTCTATGGGACGGCACACGGAGGAGTGCTCGCCGGAATGCTTGATGCGGCGATGGCGTTGGCGATTCTGGCGCAGATCCCTGACAACGAGGGCTGCGCAACCATTGAGATGAAGGTGAATTTCACTGCACCCGGCAATGTGGGCGCACTTGCTGGTACCGGCGAGGTGATTGCAATTGGTCGTCGCGTTGCAGTTGCTCGCGCAGAGATTCGGGATCCCGCAGATCGCCTGGTGGCGGTCGCGCAGGGCACCTTTCAGCGCTTTACACAAGGATGATCATGAGTGATCTGACGCGGTTAGATGGGCAGGTGGCGGTGATTACCGGGGCTGCCGGTGGCATGGGGGCGGCGATTGCCAAAGTGCTCAAAGAACGTGGTGCGCACGTGGTGTTGACCGATCGCGACCCGGCGGTACTTGGTGTTGCTGCCGAGCATGGACCTGACACCCTTGCCTTGATTCACGATGTGACGGACCTGCATTCGAGCATTGATGTGGTTGAGGCAACGCTTGCCCAGTTTGGGCACCTCGATATCTGGATCAACAATGCGGGTTGGGATCGACCGGCACTGTTTGCCGACAGCGACCCCGATGATTGGATGGCGGTTGTGCAGATCAATTATCTGGGGGTCATCTGCGGCTGCCGTGCTGCACTCGGTGCGCTACGGGAGGCGCCCAATGGTGGCACCATCGTCTCGATTGCCTCAGATACCGCCCGCGTCGGAGGGTGGGGCGAGGCGGTGTATGCCGGTGCCAAAGCGGGGGTCGTTGCCTTTTCAAAGTCCCTTGCGCGTGAACTTGCACGCGATGGGATTCGCGTCAACTGCGTGTCACCATCGGTGACCGAGACCGCCTTTCACGATCGGCTTTTAGAAGATCCCGTTGGCGCACGCATCGTCGTCGGAGCAATCAAGTCGACTCCAATGCGTCGCGCAGGTCAGCCGGGCGAGATTGCAGAGGCAGTTGCCTTTTTGGCATCCCCTGCGGCAGGCTTTATCACCGGTCAGGTCCTATCGGTCAATGGTGGGGTAGTCATGTAATCCCGACGATGGTGCGGTATTTACCGATCGCGTGTGCAGCGCGTCGTCGGGCGTGACCAGGCCCAGTCGCTCATCGATGCGCCGGATCCAATCTCGATCATCATGGGCTTGTAGCGTTGAGATGCCGTGTTGCTCAGCGCGCCTGAGTGCCTGTGAGCGATCATCGACATAGAGCACGCGATTGGGGACTGAGCCCAAGTGGGTGAGTTGTGCAAACGCGCGCGGATCGGGTTTGACGAGGCCCGTTGCACTCGAAATCAACAATGGATCAAAGAGCTCGGTAATTCCTTCGCGATCGAAGACGGGCAAAATCCATTCGGTGCGCTGATTTGACAACACCCCAACCGGGACAACCTGTGCCCACCGCCGCACTTGGGCGACATCGCCGAGTGGGCGCAACATGGTGGTGGTCATCTCTGTCTGCCACCGCGCCCGTGCTCCGGGTATGCCCGCAAAATCGGTGAACGTCTCCCAGAATTCCCCAAGAGAGATGGCGCCACTCCAAAACGGCTCGAAGAGGCGGGTATTAAAAAACCGCCACAGCTGTTGTTCGCTGCGCCCCGACAATTCGACCAGCTGAGCGATGACCTGTGGCATTGCTGACGGCAGGATGACGCCGCCGATATCCAAAATCAGATGTTCAATCGGGGGGGCGGGCGAGGATGTGGGTGCATCGGATGCCATGGGGCTTTCAGTGTATGCCGCCTCGCCGATGATTAGACTCACCGCGATGCCACGAAATCACTCTGGCCGCCCACACCGCCGGTTGTCTGCGCACCAAAGGTGGGCATCACGTGCCGGGATTACCCTCCTGTGCTGTGTGGTTGCAGCGGTCATCGCCGCCCATTTTGTGGGCGCCCACGATGATCGTGTTGCCGCGCATGTTGCGGTGGCGGACTCCGTGCACAGCGCGTTTCCGCCGACCGCACCGCCACTCGTACCCCCTCCATCGACGACTCATCCGCGGCGCATCACCATTGCCGCTGTGGGCGACATCATGATGGGGTCGCCCCAATTTGGATTACCGCCGAACAATGGCGCGGCACTGTTCTCCTCGGTGCGTCGCGATCTTGTGGCACAAGTGGTCGTCGGCAATCTGGAGGGGACACTGACGCTGGGTGGCCCTGCAAAGTGCGGCTCGGTGCTGGTTGCGACCTGTTACGCATTTCGCAGCCCACCCAGGTATGCCAGAAATCTTCGGCGCGCCGGGTTCACCGTCATGAACCAGGCAAATAATCATGCCAATGACTTCGGAGCTGTCGGTCAAGCGTCGACGCGGACTGCCTTGCGGGGAGTTGGTATTGCCGAGACCGGTCTCGCGGGCCAGTTTGCGACCGTGCGAGTGAACGGGATTCGTGTTGCGATTCTGGGGTTTGCGCCGTACGCCTGGGCGAATCGTTCGGATCTGCTGGCGGATGTGCGCGCCATGGTGAGGCGTGCTGCGGCGCGGGCAGATGTGGTGGTGGTCAATGTCCATGCGGGTGCTGAGGGTCGAGGCGCACAGCATGTCCATCCGGGGACCGAGTATTACTTGGGCGAAAATCGCGGAGATGTGGTCGCGTTTAGCCAGACGGCAATCGATGCGGGTGCCGATCTTGTGGTGGGGAGCGGTCCGCACGTGCTGCGAGGAATGGCCTTTTATCACCACCGCTTGATCGCCTTTAGTATGGGAAATTTCGTGGGCTATCGCGGCTTTGGGCTGGGGGGAGTGCTCAGCGAAAGCGGCATTCTTCGGGTCACCCTCACCAGCGATGGCGCCTTTGACTCGGGGCGGTTTATCTCTGTGGGCCTCGATGGGCTCGGCGTGCCGTCACCCGGGGGTTCATCGCGTGCAACGGTTGCGACACTGTCCCGCCATGATTTTGGTGCGCGCGCTGCGCGCGTTCTTGTAGATGGCCGCATCCTGCCACCACGCACACCGTAGGTGCCCGTGCCACCGAAGATGATTTAGGCTACCTCCGATGCGACGACTGTCTGTAGGCACACTCAGGCTTGCAATCCGTGAATCAGGATCCGGGGAACCCGTGCTCTTTCTCCATGGATTCCCCGAGCTTTCATATTCGTGGCGCCACCAGCTTGATCCGATTGCGGACGCGGGTTTTTGGGCGATCGCGCCAGATTTGCGTGGGTGCGGTGATTCAGATCGCCCAGAGGATGTTGCCGCCTACGGCATTGGCGCACTCATTGCTGATGTCGTCGGTCTGTTGGATGCGCTCGAGGTGGAACGCGCGCACCTTGTCGGCCATGACTGGGGCGGCGGCATTGCGTGGGCGACAACCGCGTTGCACCCAGATCGGGTCTCGTCGCTGGCCATTTTGAATGCTCCGCATCCTGTGGCATCGGCAGAGGCGCGGCGTGATGATGCCGCGCAGCGCGCAATGAGCTGGTACATGCTGCTGTTTCAATTTGTCGGCGTCGCCGAGAGTTGGCTCTCGCGCAATGACTTCGCCAACTTTCGCGAAATGCTTTTTGACAATGCCGCGCCGGGCACATTCACCGACGATGACATCGCCGTCTATTTGGACGCCTATCGCCGGGATGGCGCATTGACTGCGGCATTGAATTATTACCGCGCGAATATGCCTGCCGCAGCATGGCTGCGAGATCCACCCCAATTACCTGACATCACGACTCCCACATTGGTGGTGTGGGGCGATGGGGATACCTATTTGGGATCCCGTCTCCGCGATCGCTCGGTCGAAAAGGTGACCGGCCCTGTCGAGGTGATCACACTTACTGGTGTGAGCCACTGGGTGCAACAAGAAGCACCCGATGCGGTAAATCGTGCGCTGATTGAGTGGCTGGGCGCACACCGACACTGACCGCGTGGTCGTGGGGGCTTATCGCGAGACGACAATCAGAATGGCTGCCGAACGAAGCGCTGTGGCGAGCGGACCAGTCGTCGGCGCGGCAAGCACCGTCTGGATTCCGATGTCATTGGCCAGGCGTTGCGCAACTGCCTGATTTCCCGGACGGTAGAACACCACCGGAGAGATGACGGTCGTGATGGGTATCGAGGTGACCGACTGCGGAAGAGTTGTCGTGCTGGCAGGCGTCGTTCCCGCCTGAGATGTCGTATCGGTGCCGGTACCGGTGGTGTTGCCAATCGGGACCGTTGTCATGGTCGTGATTGTCGGCAGCTGGCTGACATCAATTGTGAGGCTCGTGGTGATTGGGGTGGGATAGCCCGCCTGCACAATGGCGACTGCAAGCTGAATTGTGCTGTTTGCAACGGTTGTCGTATTCACGATCCCGATATGCACCTGGGCGCGCAAGGGGAGTGCTGCAGTGCTGGTGGACCGTGTCCCCATCCCTGTTGTTGCGGTGAGCTGTCGCATGTTCGCGGGGACTCGCGGCGTGATTGACTGCGGATTCAGCGTCGTACGATGCTGCCACCCGATTGCAAATCCGACTCCCAAACACACGAGTGCGAATACGGTTGCCGTGGCCTGTTTCGCGGTTGGCCGCCACGAGAGGTCGGGTCGATTCACAACATTCTCAGTATCCGGCGGGTCATCACGCAGTGATGCTAGCGAGCCCTGTGCCGGGCATCCATCGATGACGGGTGGCACACACCATGAGCCGATGAATTCGTGGTAACCTTGCCTCGGTCGCCGTTTGACGGCGGTCGCTCCGTGCAGATCTGACCTGAGCGCCCGTCACCGCCCGACCCGATGCTTATCGTGTAAGCACTCGCTTGGCCATAACGCTTTGCCGCAGTACATGTGTGCGGCGAGCCTCGTCATTGGATGCCATCCGCCTGCGTCCCACCTCGAACCCGAGTACTCCGATTCTTCCCGCTGAAGCGCTTGCTGTCGCCGTCGAGGACGCGACGACGGCGTGGCCAGACGTCACCTTACGTCCGCATCAGATTGAGGCCCTCGATGACCTTGCCGCGCGACTGGCACACGGGGTGCGTCGTACATGGGTCGATTCCCCAACTGGGTCGGGAAAGACGGTGATGTTTTGCGCCCTCGCTGCCGCGCTCGGGGGTTCCGCATGCGTCTTGGTGCCGCGACGCAATCTCGCCGAACAAACCGTTGCCGGTTTTGCGCGTCACTTCCCATCGGTTGTGGTGCATGAGGACGGACCCGAGGCAATCGGTCGTCCGGGCGTGGCGATTTGCACCTATCAGGCAGCCCTGCGGCATGCGACGACAATTCGCTGGGACGAGGTCACGCTCCTGGTATGCGATGAGGCCCATACCGCCTTGGGGGCACAGACACGTTTGATGCTTGATCGGGCGACGAATGCGGTCATCGTCGGTTTTACTGCCACCGGTCAAACCACGACGGGGCATGTTGAGCAGATTTTTGGCCCCGTCGCGACAACGCTCGATCGGGCATCGGCAATCGAGCGCGGGATCCTGTGCCCATTGCGTTCGTTGCGTGTGGAGCGTGCCGTCGATCTCTCAGATGTCACACGGGTACGCGGAGACTTTGACCAGGGCAGTCTTGGTCGTGCACTCGACCGGGCCTTATGGCACACCGCGTGCGCAGATGTATGGGCCGAGCATTTCCAGCCATTGGGTCTTGCAGGCGTTGCGTATACCGCAACGGTGGCCCAGGCGCACAACTTGGCTGATGAACTTATTCTCCGCGGCGTGAAAGCCGCCGCGGTGTCGGGCCAGACGCCCGCACGCGAGCTGCAAATGACACTCAAAAAATTTGGTGAAGGCTTCATCGACGTGCTCTGCAATGCGGACCTGTTGACCGAAGGTTGGGATGAGACGCGCGCCTCTGTGGTGATGCATCTTGCGCCAACGACCTCTGAGCGCGTCTTTGTCCAGCGATTGGGCCGTGTGATGCGACCTGCGCCAGAAAAAGAAGCCGTGTCGGTGGAGTTCTTGCCGAAGGGCGATCTCATGGGTGTCAAGACCAGCCACGAGCTCTTTGGCATGGGTTGGTACAAGCCACTTGGTCGCGTTGCGGGACCACCCGACGCTGGCGATGAGCGTGGCAAGCTTGCACAGGCGGCCCGCCTGCTCGCAGATCAAGCGGGCAACGTCGCGGAGCTCGTGAACCCCGGGGCAGATCCAATGCAGATCGCCGCTGGCTTTCGCAATGGTGGATGGCGCGACACCGATACCAGCCAATTGCGGGGCATTCTCATCGAAGAGTGGATTGAGGTCGCCTCGGCGGATGCAACCTGCATCGAAGTTGCCGAACACGTTGCCCGAGGAATCCCACCCGAGGGAGCGCTTGCGTGGTGGGGGTTGACGGGAGTCCTGGCCCGGACTGCACGCGATGGCATCGATCAACCGATGTGGCGAGAGTGGGCGATGGCGCTCTTGGTGCAGCCCGATTTGCGTATGTGGCTGACTGACGACGCCCCCCGGATCGTGCTCGATCATCTGCGGATGACTGCCCGGGAGCGGTTGCGGGCGCTGTGGTATCACGCTGACCAGGCGGAAAAGTGGGATCGCATTACGGCACTTGAGCAACTCGGGCGTTCCGGTGATCGGCGCCGACGATGGACCGCACTTGATGAGGCGTCGTCGTGGGCACCCGCGTGGGCCTGGGATGTCTCACGTGGACTTGCCGAGGCGCATCGTCCGGGACGTAACCAAGAGGCAGCTCGGATTGCGGGATGGGAAGCACGGCACCTGATCGCCAACGGTGGCGAGATCAATTTGATCGCCTCATGGTTGCGCGCCGCGGGCGGCCCGCCACCGGATCCGATTGCCCCGGATGAGGATGCCATTGCAGGCTTGCGCTTAGGTCAGGTCGCTCGGCTGACCGTTGTACTGGGTCCGGGAGATGTCCCCACGCGCCCAGAGCACGTGCGTCTGGCGGCGCGTGCCGCAGCCGCTGCGGGGGGATGGGCGCACTTGCGTGGACTCCTTGATGCGCTTGATTTCTCGACTCCGGATGCACGTCGGGCACTTCGTGCTGCAGTTGGCGCGACCCAGCCAAAGGCACTGATGACCCGCCGCGGATGGAACGCGCTCAGGACCCGTTTCCCACGCCTGCCATCTGCAGAGGATATCGGGCTTGGCGATCCCCAGCGCCGGAGAGAATCATCGCCGGATGACCCCGCCAAACCGCGCCGGCGTCGCCGTCGACGATTGCATGCTGCGCCGTCGGCTGAGGGAGGAGTGGCACGTCCACCGGCAACTGCGGAGGGCACAACGGCACCAGAGGGCGGGACGACGGCAGCAGCAAGCCCAGACGGGGCCGCCGCCAATGTGAATCGCCGCCGCCGCCGCCGTCGCCGCCGACCGCCTCGGGCGGGCGCGGGAGCGCCAGGCACAGAGGCTGGCGAGAGTTCACGGGCCACTCCGGAGGGGTAGCCCCCCATGTGGTGGTGTTGGTGAGTCTGACCCGATGCCTATGCTCATCGGTATGAATGATGCGTCCAATGAATCAGAAGCAGTTGCAGACGCCCTCTGGGCCCGCGTCCGCCGTCTCATTGCGTTGACCCAAGAGCTCGCTGAGGCGGAGGCACTTGGGGAACTTGAAGTCGATGGTCAGGCGCGGCTTGACCGGGCACGCGTGCGCCTTGGGCGTGCTGTTGAGCGCGCGCAGATGGCGGATGCGCTTTCAGACCAGTTGGCCGATGTTACTGCAGCCAGAGCGCGCTCCGGCGCCCATCGCCCGTCGCTGAGTTAGCGCTCCGTGTGTGAGGTCATCTGGGCAGGGTGAATGACCTGCACCGATGATTGAAGTTCCTGTAATCCGGCCGCGATTTGAATTGCGCAGCCAGGATTGGCAACCGCAACCGTTGCTGCCCCGGTTGCGATGATCGCTTCGGCCTTTTGGCGCCGCAATTGCGCGGACAACTCGGGCTCGAGTACTGAGTAGAGTCCAGCGGCACCGCAGCAGCGCCCACCACCAGGAATCTCTACGGGGATCCCCCCGGCGGAACGCACGATGCGCCGCAGATCATCCCCGAGGGATTGTCCATTGATGTGGTGACATGCGTCGTGGCACGCAACCTGTCCACGGGGCTGCTCCACAACAGGGATGTCAATCTCCAAAAGATCGCGCACCCGTTCGGCAACACGTGCTGCGCGTGGACCCCATTCGGGGTCATCTTCAAGCAGATGCCCCCAGGTCTTCATGTGGTTGCTGCAGCCAGCAGAATTGGCAACGACCACCTCGGCATCGGCGAATTCGGCAATGCGTGCGCGGGCAAGCGCGCGGGCGGTCTCGGGTTGGCCGTAATGCATTGCCAATGCACCACAACACCCGCCCGATGTGGTGCGATGCGCCGTATATCCCGCCCCGGCAACGGCGCGCATGGTGTCGCGCTGGACATCGCGGAATGCAACGTCCATCACACATCCGCAGAGGATTTCCGCGGAGGGGCCGTGCCCGAGTTGGCGAGGAATACGACGAATCAGTGACCACAGCGACACCTGCGGGCTTGTCGCGCGAAGGCGCTGTGGTGCGAGACGATCAAGGCGAATCGCTTGGGCGAGAGCCAGCGCGTAGCCCGCGGTGAACATCATCCATGGCCGACGCAGCACGTGGCGCAGCCCGAGCGCACGCAGACCTCGAGTCGTGATCGGTCGGGTCGGTTCAATTTGTGCCCGTGCGGCTTCAATCATCCGCCCGAAGGGAACCCCGCTCGGGCATGCGGTTTCGCACGCGCGACAGGCGAGGCACTCATCCATCATCGTGGTGAATGTTGCGTCGATGGTGGCCTGCCCCTCCTGGACAGCACGCATCGCGGCAATGCGCCCCCGCGGGGAGGCGGACTCACGACCGGTCAAACGAAATGTCGGGCAGTGTGGCAAGCAAAGGCCACACGACACACACGAGACGATGTCTTGCTCTCGTGGTGCGTCCACATCTGTCCGCCAATTTGGCGCACCAATGGGGGGTGGGCGAAGGTCGTCGTCGCTCATCGTGCCCCTTCGAGGTCGCCAATGAATTGTCCGTGATTGAGGATCAGGGCCGGGTCGCATGCAGTTTTGAGTCGTTGCATCAGTGCAATTCCGGCGGGAGGGGGTCCCCAGGGGTCGTTGCGCAACTCATCGGGGGCATCGGCAATGGTGGCATGTCCTCCGGCATCGATGGCCAACTGCCGAATCTCATTGAGGTGCGTGAGGTCATCGAAGATCACCGTGCAGGTTCCCACGCCGAGCTGTGCCTGAAATGTATATCCACGACGCGCGAGGGCAGTGACAAGTCCAGGCAGTTGCGCAGGTCCAACGCCGATATCGATGCGCCCGGCACCGGCGAGCGCTGGTGGGGGTTCGCCGGCATGCATGCCGTCTGGTGCGACGAGATCTGCACTCGGGCCGATCAGCTCCACCCAGAGGCGATCTGCGCTCGTGATGATTGCTCCAGGTTGGTGTATCTCTCGTCGGATCTGCTCGCCCCGTTGGGTGAGGGTTTCTGTCGATCCTTCGGCAGTGAACCATTGCGAGGATGGTGGTATCGGCCAGAGTTTCAGTGTCACCTCGACGATCACGCCGAGCGTGCCGTAGGCGCCCACCATCAAACGAGGGATGTCATATCCGGCAACGCCCTTGACGGTCTTACCCCCGGCCTGGATGAGCCGGCCATCTCCGGTGATGGCGACCACCTGCAACACCGAATCTCTGATCGCGCCGTAGCGAAGTCGCCGCAGCCCGCTTTCCGCACGCGCCAGGACGCCACCCACGGTGGAATGGGGGGTTGTGGGGGCTTGGATCCATGTTTGCCCATGGAGCGCCAATGCGGCCTGAAGATCGGCAACGGCGACACCCGCTTCCACGGTGGCCACGAGATCTGCTGGCTCATGGCTGATGATGCGATCAAAGGTGCGTGTGGAGATCACATCGCTTTCCGTGTGGGGCACACGGCCACGCCGTCCGCCAGAGCCACCGCCGACGATACGCATGCGCTGGCCACGCGCACTCGCACTCGCAAGATCCGCACAGAGCGCTGCGCGATTCGGTGCGGTGTCAGAGGCTAGATCCATGTCCCCTCGGGAAGGTGTTCGTGGGGAAATGCGAGATCGCCACATTTACTCCCGGCGGGCAATACCTTGCGGGGATTCATGCGGCCCTCAGGGTCAAATGCCTCGCGACAGCGCGCTTGCGCATCGAGGTCTGCGACTCCGAACTGCAGTGGCATAAAATCGCGCTTTTCCATACCGATGCCATGCTCGCCAGAGAGGGTTCCCCCGGCATTCATGCAGACGGTGATGATGTCGTTTCCGGCGGCCAGAACACGGGTGACCTGCTCGGCATCGCGCCGGTCAAACGAAATCAACGGGTGCAGGTTCCCGTCGCCTGCGTGGAACACATTCATGATCACCAAGTCATGGCGCTTGGCGATCTCCTCGATTGCCGCAAGCACCTCGACGAGGCGTGTCCGTGGGACGACGCAATCATGCAAGTAATAATTCGGGGCGATCCGCGCGCAGGCCCCGAACGCATTTTTGCGCGCCTTCCAGAGAAGCGCACGCTCCTGCTCGTCGGCGGCAACCCGGATGTGATTTGCACCGGATTCGCGACAAATGCGCTCGACCACGTGGGTGTGTTCACTCACGTGGGCTGCCGTGCCATCGAGCTCGACCAATAGCACCGCGGCCGACTCGGTGGGGAGTCCGGCATGCACGAACGCCTCAACCGCCCGTGTCATCGTGCTGTCCATCATCTCCATCGCAGCGGGGATTACCCCCTGGGCAATGATGTCTCTGACTGCCTTTCCGGCTGCGGTAAGCGAGCTGAAATCGGCAAGCATCGTGCGGACAACCGGTGGGTTGCGTGTGAGCTTGACGCAGACCTTTGTGACAATGCCAAGAGTCCCTTCTCCGCCGACAATGAAGCCACGAAGGTCATATCCGGCAGGATCCGGAGCGGGCCCGCCAATGGTGAGGATGTCGCCATCGGGTAGAACGATTTCGAGCCCCAGGATGTGCTGGGAGGTCACGCCGGATGCCAAACAATGCGGGCCACCAGCATTGGTCGCCACATTGCCACCGATCGAGCATGCGGCCTGGCTTGAGGGGTCGGGGGCGTAATGCAAACCGAGGTGACTCACCGCGGTAGTGAGATCGAGATTGAGGACGCCGGGCTCCACCCATGCGCATGGGGTCTCGACGTCGATGGAGAGCACGCGATTCATGCGGGCAACAGAGATCACCACCGATCCGTCCAGCGGGATCGCTGATCCTGCAAGGCTCGTCCCCGAACCGCGCGGAACGACCGCAAGATCGTGATCGGCGGCGATGCGCATGCACGCCGCGACCTCGTGGGTGGTCTCGCACAACACGGCGACCCCGCAGTCACCTTGGTTCATGGAGCCATCCTTGGCGTACAACAGCAGTTCGATGTGCGCGGTCAGCACTCGTTCTGATCCGACAACCTCACGGAAACGATCAATGGCTGATGCGGTCACGACTGCGGACATGTCTGCGAGATTACCGCGCGCGCCCGAGCGCCGCATCTGCGGCGCGTTCGCCCTGGGTAATTGCATCGATCACTGCGGACCCACGGGCAAGATGGATCCCCTCAATCGCATGTACGAGTCTCGGTGCCGCATTCATGGCCTCGAGCTGCGTGAGATCAGGCGACGGGTATGCATTGGCGAGTCGAATCACCTCAATTGGATGCATCGGGGTGGTGGCATCGCACCAGCCCAGCGGATCAATCAGCGCCAGGCGACAACGCGCGATGAGCTCGGCATCGCTCGATCCCCAAATCGGATCGTCAGGCGTGGGATGGCAATAGCACTCGCATCCGATGATGGTGCGCCCAGGCGGGGCCATATCTCGGCTCCAGTTGGTCATCTCGAAAATGCGGGCGGCGGGCACGCGCGGGTCATCGATTTGGACCCAGGAATAGTCGGTCAGCTGCGTGCATTCCACCTCGAGGTAGACCACACACACCGCCCGCATCGCGAGTTTGGGTAACCGTTCAGGTGCGATTGGCGGGTCCAGGAGGCGTGCGATCTGTCCCGCAGGCGCACTGCCGATGATCTGCTCAGTTGAAAAGCGTTGGGGGCCATTCGGGCCGTCGATGTCAATTGCACCCACCCCATGATCGGTGGTGGCAATACGCGTGGCGCTCGTCGATGTGTGTATCTGGCCGCCGTACGCACGGAGCGCGTCTGCCATTGCGTGCATGAGTACGCCTATCCCGCCAATCGGAAACCAGAATCCCTCGGGCGCGGCTTGCTCGCGCAACAGACGCAAAGGACGGGTGCCAGGAATGCGAGCGAGGGGGACCCCGTCAATTTTTTCAAGGTAGCCCTGTAATTCCGCGGCGACAAATGGTGCCCCCATGCATTCGGCAAGGACCTCGTCGGCGCCTGCGTCCGGTGCTGGCTCGAATGAAGTGATCGATGCATCGTGCGCGGATCCATCTGTGGGGCGTTGATCGAGATACCGCCCCGGACGCACCTGTCCATCGCGCCATGAACACACGGGCCGCCGCACCCACTCCAGACGATCCCCAAGAAGGTCGCCGAGCCATGCGAGCCGTTCTGCGTCATTGACGAATGGAATATGCCCGCCAATGTCATAACGAAGATCGCGGGTCGTGCGAGTGACACACAGACCACCGATGGTCGGGGCGTGATCGATCACGGCGACGCGCGCCCCATTGCGGGCGGCATGCAGGCCTGCCCCAAGACCGGCCGGTCCGGCGCCCAGCACGATGGCGTCATATTCACGTGTGGAGGTCGAGGTCATCGGGCTCATATTGGCGCCTCGAACGCCTCGCGGCTAGGGGGAGAGAGTGGTCTGCCCCCACCCATGGATATTCCGCGCGGGGGTATTTGGCACTCGCCGCGACTTACATGGACAAGGACTGGAGTATCCTCGCCCACGATGCATGCCCTCTTTGACTCTCCATTGCGCGTCATCGCTCTGTGTGTGGCCGTGTTGTGCATCGTGCCCGCGAGTGTGATGAGCATGCGTCAGATGCTCAATTTGCGCAGCAATGACGCGTCAGCTGGTATCCGTGCCCTCGAGGCGCTGTGGTCGGTGATTCCTGTTGTGGGATTGCTCGGATTGCTCATCTGGGCGGGGTTGGCATGAGTAGTGGTGTGATTGGGGCACCGTCGCGAGGCGGCGTGAGCACAATTGCCGGCGAGTACCTCAAGCTGACAAAGCCACGGGTGATTTCACTTCTGTTGTTCACAACCCTTGCGGCAATGTTCACGGCCCAGCACGGAGTACCCAACGGGTGGCTCATTGTGTGGACGATGCTCGGTGGCTACCTTGCCGCCGGCGGAGCAAACGCGATCAATCACTATGTGGATCGCGATATCGATGGCCATATGAAGCGCACCGACGCGCGTCCGGTTGTGGCGGGGAGCGTTACCCCTCGTCGCGCACTCGTCTTTGGTCTGGGCTGCGGGATATGTGCGGCGGTGATTTTGGCGCTTGCGGCAAATGAGTTGACCGCGGTGCTTGCCGTCACGGGCCTTGCGGTCTACGTAGGTATTTACACCCTCTGGCTCAAGCGCTCCACGGTCCACAACATCGTCATCGGCGGTGCGGCGGGCGCATTCCCTCCGTTGGTGGGATGGGCAGCAGTGGCAGGCCATCTTGGACTCTATGCGTGGCTCTTATTCGCGGTCGTGTTCTATTGGACGCCCCCCCACTTTTGGGCATTGGCGTTGCTGTTGCAAAAGGACTATGCCGCAGCAGGGGTTCCGATGCTCCCGGTTGTCCACGGCGAGGACGCGACCAGGCGTCAGATTTTTTTGTGGACACTGGTGATGACCGGCGTCACCTTGCTGCCGTGCGCAGCAGGACTTGCGGGCTGGACCTATCTGGTCGGCGCGCTCATTTTGAATTCCGTCTTTGTGGTGATGGCATATCGATTGATGCGCACCCCGACCCAGTCGATGGCGCGAATCACCTTTCATTACTCGTTGATCTATCTCGCGCTGATCTTTGTCGCGATGGCAGTTGATGCGATCTAGACGGCACCAATCAGGATCCCCTGAGGGGGGTCGCAAGATGGACGCACCTATGGCATTGATTTTGATGACCGTTGTCATCGATCTCATTGGCTTTGGAATTGTGCTGCCGATTCTCCCGCTCTGGGCGCAGCACTTTGGTGCGTCTGCCACGGAGATCGGTCTTCTCTCTGCCTCTTATGCCGTGATGCAGGTCCTCTTCGCGCCCTTGTGGGGGCGCCTGTCCGATCAAATCGGCCGTCGGCCGGTCATCTTGATTACGTTGGCGGGGAGCTGCGTCTCGGCATTCATGATCGGCATTGCGCATACGGTGCTCGTGCTCTTTCTCGCCCGGATTCTCAACGGGATCTCCGGTGCCTCGTATGCCGCGGCCCAGGCCTATGTCGCCGATATTACGACCAACGAAAGTCGCGCTCGCGGAATGGGGCTCATCGGAGCAGCATTTGGGATCGGATTCATCATCGGCCCGGCAATCGGGGCGGTGCTGTCCTTGATCTCGGCGTCCACACCATTCTTTTTTGCAAGTGGGCTGGCGGCGGTGAATCTCATATTGGCCTGGCGCCTGCTTCCTGAATCCCGCATTCCCAGCGCGATCCGCACGCGCATGCGTCGAGGAGAGATGATGCGCCACGCGCTTGCGAGCCGTGATTTGGGGCCCTTGGTGTGGTTGTCGTTTTTTGCGACCTTTGCCTTCGTCGGTATGGAAGCGACGTTTGCGTTGCTCGGTGCACATCGATTCGGATACGGGCCGGGGGCAATGGGCGGGTTGTTTGCCTTTGTGGGAATTGCCGCGGCGGTTGGGCAAGGGGTCCTGGTCGGGCGACTTGTTGCGCGCGAGGGCGAATTTACCGTCATGGTGTGGGGGTTGATCGGGACCGCGATCGGACTCGGGCTGTTGGCTGTGGCGGTCAATTTGGCCCTGGTACTTGTGGCACTTGCCATCTTGGGTGTGTGTTCTGGGCTTGCCTTCGCGACCGTGACCGCAATGATTTCCCATCGCGCCCCTGAGGATGCGCAAGGGGGCGTGCTGGGAGTTGCCGCATCGACAAGCGGCCTTGCACGGGTCTTTGGACCAATCGTCGCTGGGGTGTTGTTTGAGTTTGCGAGCCCGGCTGCACCGCTTGTTCTTGGGGCTGTGATCACCGCCGTCTGCGTGGTTGCGGCGTTGAAAGTGGTCAGCCGACCCGTTGCGACGTAGGAACGTCACCGCCATGCGCGAAAATATCCTGGACTACCACTCGCATTTTTCATCGAGATGCGGGACAGTTGACATCGACGCAGACCGACGCCGTGGAGCCCGAGAATTGATAGCTTTCGCTTCGCGATGAAGAATCGACACATTTTGCCGCTGGCGGCCATCATTGTTGTCATCGGGGCGTTGACTGCCGCCGGTATCTTTTTGGTGCCATGGCTGCCAACAGCTTCGGCAACTGAGGCACATCGGGTCGACAGCCTGACCTGGTTCCTGGTGATCGTGTCTGGCGTGATCTTCACCCTGGTCACCAGTTTTGTGGTCTACTCGATGTGGGCATTTCGGGTGGGCGATGACGATGACCAAGATGGCCCTCCGACCCATGGAAATACCCAGCTGGAGATCATCTGGACCGTCGTCCCTGTGGTGCTCCTCGCGGTGATGGCGGTGTGGTCGGTGATCGTGGTCAACAACAACGAGGCCACTGCCAAGACCCAAGTGCACGTGCACGCAAAGGCCTGGCAATTCGCATGGGAGTTCGACTACCCCTCGGGAATTGCGACCGGTGACTTGCATGTTCCGACCGGGACACAGGTGGTCATGGACATGAACTCGTTTGATGTGATTCACGGCTTTTATGTGCCGCAGTTCCGGGTGCAGATGGATGTGGTCCCGGGCGTGACCACGCACTTGACCTTTACGCCGGACAAGGTGGGCACGTGGTACGTCATTTGCAACGAACTCTGCGGTGAGGGTCACGCGCAGATGCGCGCACGTGTGATCGTCCAATCTCCTACGGATTACGCTGCCTGGCTTGCGAAAGCGACCATCCAAGCGAAAGCGGCATCCGCATCAATTGGAGCATCGACGACCGCAGGTGGGCACGCATAATGGCTGGATCTCGCACATCTCGATTCCTGACATCCTGAGGAACTAATCGATGGCAACTCACGCACCGACACACGCACACACCGATCATGGGCATGGGCACCACACACCAGCTCGTCCAACGTCGTATTGGTGGAAGCGCGCCTTCGTGGCGGTTGTGGTTGGCATCGTCGTTGCCCTCGGACTTGTCTTCCTTGCGCGCTGGGCCTTTGGTCTGACGCCGCTGTGGGAGCCACAGGTCTACTACACGATGATTTTCATCCTTGCGGGTGTGGGTTTTCTCATCGGCATCGGGTGTTTTGACTGGTGGTGGGATTACCTTCGCGGTCGTCGAGTCAACTACGAGGACCACTCGCTCCACGGAGCGACCTCATGGCGTGATTACTTCCGTGTGAATACCGACCACAAGGTCATTGGTATTCAGTACATGGTGGTGACCTTCGCCAACTTTGTGATCGCCGGTGTGTTCGCCGAGGCTGTCCGCGTTCAATTGGCGCAGCCGGGTGAGCAGTTTGTCAACGGGCAGACCTACAACGGCTTGTTCAGCGAGCACGCCACCATCATGATCTTCGGATTTGTGATTCCGGTCTTTGCCGGACTTGCGAACTACATCCTTCCGATCATGATCGGCGCCAAGGACATGGCGTTCCCACGGCTGAACGCGCTGTCGTTGTGGCTGTTGGTGGTGGCAGGCATCCTCTTGATCCTCGCTCCAGCATTCGGGGCGTTTGGGTCGGGATGGACGGCGTACCCGCCGCTTGCCTTGCAGGGGACAACCGGAACCACGATGTTCGAAGTTGCAATTCAGTTTGCAGGAGCGTCCTCGATCGCGACTGCGCTGAACTTCCTGGTCACCATCGTGACCATGCGCGCTCCGGGCATGACCGTGTGGCGTATGCCGTTGTTGGTTTGGGCCAACGCAACCACCTCCGCTCTGGTGGTCTTCGGAACGCCATTCATCGCCGGGTCGCAGTTCATGTCGTTGTTTGACCGCGTCATGGGCACCAACTTCTTTAACGCTGCCAATGGTGGCGACGTGCTGATGTATCAGCACGTGTTCTGGTTCTACTCGCATCCGGCCGTCTACATCATGATGCTGCCTGGGTTCGGAATCATCTCCGAAGTCATTGCGACCTTCTCGCGGAAACCGATCTTTGGATATCGGGCAATCGCATTCTCGACCGTCGCGATCGCCATTCTCGGGTTTGGTGTGTGGGCCCACCACATGTTCGTCTCGGGTATGGCGTCTTGGATCCGCATCCCCATGATGATGACGACGGTCGTGATTGCAGTGCCGACCGGTATCAAGATTTTCTCCTGGCTGGGCACCTTGTGGAACGGGCGAATCCACTTAAAGACGCCAATGCTGTTTGCATTGGGCTTTATTGTGATGTTCACCGTTGGTGGTCTGTCTGGCGTCTTCCTGGGAACGCTGCCGGTGGACATCAACGACCACTCGACGTATTTCATCGTTGCCCACATCCACTACGTCTTCTTTGGCGGAAGCGTGATGACCATCTTTGCCGGCACCTATTACTGGTTCCCGAAGATGACCGGCAAGATGTACGACGAAAAACTCGGTCGCATCCATTTCTGGCTGACCTTCATTGGCGCGAACCTCACCTTCTTCCCGATGCACTGGCTCGGGACCCAGGGCATGCCGCGTCGTGTTGCTGACTACGCACCACGTTTTGCGACCGTGAACCTGTTCATCAGCCTCGCGAGTGGCCTGATGGTCATCGGGACGCTGGTCTTCTTCTACAACATGATCAAGTCGTGGAAATCCGGTCCCGCAGCCCCGTGGAACCCGTGGCGGGGACGCACGATGGAATGGTTGGTCTCCTCACCACCAAGCCTCTTTAACTTCGATGCGGTCCCGCAGGTCGTCGGTGGTCCATACCAGTACGGAATTCCCGGTGCGCGCCACGCAGTCGTGTTCGCCGGTCCTGAGCTGGGCGGTGGTGAGCTGAATGAGACCGAAAAGCGCTTGATTCTGGTTGTGGCCGATCAGGCGGTTGCCTCGCCTGCGCTGCTCAACGAAATTCGGGCCCGCCACGCCGAGGGCTTCTGGCGCTTCACGTTCGCGGTTCCATCGACGGCCAAGGATCATCGTGCCGCCGAGCGCCGGTTGGAAGTCGCACTCGCCGTGCTTGCTGAATCCGGCGTGGACGCAAACGGAACGGTCATTGATGCACCGCCGATGCAAGCCATCGACAAGGTCATGCGCGATGAGAACGTGCACGAGATCATTTTGACGACCTTCCCATTGGGGAACTCATCCTGGCTCGATCAGGACATCGTCGACCGCGCCCGTAAGGCCACAAATGTCGCAGTTGCACACCTCACCGTATTGCCTGAAGAGGCGCGTGCATCGGTTGTCTCTGGCAAGGTAGAGCGCGTCGCGGTGGTTGCCAACGACGGCGTCGATAGCCCCGGGCTTGCCGAGATCGTGCAGGCACGCGCGGACAGTCAACCATTGACGGCAATCATTCTTTGCCCGCTCTCGCTGGATGGTCCGGGCTGGACCGATGAAGCTGAGGCGATTCGTTCTGAAGCGTCGACGCGTACAGCAGCGTTGATCTCCCAATTGCAGCAGGCGGGAATTCAGACCCGAGGCGAAGTTGTCGATGGAACACCTGCAGATGCAGTGCGTCTCGCACGCACCGCGCACAAAGCCGACATTGTCTTGTTGAGCGAACCGATCTCGGAATCAATCACTGAGGCCGCGGGCGCGCTCCGGGTGGAACACATCTCGACAACCGCATCCGGTGCGTCTGAGGGTGGCCGATGACAACTGAGCACGTCGCATTGCACGGGGTCGACACCCATGGCGAATCGGGAAATTCAGAACACCGCATGAGCCAGGGCACCCTCGCGATGATTCTGTTCCTGGGATCCGAGGCCATGCTCTTCGCCTCGTTCTTCACCGCGTATTTCATGGTGCGCTACAACATTGCCCAAGGAAGCTGGCCTCCGATTCGGGATGCCGCGACTGGTGCGCGATTCGTTCTGCCCAAGGGGATTACTGCAGTCAACACCGTGTTCTTGGTGTCGTCGAGTTTCACGCTGTGGTGGGGTGAGCACCGTTTGAAGCACGGAGATCGAAAGTCGCTTGAGCGTGGATTGCTCGTGACCATTTTTCTCGGTGTGACGTTCCTTGTGGTCCAACTCAATGAGTACGCCCACCTTGGTTTCACGCCGCAAGACAAGGCGTTCGGTTCGGTGTTCTACACACTCACCGGATTGCACGGATTCCACGTGCTGGTCGGATTGATTCTGCTGATCATTTGCTACATCCGGGTGAAGCGTGCGAAGGACTTTTCGCCGACACGTGCGACGGTGCTGGTTGCGGCATCGCTGTATTGGCACTTTGTTGATGTGGTCTGGGTCCTCCTCTTCTTCTTGGTCTACCTCCTATGATCGAAGGACTGTTGATGCGTCGAGTTCGCCAAGGACTTCTTGGTGTATCGCTGATCGGCGGTCTGCTGATCGCAACCGGCTGCGGGACAAGCACCGTGAGCAGCAGCGACCTCGCTGCCGGCAAGCAAAAGTTCACCGCGATCTGCGGCGGATGCCACATGTTGGCCGACGCCGGTACCAAGGGGCAGGTCGGCCCAAACCTCGATGATGCCTTTGGCGCGGCGCGTGCACAGGGATTCAAGAGCACCGGTATGCAGCAGCTCGTCGAGACATGGATCAGCGAGGCGCAGCCCCCGATGCCGCGCGACTTGGTCAAGGGCCAAGATGCAACCGATATCGCCGCCTACATTGCCAGCGTTGCAGGCACGACTCCGCAAAGCCAGGTGCGCCCTGCGCCCGCTGCGGATCCGCAAGCACGCCCGGTGAAGTTCCGCACCTGATCTGGGGCCTGTCGGCCCAATGAAGGTGTATCGATAATGAGCTCGCCCTCGTTTGATGGCAAAGGCGTGGTCATCACCGGCGCATCTCGCGGCATTGGTCGGGCGTTGGCGGAGGCATTTCTCGGTGAGGGTGCGCAGGTCGTGGCTATGGCACGCGCGGCGTCGCACCTCGATGTGCTTGCCGCCGTGGCCGAGGAGTTGCCCGGCACACTGCGTGCATGCATTGGGGTCGATCTGGCCAACCATGGCTCTGTTGTTGCGGCCGCCAATACGACCTGCCAGGCGCTTGGGTCGATCGACGTGCTGATCAACAATGCGGGGATCCTGGGACGGCGGGTACCGCTTGTTGCGACGTCGCCTCAGGAGATGCAGGATGCCTTTGCCATTCACGTCACCGGTCCGCTGGGGTTGGTGTCCGGATGTCGTGCACATATGCCCCCTGGTGCCGTTGTGATCAATGTGACATCGGGCGCTGCTGGGAGAGCATCCTGGGGCGCCTACGGCGTCACGAAGGCAGCGATGAATGCGTTGACGATCATGCTCGGCGAGGAGCTTGCTGAGGATGGCGTTCGGTGTGTTGCCATCAATCCGGGCGCAGTGCGTACCGAGATGCGACGCGCGGCATATCCATTGGAGGACCCCGCAACGTTGCCGGCTGCCGATAGTGTTGTCCAAGCATTTCTTGCGATCGCTCTTGGGGCACCGACGAGCGGGGTAGTGGAGGCGCGCACATGGATGAACTAACTCCAATCCCACGATTGCGGACCAATTTCGGTTGGCGCGAAGTTGATATCGACGCGGTCGATGAACCCTTGGTGCGGGTCGATGGGATTTCGAATCGCATCATTGACCAACCCCTCTATCACCAATGGGGTCTTGCCGGTGCCCTCCCTGCGTCGTGGGTGCGTGCCGGAGTGGCGACACGGCTTGCCCGAGTGATCGACGATCTTCCGAGCGATTTCACATTGATCGTCTGGGATGCCTATCGACCATTGGCGTTGCAATCCTCACTGTTTTATCAATATGTGATGGAACTCAGCGCCGTGCACCCCGATTGGCCGGCAGACGCTATTGAGGAGGCTGCGGCGCGATACGTGACCCCGCCGAGCCGCTCGCGGGTCGCACCCCCACCGCATCTCACCGGCGCAGCGGTCGATCTGACCTTGGGGTTTGCAGACGGCAGTGAACGCGATTTGGGAACGGCATTTGATGCGTTCGTTCCCGAGGCCGATACTCGCGCCTTTGAGGATGGTGTACCGGAGATCCGTGATCTACGCCGGCTCCTGTACTGGACCATGCATCGCCACGGCTTTGCCAACTACTCAGAGGAGTGGTGGCACTTTGACTATGGCGATCAGTTCTGGGGACTCGTGAATGAGTGTGCTGCCATGTACGGGCCTGCGGAGCTCCCAGAAGTCGGCTAGGCGGGGTCCGCGGATCGCTCGACGTCGTACTCGCGCAAAACTGCTGCCAGTAGGCCTGGCCGGTTGGTCACAATGCCATTCACGCCGGTAACCACCAATTCGTGCATCAGTTCAGGGTCGTCAATTGTCCATGCGTAGATGCCGAGTCCAATGCGCTGGAGGCGCTCGATGCTCGTTGCGTGCAGCAGGGACGCGGGAATACCAACTCCTGAGATTCCCTGGTGGGATTCTGCAAATCGCGAGGTGATGCTCACCAGTTCTGAGGCACCGGTGATGGTTTGCATCATCGGACCGCGTACTCCCTGTGCGCGTAATTGGGTGACGACCTCGGGCAGGAAGGACGTATAGGTCACCTGGTGACTCATCTCGAGTTCCTGCACAACCTGTAACAAGGGTTCGATTGCGTCGGGCACCTTGACATCGAATGTCACCCGAATCCGGTCGCGTGCGAGCTCAAGGACTTCATCGGGCGTCGGTACGCGCTCACCGCGCCCGGCGTCGAGCCCGCGGATGGTGGTGTAGTCGGTGGCATCAACGCGCCCGTGGGCGTTGGTCGTGCGTTCGAGGGTGTCGTCATGAATGATCACGCACTCTCCATCGAGGCTCAGACGCACGTCGACTTCGAGGGCATCGGCACCTTGCCGGATTGCCTCCTCAAATGCGGCGAGCGTATTTTCCGGACGGTCGTGTGATGCGCCCCGATGGGCGATATTCCAGATCCCAGCCATAGCCCGATGATAGCCCCACTGCGCGATTTGTCGATTCAGGGAAGAAGGTCATCTGGGTGATGCACCCCGCGGCGGGCTAGCATTGCGATTTGTGAGCGTTGATTCTCCTCCGGTAACTCCTGTGCATGGCCTGCGGGTCGTTGGTGCATTCGCATCGCTGGTGCGCTTCCAACACACCATCTTTGCGCTCCCCTTTGCGTTGGCTGGCGCGTTAATGGCACGCCAGTCCTGGCCGAGCGTCGTGGTGCTGTGGTGGATATTGGTCGCCATGGTGGGCGCACGATCGCTTGCGATGGCGCTCAATCGGGTCATCGATGCGCGTATTGACGCGATGAATCCGCGTACCGCGGGCCGTGATCTGCCACAAGGACGCCTGACGCGGCGCCAGGTGGCGGTGTTTTGCGTGCTGAGCACGGCGGCCCTGTTGATCGCGGTGAGCCAGTTGCCGCCGCTGACCTGGTATCTCTGGCCAATTCCAGTGGTGGGGTTCGTTGCGTATCCCTATGCGAAACGGGTGACGTGGCTGTGCCACCTCGTGCTTGGGGTGGTGATTGGCATCGCCCCGGTTGGCGCATGGATTGCGGTTACCGGGCACATTGCGCTTGCGCCGGTGATGCTGTGGTGCGGAATCGCGACGTGGATGTTCGGATTCGACGTCATCTACGCGTTGATGGATATCGAATTTGATCGTGCGCATGGCATCTATTCGGTGCCTGCCCGATTTGGGCCCGAGCGCGCCCTGGCGATCGCGCGATCCATGCATGTACTCACCGCGGTGTTTTTCGTTTTTGCGGGGCTCTTTGCGGGATCGGGACTGCTGTATTTCGTTGGCGTTGCGTTGTGTGCCGTGGTGCTCGTGATCGAAAACATGGTGGTTGACCCGGCGGATATGCGACGCATTCAGGCGGCCTTCGGCACCGCAAATGGGGTTTTGGCGATGGTGTTTATTGCCTTCGTCATACTCGATGTCGCGGTCCATTGATGTCCAATGACCAACAGCGCGCCGCGCTCATTGACGGGCACGGACTCGTGCGTGCGTTTGGAGGACGTCGTGCGGTCAATGACGTCGACATCGCGGTGCAACGCGGGCAAAAAATTGCGATTGTGGGCCCGAATGGCGCGGGCAAAAGCACGTTGATGCGGATGCTGGCCACACTGATGCGGCCGGACGCAGGAAGCCTTCATATCTTGGGTGCGCACATGCCAACTCAGGCAATGTGTGCGCGTGCGGGTATCGGCTATCTCGGCCACGACCCGATGGTCTATCTGGATTTGACGGCGCAGCAAAATCTCGAATTGTTTGCGGATCTCTACGGGATTGATGACGCGCAGGATCGTGTTGTCGAGGTGCTGTCGCTGGTGGGATTATTGGCACGAAGTCATGACTGCGTGCGCACATTTTCGCGGGGAATGGCGCAACGATTGGGGTTGGCGCGATTGATGCTGCACCGGCCGCGGTTGCTCTTATTGGACGAGCCCTCGACCGGGTTAGATCGCTCCGGACTTGCACTGCTTGATGGGCTTGTCGGCGGGATCGGAGCGGACGAGGGGATGGTGATGGTTACCCACGAGATCGATCGTGCCCATGCCAGCGCCGACGAGGTGCTCATCATGCGCGCGGGTCGCATTGTCGGTCAGGTGTCGACGCAGACGCACAGCGTTGGTGATCTCACTGCGGTGCACGAGGAGCTGACCCGATGAGCCGCGCGAGTCGCCGTCACTATCGCGCATTGGTGCGTAAGGATCTTCAGCTTGAGTTTCGCACCCGCGAGACCGTCGTCGCGATGGGATTACTGAGCCTCGTGGTGATCATCCTGTTTCAATTCACCGTTGGTGCGCGCGTGGGAGATACGCGGGCAATCGCCGGGAGCGTGATGTGGGCAACCCTGGCGCTTGGAGCGGTGTTAGGCGTGGGCCGAACGTGGGTACCTGAGCGTGAGCAGCGCGTGCTCGATGCAATTTTGATGGCACCGGTATCCCGCTGGGTCATGCTCTGCGCCCGGGCAACGACCTTGGTGATCTTTCTTTTGGGCGTGCAGATTGTGGTCGTGCCATTGACTGCGGTGTTTTTTGCAAATGGCACCCAGTTGATCAATTTGGCCTATATCGCGGGTGTGTGCGTACTGGCAGATATCTGCATTGGCGTGCTCGGTGCGCTGCTCGCGTCAATGAGCGTGTTTTCCCGTACCCGAGAGCTCGTGCTCCCGGTATTGCTGCTCCCCACGCTCATTCCGGTGGTCATCGCTGCCGGTGGTGCAACCGATGCGGTGCTTGGCGCGACTCGCCAGATGAGCGAGTATCGAGGCTATTGCCTGTTTTTGTGCGTGTACGCGGTAATCTTCTGGCTTGTTGCCTACGCGACCTTCGACTACATCCTTGATGACTGAGCCCGCTGCCCGCCGACTACTTGTGATGGGTATCGTCACCGCGGGATTGATTGCGCTCGCCGTCGTGGGCCTGTTTTTGATTGCGCCCGAGGATGCGGGGCAAGGTCAGGTGCAGCGCATCTTCTACTTCCATGTCGCGATTGCAATCGTGTCGATGATTGCCTTTGCCGTTGCCTGTGTCGCGGGAATTATGTATCTGCGTCGGCCGCGTCCATGGTGGGATGACGTCGTTGTCGGTTCGGTGCGGTTGGGTCTGGTGTTTGCAATTCTGACCGTGATAACCGGGTCGATTTGGGCAAAGGCGTCGTGGGGGACATGGTGGGTCTGGAGTGACCCCCGCCTTGCGACCTACACCATCGTTATCGTCCTCTATGCAGCCTATTTCGTGTTGCGCAGCTCCGCCGAGGACAGTCGTCGTGCCCGCTACTCGGCGGTATATGCGGTGGTGGGATTCGCCTCGGTCCCGGTGTCGTTTTACGCGGTACGCATTGCGCAGTCCTACGTACATCCAGTGGTCTTCACCAGCGATGGTGCCGCAATGTCACACAGCATGTTGGGCTGGTTTATGGTGTCATTTGCCGCGATGGTGATGCTGTTTGTGACGCTCCTCCAACGCGAGCTATTGCAATCCCGGGCAGAACGAGCCATCCATGAGCTCAAGCTGCGCCTCGAGCAAGGATAGGTGCGCGTATGAGCGGGGGAACACAGTACGTTGTTGCTGCATATGCGGTGATTTGGTGCGTATTGGTGCTGTACATGATCGTCACCGGCCTCCGGACAGCACGTCTTGCGCGCGAGGCCGAATTATTGGTCCGGCTCGTGGACGAACGCACCCAGGCGCATGGTGATGGTCGTGTTGACGATGCAACGCGCGCATAGGACCGGGACCTTCGTCCCCGTTTCCTCGACCTTTGGGTGGCGCCAACCCCCGTTGTGCCGCGCTAGTGTTCACCCAGTAGTTCAGGCGCTCCACGGTCATTTGGTCGTGTGTGCATGACGCCATTCGCGCCGATATTTATGGATCTTGTCGGTCGCCCGTGCCTCATCGTTGGAGGAGGCACGATTGCAGAGGGTAGGGCCCGTGTGCTCACAACATATGGGGCGCGTGTGACACTCATCGCGCCAGATATCACCGCTGGTATCGCAGAAATGCTTGCAGAGCAGCGTTTTGTGGCCCATCACGACCGCGACTTTCGTGCCGACGATCTGGACGGAATGTTTTTGGCGGTCGCAGCCACCAATCTGCGTGCCGTGAATGCGCAGGTTGTTGATGCGGCACGGACGCGCGGCGTGCTGTGCAATGTGGTTGATGACCCTGAGTCGTGTGATGTACAGATTCCCGCGATTGTGCGCCGCGGTGATTTAACCGTGGCGATTTCCACCGGAGGGGCAAGCCCCGTGGTGACGGCGCAGATTCGACGTGAACTTGAAGCTGCATTGCGGCCAGAGTGGGCGGATGTCCTTGATCTGCTCGGCGGGCTGCGTGAACGCACGAAGCAGCGCTATCCTGAATCAAGCGCACGGGCGAAGGCGATTCGCGCACTCCTCGATGATGCGCAGTTGATGGAACTCGTGCGGGTGCGAGACCTCGATGCTGCGAGCGCGTATGCATGCGCGGTACTCGATCTTGAGGGAGCGGTCTAGGTGCAAATCATCGTCGTCGGTCTCTCGCATAAAACTGCTCCCGTGGAGCAGCGTGAGAAGGCCGTGCTCTCGGAGCGTGAGTCGCGCAATCTGTTGCGCGCGATCACCCAGACCACGATTGTGACTGAGGCTGTCGCTGTGTCCACCTGCAATCGCACCGAGATCTATCTGGTCACCGGCGATCCCACTGCGGCTGAACAGTTGGCGATGGATACGCTCGTTGCCCATTCGCGGATTGCGCCGGCGGATCTGCAGTGCGCCAGCTACACCTATCGCGAAGAGCGCGCGGCGGCGCAGCTCTTCCGTGTGAGCTCGAGTCTGGATTCGATGGTGATTGGCGAGAGTGAGATTCAGGCCCAGGTGCGTGGGGCATGGCAGCAGGCAAGCGAGGAAAAGGCCGTTGGGCCGGTCCTCAACCAACTCTTTCGGAATGCGCTTGAGGTCGGCAAACGGGTGCGTTCACAGACACGTATTGGACACGGTCCTGCGTCGATTCCTGCGGTCGCGGTGAATCTTGTGCAGCAGCACATCCCGAACCTCTACACATCGCGCGTCGTCGTTGTGGGTGCAGGCGATATGGCGGAGTCAGTCCTTGTCAGCCTTGTGAGCGCGGGTGTGGGCGAACTCGTCATTGTCAATCGAACCGTGTCGACAGCACGCGAGCTTGCGGATAAATATGGTGGGCGTGGAGTTGGGTTCGATGCGCTTGAGGACGAGCTCATCGGTGCAGATATCGTGATTGCGTCGACGGATGCGCCGCATGCCATCCTGGATCGGGCCCAGGTGGAGAGTGCGCGTCGCCGGAGTACGCGCGCACAAATGGTGATTATTGATATCGCCGTTCCGCGTGATGTCGACCCTTTGATTGCAGGATTGCCGAATGTTGTATTGCACGACATCGATGATCTTGAGCGGGTCGTGGAGATGAATCTGAATGGTCGTCGCCAAGAGGCAGTCGTGGGCGAAGAGATTGTCGCCGATGCTGTTGTGGGATTTGCGGAGTGGCGATCGGGGCTCGCGGCTGCACCGGCGATTCGTGATTTGCGAGATCGGGCGGAGGAAATTCGCCTCACGGAGCTCGCACGGAGCGATCACGCATGGGAGTCGCTCAGCGATGCTGATCGTGCCCGTCTGGATGCACTGACAAAGGCGATCGTCAATAAACTTCTGCATGAACCGACGGTGCGGGCGCGGGCTGCAGTGCAACACGCAGAGGGCGTGCGTCACATTGAGAGCTTGCGCCACCTGTTTGCCCTCGATGACGCCGCAGGCAATGAAGTGCCGGATGCATCGGTTGTCGAGTCGCCGTCGCCGCGTGACCCGTCCCGTTTGGCGTAAGGGTACTCCGATCCGGTTGGTTGCCGCGACACGACGCTCTCCCCTTGCGCTCGCTCAAACCACCGCGATTGCCGCACACCTCGCCGCGCACGGCCATCAGGTCGATCTGCTGGAGATCACCACGACGGGGGATCGCTGGAGCGCGACGCCTGATCGCCCTGCCGCTGACCGCGGCATGTTTGTGAAGGAGCTCGAGGAGGCATTGCGCGATGGGCGTGCAGATTTTGCCGTGCACTCAGCAAAGGATCTTCCCGTCGATTTGCCCGAAGGACTCGCGATTGCCGCGGTCCCACCGCGCGAGGATGCGCGCGATGTGCTCGTTGGTGTGACCGGGGGATTGGCCGCGCTCGCCCCCGGTGCGCGGGTGGGTACCAGTAGTCCACGTCGACAGGCCCAGCTTGCGGTGTTGCGCCCGGATGTGTCGGTCACACAGCTGCGCGGCAATGTCGATACGCGCCTCGCGAAGCGTGATCGAGGTGAGGTCGACGCACTCATGCTCGCGGCTGCGGGTCTGATACGGCTCGGGATCCAGCGCCCGGATATCCTCGTGCTGTCGCCACAAATCTGCGTCCCGGCCCCCGGACAAGGCCTCCTGGCAATTGAGGCACGCCAAAATGATGCGGTGACTCGCGATGCATTGGCAGTCCTTGACGATCCCGATGCCCATTTCAGTCTTGAGGTGGAACGTGCGATATTGCGCGGAATGGGTGGGGGCTGTTTTTCGCCGCTCGGAGCGCTGTGCGTCCCATCGGAATTGGGGGTCTTCGTGAGCGCATTTACTGCAACGGATGCCACAGGCGCTGCGGCACGCAGCATCACCGTGTCGCGACGCGATCGAGATGTCACCCAAATCGTGGAGGCTGCACTCGCTGGACTCCATGGAGATGGCCAATGAGTGCCCAGGGATGGGTTGCGCTGGTTGGCGCGGGGCCTGGAGATCCGGGACTGTTGACTGTGCGCGGCAAGGAACTTCTCGAGCGCGCAGATGTGGTCGTGATCGATCGTCTTGGCACCGAGCACCTACTACCGTTCTGTCGTCCCGATGCGACCATTATTGATGCCGGGAAAGCCCCGGGCCAGCAGGCGCTCACTCAAGATGAGACCAACCAGACACTCGTCGACCATGCGCGCAACGGATTGGGGGTTGTGCGCCTGAAGGGCGGCGATCCATTCGTGTTCGGGCGTGGTGGCGAGGAGGCGATGGTGGTGCACGCCAACGGGATCCCGTTGGAGATCGTTCCGGGGATTACGAGTGCGATTGCGGCACCTGGTGCGGCGGGCATTCCCGTGACCCACCGCGCGGTCGCCACTTCGTTTACGGTCGTGACCGGCCATGAGGACCCCACCAAGCCGGGTGAGCAGACCGATTGGAATGCGCTTGCCACGACGCCCGGAACGCTGGTGATTTTGATGGGCATGGGCCGTTTGGCAGCAATTTCTGCGGCGCTTGTCGCCGGGGGTCGTCCGGCAGATCAACCGGCATCTGCGGTGCAATGGGGGACAACAACTCGCCAGCGGCATGTGCACGCAACCTTGGGCACGCTTGCTGCACGTGTCGCCGCCGAAGGGCTCGGCAATCCTGCCGTGGTTGTCGTCGGAGATGTTGTGGGGCTTGCCGAACAGATTGATTGGCGGACAGGGCGCCCGCTGCATGGTCGCTCGGTTGTGGTGACGCGTGCTCGTGCTCAGGCGAGCGATCTCGCTCGCGAGCTGTCGTTGCGTGGGGCCGAGGTCATCGAGCTCCCGGTGATTCGCATCTCGCCGCTTGCGCCGTCGCCTGAGTTGGATGAGGTCATCGACCGGATTGCGAGCTATCGCGTTGTCGTGGTGACGAGTGTGAATGGCGTCGAGATATTGATGGGGCACCTTGCAGCTCGTGGGTGCGACGCGCGGGTCTTTGATCGCGATGCATTATTCGTTGCGATTGGCCCCGCGACCGCCACGCGGCTGTCTGAGCACGGAATACGGGCGGGGTGTGTTCCCGATCAATTTGTGGCTGAGGGCATTTTGCGTGCGCTCGAGGGGCATGACCTTGCTGGGGTGCCCACGCTCGTTGCACGGGCGCGTGGTGCGCGCACAGTGTTGATTGACGGGTTGATTGCCCAAGGTGCACTCGTTGACGAGCTCGAGCTCTATGAGGCGGTTCCAGAGGTCGCGGAGCCGGAGCAGATCGCTCGTGCCGTGGCGGCCGACTATGTGACCTTTACCGCGTCTTCGACCGTGCGGCATTTCGTCGAAATGGTTGGCGTCGACGCGGTTGCGCAATTTGCCGGCCGTACAGTTTCGATTGGCCCAGTCACCAGTGACACGATGCGCGAATTCGGACTCAGCGTCGATGCGCAAGCCGATCCCCACACCATCCCCGGTGTGATTGCGGCACTGCAAGAGGATGCGACAACGCAGGCGTCCTAGGACGGCTGCGGTGGATCCATCCCCACCAGGACCCACGCGAACTGCGCGCGGGTCCTGGTGGGTGGAAGTGCTTACGACAGTACGCGCTTCTTGATGGCTTCAAACTCGTCGTTCGAAATTGCACCATCGTCGAGCAGCTTCTTGCCTTGCGCGATCTGGTCAGCAGGGGTGAGACCGGCAGCAGCAGTGATGTGTTGTGCCTGCTCAACCTGTGTCTTGACCGCGCGCTGTGCCATACCCTGGCCGCGAGCCACGATGTAGATCAGGGCACCGATCAGCGGGAAAATCAGGACCAGAATGACCCATCCCGCCTTTGCGCCACCCGAAAGATCGGGGCTGCGAAAAATGTCAAACAAGATCTGAAACAAAAGGATAAGAAATGAGATCGCGATAAAGACAAAAATCACGTCCCATAAAAAGTGCAGTAAGCCCACGGGGCCTCCAGAGGTAATGCGCCGACGTTATGGTGGCGCAAACAGCAAACAACCGACGTGTTTATACCGGATCGCGCGGTCACACCCTACGGGTTAGGTGCGGATTCGCTCATCGCGTAGCCCAAATTCCGGATCTGTTGCATAACGAAAGATGAAGGGGATGCCCGAGGGGTCCTCAAGGCGAATTTCCGTGTCATCACCGCTCGAGGAGATTCCGGCCTGTTGCGCCCGCACGCGCAACCCAATAATTGCATCCGCGGTCGGGACCGAAAATTGCACAGCTTCAAGTTGCGCAATCGTTGACGGTGGGCGAGGCGTACCGCGGGAGGCCCAAGTATTTATCCCGAGGTCGTGGTGATACCCACCAGTGGACAAAAAGAGGGCCTGGCGGCCAAATTCGAGCATCAGATCGAATCCCAAGACCTCACGGGCGAATTGCCCTGCTGCCGTGATGTCGCCAGCCTGGAGATGGATATGTCCCATATCGGTCCCCGCGGGTACACGGGCCGCCTCATGTGCAACAGAGAGCGTCTCGAGTTCACCAAACAGATCATTGATGTCGAGACTCAGCGTCGTCATCTTCTTGATCTGCCCCTCCCACAGTGTCCGTGGTCGATCCCAGTAGATCTCAATCCCGTGGCCATCGGGATCGGTGAGGTAGATCGCTTCTGACACGAAGTGGTCCGCGGCCCCGACAAGGGGCAGGCGGTGCTGGGCGGCATAGGCCAGCCATCGCGCAAGGTCTCCGCGTTCAGGAACGCGCAGGGCATAGTGGTAGAGCCCCGCATATTTGGCATCAGAAGGGCCCACCCCTGGGCGCTCGATGAGCTCAAGCACGGTGATCCCCCCGACCGGGGCGAGCGCCACCACGCCGGGTTCTTGGGTTTCGTGTGCGACAAGTCCGAACCAGCGGTCGTACCAGGTCAGCGATTGCTGAAGATCTGCCACCCCGAGGCGCACGGAGGCTGCCCGTGTCTGGGCAGGGAGTGGTGATGGGGCTGTCAGGGGTTCGGCGATGGTCGCTCTCAACGGAATCTGTGGGTGGGACTCGGACCATAGACCCCGGAGAGGGGTGCATGCCCGATCGAGGCACTGATGTCTCGCGCGATCGATTGCGTCGCACCCATGGTGTCGTGAGAGACGGCAACGCCCCGCAGATGCGGGGCGTTGCGCAATGGCGAGACCCAGACTCGAACTGGGGACACCACGATTTTCAGTCGTGTGCTCTACCAACTGAGCTATCCCGCCGTAGCAGCGCTGAAACGCTAGG
The DNA here is from genome assembly GCA_903896045.1 of uncultured Actinomycetes bacterium. GTDB lineage: Bacteria > Actinomycetota > Thermoleophilia > Miltoncostaeales > Miltoncostaeaceae > CAITWD01. The sequence goes on from CAITWD010000023.1 coordinate 65,654, forward strand.
GCCACAATCGCCGTGATGCAACCCCGTGACGGTGCGAAATGCACAATGAAGGGCGCTTTTTTCTCACGGGCGAACGTCTGCACATGCATTTTGCCAACTCAATGCCCTACTCTGCCCGGTATGGCCAGTCGCGGTCACATCCTCGTAGTTGATGACGAACGCTCGATCCGGCGCCTCCTGCACATGTATCTGACCGATGCCGGGTACACCGTCGCCGAGGCTGCGGATGGGCGGGAGGCGCTTGCGCAGATCCGCCAAGGCGGGATCGATCTTGTGCTCCTGGATTTGATGCTGCCCGAGATCGATGGATTTGAGGTCACACGGCGTCTTCGCGACATCGTGAATGTGCCGGTGATCATGATCACTGCGCGCAGCGAAGAGGCCCACCGCGTCACGGGGCTCGAGCTCGGTGCAGATGATTATGTGACCAAGCCCTTCTCCCCGCTTGAGGTGGTTGCCCGGGTGCGCGCGGTATTGCGGCGTACTGCAGGGGATGGCGTGACGACGCGGCCGATCACCATCGACGACATCGTCATCGAGCCCGAATCTCGACGGGTCACCCGTGCAGGTCTCGAGATTGAGTTGACCCGTCTTGAGTTTGACCTGTTGGCCGAACTCGCCGGTCATCCCAGGATCGTCTTTACCCGTGAGCGTCTTCTCGAGAAAGTGTGGGGCTATCAATCTGCGGTCGGTGCCAAGACCGTGGATGTCCATATCGCCAATCTTCGTCGCAAACTCGGTGAAGATGTCGGGATTGTTGCGGTACGTGGTGTCGGCTACAAATTTGAATCCGGCCGGTGAACCACACCTGGCGGCTATCTGATCACGTGCGATTGCGCACCTTCCGCGCACGCATGGTTGTGGCGATTGTCGCCGCGATCGCTGCGGTTGTCGTCATCCAGATTGTGATCACGCTGATCCTCGATACCCGGTCGGTCGCACGAGTTGAGAGGACCTTGCACGCGCAAGCAGCCGCACTCGCCCATGAGATCGATGCAGGAGGTCCGAACGATGTCGCTGCCACCGCCAATCATGCGGCGCAAATCTTGGGCGCAACACGCGTCACCGTACGACAAGATGGTTTGGTGGTGTGGTGGAGCCTGCCTGATGGCGTGAGCTATGCCACCGCCTCAGCGACATCTGGGGCCTATCAAGTCGATCTTGAAAGCGTTGATCCCATTGGCACCAATGACCAGTGGATCATCTTTGTGGCGATTCTCGGAGGACTCATTGTCTCCGCGGTGATTGTGTGGTCGATCTCGGGCGCATTCGCACGTCGGCTTCGGGTGGCACTGCGTGAGTTATCGCGGACTGCAGATCGCATTGCGCTCGGGCAACTCGAGGCACGTGCGTATGTCACTGACGACGAGATCGGTACGGTGGCACGGGTACTGAACCGAATGGCCGCCCGACTCCAGCGCGAAGATGTTCGCCAGCGGGAATTCCTCGCGGATGTTGCCCATGAGCTGCGCACTCCGATTACGGCAATTGAGGGCTTTGCCCATGCCCTTCACGATGGCACTGCACGCACACCAGAGGCGCGGGCTGAATCCGCAGAGATCATTTCCCAGGAAGCTGCGCGATTGCGTGAATTTGTGCGCGACTTGCAGGAGCTCACCTGGCTTGACCTCGACCCCCCACTGACGCGTGTCACCGTTCATCTCGGTGATCTGGCCCGCGAGGAAGTCACAAGCCAGTCGATCTCGGCGAACGCCAAGGGCGTACGCCTGATTCCCCCAACCAACGACGTGGTGGTGACCTCGGACCCCGGGCATGTCCGCACCATCGTCGCCAACCTCCTCTCCAACGCCATTAATGCGACCCTGGAAGGTGGGCAGGTTGCGCTGATCGTCGGTAAGGGTGCTGGCCCAGACGGCACAACGACCTTTGTTGCAGTCACAGACACCGGGGTTGGGATTGAGCCGGCGCATATTCCGTTGCTCTTTGAGCGCCTGTTTCGTGTGGAGACGGCACGTGCCCGTCGCGATGGGAAGGGATCGGGGCTTGGCCTTTCGATCGTGCAACGGCTCGTGGGCATGCTCGATGGGCGAATCACTATCAGCAGTGATGTCGGGGTGGGATCGACCTTTACCCTGTGGCTTGCCGACATCGACCGCGCGAGCGCTGTTCCCGCACGGCCAATTCAGGATTAATCGACTGCACTCGAGGTCTCGGCGTTATCGAGAAGCGCAGCCTCGCGGGCTTCGCGCCGCTTCCTGCGCCGCCTCCCCATATGGATACCCAGCAAAATGACCACCCCGAGGATGATGTAGGGGATTCCCAAAAGCAGCGGATGGACGGGGGTAAACAGCAACATAATCCCGCCCACAAAAAAAATGAGACCGATTGCATACGAGAAGATCAGCCCGGTCGAGCTACTCATTCGTAGAACGCCTCGATTTCGGCCACGATTGCCGGGAGAAGTTCATCCCAGTGGGCATCGGGCTCTTTGGTGACACTCACAAAGTTCGCAGTCAAAAACACATTGGTCACGCCATCGAGGGCAAATATCCGTGATCCCAATGGAGAGTCCTCGGGAACGGAACCTGCGCGAAAGGTTTCGCTGCGCTGGTCGGTGGCTTGCCGATCGAGCGTGAATTTGACGGCATTGGGGTTTGGTGTTCCTTCTGGTGTGACCTCGACCACGATGCTCCTCGCCTGAGTGATCAATAACGATTGTTCTCCCAGAGATTACCGACCATGACCGCCCGCGCCGGATATCATGGAGCCGTGACTGAATCCGAGCAGTATCGAAACCGCCTCGCGCAACTGTTGTCCGAGTACGCAGTGATCAGAGAGTCCGTTGTGCTCTCATCTGGTCGTCGCTCGTCGTACTACATCGACTGCCGCCAGGTGTTGCTGGACCCCGAGGGCGCGGAGCTTTCGGGCAAGTTGGCGTGGGATCTCATTCAGGAGCACGCGCCAAAGGCTGTCGGTGGCCTCACCCTTGGTGCGGATCCCCTTGTCTGTGCGGTGTCGTCTGCAGCATGGGCTGGAGGGGAGCGCGTGACAGGCTTCTTTATCCGCAAAGAGTCCAAGAAGCATGGGCTTCAACAATGGATTGAGGGTCCCTTCATCGAAGAGGGCACACCAGTTGTCGTGCTCGACGACGTGTTGACCTCAGGCGGTTCGCTTGCGACGGCAATTGAGCGGGCCCGTCAGGCCGGCGGGGTGGTCATGGGTGCCGTTGTGGTGATTGATCGCCAAGAGGGCGGCCGTGAGGTCATTGAGCCGCTGCTCGATGGTGCACCGCTCTATGCCCTGTTTACCGCGCAAGAGCTTTTGGGCAACGATCTCTAATTCCACAGCCCTGGTTGTACGGGTGTCGGGGCCGACCGCGACCGTGCATGTTGATGGGCGCGATGTGGAAGCAAGTCTTCCCCCGCGGATTCTGGGCGGACCGATTGTCGCAGGGGATCGTGTTGAGCTGACCGGAGATGGTGATTCCGTGCGGATTCGGGAAATTCTTCCGCGCACGACGCTGCTCTCGCGAGGGGATTTTGGGGCACGAAACCGCGCGCGGCCGTTGGTTGCCAATGCCGATCTGTTGATCGTGATCGCAGCCGTCGTTGACCCACCATTTCAGCCACGTTTTCTTGATCGTTATCTTGCGGCTGGTGAGCTCGGCGGCCTGGAATGCGCGATTGCGTTCACCAAGAATGATCTTCCCCACGACATCGCCCAGATTGCGAACGCGGTCGAGATGTATGAGCAGATTGGTTATCCCGTGCGGGCGGGATCCACATTTGACCCACGATTTGTCGAAGCGCTGAGGGGTCTCATCGATGGCCGCATCGCTGTGCTCGCTGGTCATTCCGGAGTCGGGAAGTCGTCTTTGACCTCATCCCTGACAGGGGTTGAACGTACGGTGGGCACAGTGTCGAAGGTAGGTGCAGGACGTCATACAACAACTGACCCGCGCATGATCCCGCTTCCCGATGGCGGAGCCGTTGTGGATACCGCGGGGGTGCGCACCTTTTATCTGCCCCCAATGGAGGTCGGAGAATTGGTGCATGGGTTCCCCGAGATTGCAGCAATGGCGACCAAATGTCGCTTTCGTGGATGTCGCCATGTCGGCGAAATGGGGTGTGCGGTGGATGGGGCCGTCCGTCCGGAGCGCCTTGAGAGTTACCGACGCTTGTTGGAAATCGTCTGAGGGTTTCTGGGGCTCGCGGCTTGACCCGCATAGGGGCCACAGCGTAAGTTTGTGCCAACACGCACGAACAGTGTGTGCAGATACTTACTTTGTACCCGAAATAGTTACGGAGCTGGAGATGCCGCAGGCCGCTTCTGAAGGACGCTCGACCCAATCGCTACATTTTCGATGCGCCCCTCCTGCAATGGGTGGCGCGCAACAGACCGGCTGGGAAGCCCTCGACAAGTGGGTCGGCGGCGCTGGCGCAGCAGCACCTGCAGCTGCCGGAGGCAAGACCGGCTGGGAGTCACTCGACAAGTGGGTCGGCGGCGCTGGCGCAGCAGCACCTGCAGCTGCCGGAGGCAAGACCGGCTGGGAGTCACTCGATAAGTGGGTCGGCGGCGGTGGCGCAGCAGCACCTGCAGCGGCCGGAGGCAAGACCGGCTGGGAGTCACTCGACAAGTGGGTCGGCGGCGGTGGCGCAGCAGCACCTGCAGCTGCCGGAGGCAAGACCGGTTGGGAGTCACTCGACAAGTGGGTCGGCGGCGGTGGCGCAGCAGCACCTGCAGCTCCTTCCGGGAAAACCGGTTGGGAGTCACTCGACAAGTGGGTCGGCGGCGGTGGCGCAGCAGCACCGGCAGCTCCTTCCGGGAAAACCGGTTGGGAGTCACTCGATAAGTGGGTCGGCGGCGGCGCAGCAGCACCTGCAGCTGCCGGAGGTAAGACCGGCTGGGAAGCGCTCGATAAGTGGGTCGGCGGCGGTGGCGCAGCAGCACCTGCAGCTGCCGGAGGTAAGACCGGCTGGGAAGCGCTCGATAAGTGGGTCGGGGATGGCGCAGCAAGCGCATCTGGAGCGGGTACCCCCGCACCTCAGTCTGCCGCCCCAGCAGCAGCTTCCACGAAGCCGCAGGGTGGCGGTTTCATGGCCGCACTGAAGCGCTTCTTCGGCGGATAGTTTTCGTACCTCGGTATGAATGGTCGGTTGTTGCAGCCGACCATTCATATGGCAGGTAGCATGCCGCTCATAGACTGGATCTGTCGAAGTTCGGCAATCTGGACCGTTGCTCGCTGCCCACGCTGAGGGAGTTGTCTGTGTTTGCGCTGAACTTCTATTCCCCGCTGTTTATCGATCAATTGCGCAAGGGGCGCAAGACGGTCACGATCAGGCTTGGGGATAAGAGTCATAAATACCGGCGTGGCCAAATCGTGTGGGTCACGGTGGGGCATCGTCAAGGAGTGAAGCAGCGAATTTTTACTGCGATGATCGACCAGGTTGATGTCAAGCCGTTGCGGGAATTAAGTCAACGCGACATCGAGCGGGACACTCCGGAATTTCGTCGTATCGAGGACACGATGAACTTTCTGTCGCAGATCTATTCGCGTGATCTGAGTCTCGATGACATCGTCTCGGTTGTGCATTTCACTGAGGTGATTGAGTTCCCACCGCTGGATTAGTTGCACCAGTTCTCCCTTGCGTCCTTGGCGATGAGCGGCTAGCCTTTTGGCACTCCTATTCAGAGAGTGCCAAGAATGGCGCTCGACATGTGAGAGTGCCAAATCATCGCCGAGGGAGGCGTGCATGAACTTGAAGCCGCTCGGAGATCGTCTTGTTGTCAAGGCGATTGAAGCCGAACAGACCACAGTAGGTGGACTTGTCTTGCCGGACACCGCGCAGGAGAAGCCATCACGTGGAACCGTGATTGCTGTGGGCGAGGGTCGTTACGAAGACGGCAAGCGCGTTCCACTTGACGTTGCCGTGGGCGACGAAGTCATTTACTCGAAGTACGGTGGAACTGAGATCAAGGTTGATGGTGACGACCTGATCATCCTCCGCGAATCCGATGTGCTTGCAAAGGCGGTTAACTAATCATGGCTAAAGACATTCTCTTTGGTGAGGAAGCTCGTCGCGCATTGGAGCGCGGTGTCAATACTCTCGCCGACGCTGTGAAGGTGACGCTTGGCCCGAAGGGTCGTTACGTGGTGCTCGACAAGCGCTTTGGCGCTCCGACGATCACCAATGACGGTGTGACGATTGCTCGCGAGATCGAGTTGTCGGACCCCTTTGAGAACCAGGGCGCACAGCTGGTCAAGGAAGTTGCCACCGCGACGAATGATGTTGCTGGTGACGGAACGACCACTGCGACCTTGCTCGCACAGGCCATCGTCCGCGAAGGCTTGAAGAACGTTGCTGCTGGCGCGAACCCAATGGGTCTCAAGCGCGGTATCGAGGCAGCTGTCGAGCGCGTTGCTGCATCGGTGCTCGCACAGGCCAAGGAAGTATCGGGCAAGGAAGATATTGCTCGCGTTGCAACGATTTCTGCGCGTGACCGCGCAATTGGTGATGTCATCGCTGACGCCATCGAGAAGGTCGGCAAGGACGGCGTCGTGAACGTCGAAGAGGGCCAGACCTTTGGTATCGAGCTCGACTTCACCGAGGGTATGCAGTTCGACCGTGGTTACATGAGCCCGTACATGATCACCGACGGTGATCGTCAAGAGGCAGTGCTTGAGGACCCATACATCCTCATCCACAACGGCAAGATCTCCTCAGTCCAGGACCTCGTTCCTGTGCTCGAGCGGATCATCCAGTCGAACAAGCCGCTGTTGATCATCGCTGAGGACGTCGAAGGCGAAGCAACGGCAACCCTTATTGTCAACAAGCTCCGTGGCACCTTCACCGGTATCGCCGTCAAGGCCCCTGGCTTTGGTGACCGTCGCAAGCGCATGCTTGAGGACATCGCCATCTTGACCGATGGTGAAGTGATCGCTGAGGAGATGGGTCTCAAGCTCGTCAACACTCAGGTGTCGCAGCTTGGCCGCGCCCGCAAGGTCGTGGTGAACAAGGACTCGACCACCATCATCGATGGTGCGGGTGACGCTGCAGGGATTCAGAGCCGGATCAAGCAGATCCGTGCCGAGATCGACTCGTCGGATTCAGATTTTGACCGTGAGAAGCTCCAAGAGCGTCTTGCCAAGCTCGCCGGTGGCGTGGCTGTGGTCAAGGTCGGTGCCGCAACCGAGACCGAGATGAAGGAAAAGAAGCACCGTGTCGAGGACGCATTGCAGGCGACTCGTGCAGCCCTCGAGGAGGGTGTCATTCCTGGTGGTGGAGTTGCACTTGTCAACGCCATTAGCTCCTTGGATGACCTCAACCTTGAAGGTGACGAGGCAACTGGTGTGCGTTTGGTGCGTCGCGCGCTCGAAGAGCCGCTTCGTCAATTGTCGGACAACGCTGGCCTTGAGGGCTCAGTCGTGGTCGGCAAGGTCCTCGAGCTCCCGCCGGGTCACGGCTTGAACGTTGACACTGGTGAGTACGTTGACCTTATCGCCGCCGGCATCATCGACCCAGCCATGGTGACGCGCTCGGCGCTTGCCAACGCTGCGTCGATTGCCAAGAACATCATCACCACTGAGGCGCTTGTGGTTGAGCGTGCCGAAGAGGGTGGCGGCGGAATGGGCGCAATGCCGCAGAACATGGGTGGCATGGGCGGAATGGGTATGGGCGGCATGATGTAGGCCCCGGCCTACATCAGCGTTTCCCATGTGCATTTGGCGGGGGCCCTTCGGGGCCCCCGCCGTCGTTGGACGCCAGTCGGTTGGCTTTGTGCTGATTGGTACATACTGCGTTTCGCAGCCGTACCCCTCGCGGAGCGCTTTCCAACCCGTCATAGTTACCGCAATATGATTGCCATTCTGAAGTGGCGGTTGTAGATACATCGCAGCGAACGGAGACCTTCGGGTCTCCGTTTGTCGTTGTAGAGCGATTGCGCCCAGGGCCCGCGCGCCGCGTCATAGATTTTCTGCTGGCATCAGGATTGATTCGTTGGACGCCGGTGGTCGGGTGCGTTGTGGGAGAGCTCGATATCGGCCTCGCAGATGGTCTGCGTGCGCGGCGTGGATCGCATGAATGAGTACTGAGTGCCACGACGACTCCGACGTCTCGCCCGTACGCGGGACATACGCGGGTGATCCGACGGGAATGATGGTGGTGCCCATGGCGATCACCGGACGCGCATGTGACGAGGGGCGCAGTGACCAACCATCAGTGCGCCCGCACGCCACCCGTTAAGGGATGCGTGCAGACGCCCATCAGTTGGCTAGTGGTGGGAAATCACCCGATCGATGAGGCCATACTCTTTGGCCTCTTCGGAACTCAAGAAATAGTCCCGGTCCGTATCGTTACTCACTTTTTCGAGGTCTTGGCCGGTGTGGAAGGCCAAAATCTCATCGAGCTTCTTGCGAATGCTGAGTGCTTCGCGAGCGTGGATTTCGATATCTGAGGCCTGCCCAGAGAACCCACCAGATACCTGGTGGATCATGATCTTGGCGTTGGGGAGCGCCATGCGCTTGCCCTTTGCGCCGCCTGCCAACAACAGTGCACCCATGCTCATTGCGATACCGCAACAGATGGTTTGGACATCGGGCTTGATGAATTGCATCGTGTCG
>CAITWD010000024.1 GCA_903896045.1 uncultured Actinomycetes bacterium
AAGGCGGCTGCTCTGGCCAACTGAGCTACTTCGGCAAAATTACCTACATGCAGGTACTTTTTATGAATCTCTCCAATACAGGAACACAATTGCGGCGTCGCCCCAACGTGTGCCCCAATGTTTCAGTCAAGACTCATCATCGATCAAAGACCGCCGCAAGCTGATGAAGATCGGCGTGATCGACAAGGTGCGCATACATTCGAAGCGTGATCTGCGGATTGGCATGACCGGGCTGTCGGCTGATCATAATAACCGGCAAGCCCTCGCGAAACCACGCCGATACCTCCGGACTCCTTTTCGCAGATGAATAATCCCGCACGGCGCGCAGAGCCCCCTCTCCCGCGCCGAACATCACGAATGATTGCCTCCCAAGCGTTGGACAACAGATGGTGCGCGCGGGTGAACGCGTGGTGATCGACACGCACGGTCCCACAGCCGCTCCAGCCGCTGCGCCCAACGTCCTGCCAGGATGGCTGGTTGCCGTGATGGCGGTCGCCACAGGCTTTGTGGTCGCGAACCTCTACTTCGCTCAGCCGCTGCTCCACACCATCGCGAGTGAGTTCGGGGTTGGGCCAGGTGCGGCGGCAACAGTGATCACAACGACACAAATCGGGTACGCGGCGGGTTTAGTGCTGCTGGTTCCGCTGGGTGATTTGTTTCGTCGTCGTAATCTTGTTCCGGCCATTTTTGCCGTCACCATGGTCTGTCTGATCGTGTGTGCGGTTGCCCCAACCTTGTTGGTGTTTGAAATCGGCACGATCGCCGTCGGTCTTACCTCAATTGGGGGTCAAATCATGATCCCCTTCGCCGCGAGCCTGGCGCCAGAGGAACGACGGGGACGGGTTGTGGCACGCATGATGACCGGACTTCTGATGGGCATCTTGTTAGCGCGGACTTTCAGCGGTTCGCTTTCCGAATTGGTGGGGTGGCGTTCGATTTATTGGATCTCCGCCGCCGTCATGTTGGCGTTTGCGGTGCTCTTGCGACGCACCCTGCCCACGGAACCATTGCGCCAACACCAAGGCTATCCCCGATTGGTGGCGTCCGAGTTTGTCCTCTTGGCAACTGAACCCGTTTTGCGCTTTCGCGCCGTTCTCGGGGCCTTGTCGTTTGCCGCTTTCAGCTTGATCTGGACAGCGCTGACGTTCGTACTGTCCGCCTCGCCATACAATTTCGGTCCCGGCATCATCGGCTTGTTCGGCTTGGTCGGAGCAGTCGGCGTGCTGGGAGCCAACCTGGCGGGCAAGCTTGCCGACGCGAATCGCACGAGCCTGACGACGATTGGATCGATTGTTCTTGCCATCGGCGCATGCGGGCTGATTGCGCTCGGAAGTTTCTTCCTCGGCGCCCTGCTTATCGGGATCATCGTGCTGGATCTAGCCACCCAAGGCGTCATGATCACCAACCAAGCAGTGATCTACGGTCTGCGCCCAGACGCCAGCAGCCGCATGAACAGCGCGTACATGTTTTGTTACTTCGTTGGCGGCGCAATCGGATCCGCCCTCGCCGGCATAACGTTTGCCGGCGCCGGATGGGATGGCGTCTGCCTCGTGGGTGCCGCGTTTTGGGCGCTGATGATGGGTGCCGTCGCCGTCGAGTGGGTGCGCCGTGATCGCCGGCCCGCGATAGTCCCGAGTCCCATCGACTAAGCGGTCTTCGGGAGAGTGATAGCGCGCGTCACGAAGACGCGTGTGCGCCTTGCACCGAAATATCTTTATCCCGTCTGTGGCGTTATCGCGAGTGGCAGGGCTGCTTGCGTGCGAGCATCTTGCGCACCAGCCAGCGCGCGAGCTCATGACCGCGCAATTACAAGGCGGCTGCTCGGGCCAACTGCGCTACTTCGGCATTGATCGAGCCGCACCAGATATTCGTGACCCAGCCGCATGAACGAAAACTGGCCCCTGATCCAGCCCCAACAGACAGTGCGCGCGTTCCTACGCCTGCGCAGCCTCGGGCTCGGCGTGGATCACCACAGGTTCGGCGGGTTCGGGTGTCCCGCGCATCGCAGACACCACCGCACCGAGCATGGACAATGCAACCAAGATCCACAGCGCCAGGTGCATGCCATTCATGAATGGGGCGAGTTTCTCGGCGGACAGTCCCGTCGTCAGCCCGGAGAAAATTGAAAACAACAGATGAATTGGCACAACCGCCGTAATGATCATCAGCATCAATGCGATCGAGATCACGGCGCCACCATTGGTCAACATGACGCGGGTGCCAGATGCGATTCCACGCCGTTGCGGTGGCACTGCAGACATCATCGCGCTGGTGTTTGGGGAGTTAAAGACCCCTGAACCCACTCCGACAATTGTCAGCCATACCGCTGACTGCCAGTACGGCGTCGAGACCTGGAGTGTGGTCATCCCCGCAAGGCCGATCGCCGAAATCAGCATTCCGAGCACCGCAGGGGTGCGCGATCCATGGCGATCCGCCCAGGCCCCCGCCAAGGGCGAGGCAATCAGCATGCCAATCGCAAGCGGCGCAAGCTCAATTCCCGCCGTGATCGGATCCTGCTTCTGCGGCCCTTGAAAATAGAAGACGAACAGAAATTCCAACGCAAAACGGGTAATCCCATTCAGGAATGCCCCTGCGGCTGCGGCCGAATAGATCCGAATACGAAATAACGAGAGATCGAGCATCGGCGACGCGGTACGTGCCTCCACCAAAATAAAAACAGGTAGGCACACAAGGCCAACAACGAGGCTCACCAAGACGCGGGTATTTGTCCAGCCGTCGATGCCCGCATCAGAAAGCCCATAGACGATACCGGTGAGCCCAACGATCAGGAAGAGATTTCCCCACCAATCCATTTTTTGACTCGCGTCTTTGTGACCGGTTTCATGCAGCACCATCAACGACCACACGATCCCAATGATCGACAGCGGCACGTTAAACCAAAAGACCCACTGCCAGCCATAGATCACGAGCCATCCACCAAGGACCGGTCCGACGACCAAACCGGCAGCAGCGACCATCACATTTGTGCCCATCGCAAGTCCAAGTTTGGCGCGAGGAAAGACATCGGTCACGAGCGCGCCCGCATTGGCGAACAAGAGCGCCGCCCCAACCCCTTGCACGATCCGCCATAGGATCAGCTGGGTGCCGGTTTCGGCAAAACCCGCGCCAAGTGAGGTGACACCAAAAAAGATAAGTCCACCGATCCACATCCGCTTTCGACCAAACTGGTCAGCGAGGCGCCCCGCGGGCAACATCAACACCGTGGTCGCGACCATGTAGGCCAAAATCACCCAGACGAGGGTGAGCAATGAGGTGTGAAGCGCGCGCTCAAGGGTCGGCAACGCAATCAGCAACGTGCCGCTGTTGACCGTCGCCAGGAACATGCCCAGGCTCGTCACTGAGAGCACCCACCAGCAATAACTCGGGTGATCGGGACCGACGCCGGTACGACGTTGCGGCGAGGATGAAGTCGCGGTGTGTTCAGGCATTGGCGTTAGCATACTAATGACTCATTCTTACGGCCGTACGCTCCCATCATCTCCAGCTTCCGGGGCAGTCATGGCTATTGTGTGTCAATCCATCGATGAGGGGTCTTCGCCCGACGTCGTCGCCAGGCACACTCGTCCAGAATGAGCACGGTGGAATCCATGAGTGACCACATACGCCCCACGATGAGGCGGCTGCACCACATGCCGCAGCACGCACGCCTCGAGATCAACCGCGACCGGTGTACTCCTCGATGAGCACAGGCAAGCCACGGCTTGGGCAGGTCGATGGGTTACGGACAATTGCGGTCGCAATGGTGGTCTGTTTTCACTATCTAGACCGATGGACCACCCCGACGTTCGCACTCAATATTTATCCGTATGGATCGACGTACGCACATCACTTCCTGACCTACGGTGCGTACGGCGTACAGCTGTTTTTCATCATTTCGGGTTTCGTCATCTTTTTGACACTCGAGCGATGCACGTCACTCATCGAATTCTTTGTACGTCGAATTGTGCGCCTCTGGCCCGCGCTGATTTTGGCGACCTTCGCCACGATCCTGATCGCGCGCTCGCTCGCTGGCAGCCCGCCCCATGCCAGCGATACGAACTCATTACTCCCGTCACTGACACTGATTCCGAAATATGTCTGGGGCCTCCTCGGCGTGCATACCAGTGGCTACGCCGACGGAGTGCTCTGGTCGCTCTGGATTGAAATCCAGTTCTACCTCGTGGCTGGAATCATTTTCTTCGTGGCGCGCAGATATTTTCTCTACGTCATGACCGCGATCGCGGTGGCGCTTTCGGCACTGACCTATGTCGTACTTGATCACCACGGTCGGGGGCTTGGGCTACATCTGTCCCCACGGGTCGCATTTCACCTGCGGGAGTTTCTCATCGGGTCCAATATGGAAGCCCACCTGTGGTGGTTCATCTTTGGAATGGCGATGTACCAATTGTGGGCCGGGCGATCGCGTACCAGCAATCTCGTTATTGCCGGAATTGCGATCATCTTCCAGGAGTTGACCTCACTCCACCTCGCCCCATGGGGGCCGGGGAAAGGGCCGATCTTCGCGCTGGTTATTGTCGGCATCTTCGCGCTCTTTGCCGGGGGCTTGTATTTGCCCGCACTGGGGAGAGTTCTTTCCCTTCGTTGGATGCGCAAAATCGGCGAGGCGAGCTACCTGATGTATTTGATCCATGAGGTCATTGGCTTGACGCTCGTGATTTGGATCACGCGCAAACTGCACTGGAGCGGTCCAACTTCGATTATCGCGGCGATCGGCGTGCTTGTCGTTCTTTTGGGGGTCTGTCGACTCAGTTTCCGATACTTTGAAACACCGTCTCAGCGTGCACTGATGTCGGCGTATCGCCGATTTGCGCGCGCTACCACGCCACAGCGATCTCTAACGAAGTCGCCGCCCGAGGGATCTCGCTCCACCCCGTAATACAGGCAAACCTCACAGGGACATGTGGTGCTGCGCACCCGTCGTGCAACACCTGCGCTGGGGGTCGGGTCGTCATCGCAAATGTGGGATATCGTCCGGTAGGTCGTGCGTTGCACCGGCATCACGTATCTCATTTGAAAGGCAGCCGCTGATGGATACCCGGAAGAACATCGCCCTGATTGCGCATGACAATCGAAAGCTCGATCTCCTTGATTGGGTGCGCTTTAACCAAGGGACCCTTGCCCAACACAATCTCTACGCCACCGGAACGACGGGCGGGCTCGTCGAGAAGGAAACCGGACTCCCTGTCACGCGATTTTTGAGTGGACCACTCGGGGGCGATCAACAGGTCGGCGCAGGAATCGCGGAAGGGCGCCTCGACATGGTGTTTTTCTTCTGGGATCCACTCTCTCCACAGGCACACGATGTCGATGTCAAGGCGCTTTTGCGTATTGCAGTGGTGCACGACTGCCCAATCGCCTGCAACCGGGCAACGGCAGATTTTCTTCTCTCGAGTCCGTTGATGGCGGAGCCCTATTCCGCCATCGAACTCACCGACGCACGTACCGAATCGCATTCCGGATAAGCGCGTGCTTGGTCACGAAGGCGTGAGTGATGTGGCACCGGTCTGAGCGTCGGGCGTCACATCACCCTTCCACGCCTCAAGCCATTTCGTCATCAAAAATGCGACCACCGTGCCGACGATCACGAGCGGCATCACTCCCCCAAATCCCGCGGACGCCGTCAACAGCGACGCGAGCACAATCGAGGAGAGTGGAAGTCGCATCATCGAGACCACCATTGCCGCGATCGCCACGGCAACCGCCGGTGACAAACTCAAACCGGGGAGGTGCGCGGCAATGAGCCCGCCTGCTGTACCGATGAATATCGCCGGAAAAATCGCGCCACCGCGAAAGCTCGACATCGAGATGGCCCAGGCAAGACCCTTACAGAGCATCAAAACAGCCAATGCGCCGATGGTCCATCCCGAGGCCTGGCCGACGAGCGTCCCAAGCGCGCTCTCGCCGGAAAAGAGCACCATGTCAGGGGTATGCCCAGTCCAGGAATGAAATATCACTGCGATTGCTGCAATGACAAGGCCTGCGATGGGTGTCACAACGAGCGCGCGTTGCACGATCACCGGATAGAGCCGACGAGAGATCTCCAGCACCAACCGTGCAACCAGTGCGGCTGCGACACCGAGTGCAATCGCCCAGACAAAGTCTAGAAGACCTGGATTGGCAAACACCGGCAGATGTACTGGCTGGAGTGAAAATGCACTGGTATCGAGCCCCGCCCATGATTTGAACCCAAGATACGTCAGAGAGCCAAGGCCCGCCGCAAGGAGCCCTGGCAACAGCACAAGCGGGGCGCGTGGACCGCTCAAGCCAATCACCTCCATCAAGATCACCGCGGCAATGACGGGTGATCCAAAGATGAACGACACCGCAGCAAAACTTCCCGCGGCAGCCATCACCGCGAGGAGTTCATCCGGCGCATCTGAGCGCACCTGTCGCACCGCGACCATCGCAAGCCCGCTTCCGATCACCAAGAGCGGCATCTCCGGACCAACAACCGCCCCCGCAATCAGCGATGCGAACCCTGCCGCGGCGACGCCGATAAGATCCGACGCGTTGGGTGGATGTGTTGCCAACCCCTCAAATGCCGGGTGACCTCCACGGCCAGGCAGATAGGTCACGGCACATCCGACTGCACACCCCGCGACGATGAGTACGGGAATCGACCACCACACCGGTGCGGGTCCAAGGCCAAGTTGACTCGGGAGCATCACGAAGATCCAATGCTCGGTGCCGTGGATTGCGGCAAGGTATCCCCACGCGATCACACTCACGGCGACACCGACGAGGCCAGACAGCATCAAGACGACCAGAAATGACCGACTCCGAAGCGTTCTATCGACATCGTCAATAGGTGACGATATGTCGGGCATGTATCTCCTTTTTTGACGAGTGCGACCGGCGGATCGTGAGCCGCACGATACCGATTCCCCCTCGTGCGCATGCGTGGAGGCGACCACACGACACGAGACGCATGCATGCCGGGGCACATCTCGCCACCGCGATAGCTACAATCCCGCCC
This sequence comes from uncultured Actinomycetes bacterium, assembly GCA_903896045.1. GTDB lineage: Bacteria > Actinomycetota > Thermoleophilia > Miltoncostaeales > Miltoncostaeaceae > CAITWD01. The sequence goes on from CAITWD010000024.1 coordinate 6,998, forward strand.
ATGATTGAAACTCGCTATCCCAACAGGTGGTTCGGTTCGAACCCGCAAGCACTGACCGGCAACGGCAAGCAGCTGCACGCGTTCTCACGCGACGTACCCAAGGACTGGCGCTCAGCCCTTGGTGTGTCTGGCGACAACGCCAGTGATCCTGCACGCACATCTGAGGCAGAGACCACCGAGTAATGCACGCAACGACGGGGATCGCGCGCCTGCGATCCCCGTCATGCATGGTGCCAAGCGCCCCGCCCGTCCGGTGTCACGGCGCACACGGAATCTCTTGTTGGTGAGAGACGCTCGCGAGGTTGTGCGCACGACGATGCGCGCGATCGTGGCCTGCACGCACAAAAAGACTGTCAGCTAGTCGGTGACGCGGTAGTACCGAGGCGAGAAGGGTTCGGGATCGGTCGCGAGTGCATCATGCTCGATGCTCATATGCACGTGCCCTTGGGTCATCAACCGCTCCATCACATCTAAGAAGGTGTGTGGCGAGAGCTCCGGGCCCACGTCGGCCTGTACTCGATCAAACAGCGCATATTCACGAACTGGCTCATGCGCGGCACGCAGGTGGTACATGGCATGCATTTCAACGGCCGGGTTCATGCTGTTGAGTATCGACGATCACGCAGCAGCTGTGACCGGCCATTTACCGCAGACATACTCCGGAGGTTCCCGGAGATGATGACGTACGTTTCATGTGAAAAAGCGCCAATATCAGTAGAAAGACGCACGATGTCTGGGCCGGGCTCCGATAGCCAACCCGCCACCGACACGCGAGACTGCATGTGACGCGGGGCCGGAGCGGGGGCCGGCCCCGTGACAACTTTCACGATTCGAATGTCGGGTCAGCCCCAGTGGCGATGGTGGCCGAATCGAGATCCAGTTCGGCAATCACCGCGGTTCCGCCACCCGGGCGCGCATCCGGATAGAGCGTCCCGCCAAGTAGGGCCATGCGCTCACTCATCCCGAGAAGGCCATGCCGCGTGGTTGCGGCAACAGGATCAAATCCCTTGCCGTTATCCTCAATCACGAGCCGCAAGCGTCGGCCAACAAGCGCCGCGGTCACGCTGGCAGTAGATGCCCCGCTATGACGGGCGACATTTGACAATGCCTCCTGGACGACGCGATAGAGCGCAAGTTCGATCTCCTCAGGCAGGGCCGGGAGCGCGTCGAGATGTAGACCGACCTCGATCCCAGTCGCATCCTGTGTACGGACTGCGTGTTGTTCAATTGCCGCAGCCAACCCATATTCGCGAAGTGGTCCGGGACGCAGATCCGAAATAAGCTCATGCAGTCCAAGGGATGATTCAGACACAATTCCATGCAGCTCTTCGATCCGGGCACGTACATTGGCATCCATCGTCGACTGCTCAAGGGCCCGCAAATGCAATGCCACTGCCATCATGACCTGACCAGCCTCGTCGTGGAGCTCGCGGGCGATACGGGCACGCTCCGCCTCTTGTGCGCGAATTGCACGACGAAACCCCTCGGCGGTCGAGCGTTCGCGCTCTTTGGCGATACTCAGCGCCGTCAAGGTCGCAATCCGTTCGGATTCAAAGACTCGCGCGTGCTCATTGGCAATCGCAAGCGCAAGCTGACTGGCAACCGCCTGCAAAATCGCGATCGCACCAGGATCTGCGGGGCGCTCGCTGGCAACCACAAGGATTCCCGCGAGCTCATCACCAATACGTAGGTCAAGCACATCGGTGGCGAGGTGGACGCGCTGGCCAAATTCACCGGCAAAATCAGTGGTGGCGAGTGGTATCCGTTGCCCCTGCAGTGCCGCGACACGAGATACGCCACTGACCGCATGCACCACCAGATCATCCCCCTCCACAAGTGCAATGCAGACACCCCGCGACCCGGTCAGCGCACCAACACGCACGACCACATCATCAAAGACCGCGTCGAGGGCGCGATGGGTCTGCAGACCGTCTGCGAGCGCATCGCGGATGGACTGCATCGTGGTCTGCAAATGCTCAAATGCTGCGATCCGTGCGCGCTCGATGGCAAACCGTCGCGCATTCTCAATCGACACCGCCGCCTGGGCGGCGAAGACCATCGCGAGTTGTTCGTCTTGTCTGCTGAACACCCCATGCTGTTTTTCAGTCATATAGAGATTGCCGATCAACACCCCCGCCAGAAGCATCGGCACGCCAAGAAAGCTTTCCATCGGGGGATGCCCCGGTGGGAGCCCGACCGAACGCGGATCATCTGAAATATGCGCCAACCTGAGCGGTTGAAGATCATCGAGCAGCACACCAAGGAGGCCTTTTCCTGACGGCAATCGCCCAATGCGTGCCTGCGTCTCGGCGTCCATTCCAATCGAATGAAAGTGCTCAATTCCGGTACCCGAGGAATCGATCACGCCCACCGCGACATAGCGAGCATCAAAGAGATCACGTGCAGCAGTCACCACCGCGGGAAGCAGCCGATCCATCTCCAGCTCGCCTGCCAACTTGAGACTCACATCAAGGAGTTCCGTGGCGCGCAGATTGGAACCAACCTCCATTCGCGCAGACGCACCGCGCGGCGCATGAGCACGCGCGATCCCGCGCGCGAGATCGAGTCCATCACGTGAAAGTCCCGATGCCAGCCCAATGGCAATCTCTGGCACCGTTGCATTGGGAGTGGTGATCCGGACTGCCACGATCACATCAACCTGTCGCGGGCCCGCCGCTTCGACAAGGCGCATGAGGTCGTGAAACACCGAAGACCCCGAATGCCACACCGCGACACCGCGCGGACTATGGGCGAGGTCAGTGAGTGCGCTGGTCGATTCACGCGTCAGATGCTGCCGATTGATACGCGGCCACGCGGTCACGGTGTGAATCGCATCGGGGAGAATGCGCAATACCGCGGCTCCGCGGAGCCCAAACTCCACCACGATATGTCGAATAAACGCGTCGAGCGGGTCATCCCCGGCATCGGGCCCGCGAACAAACGGTGGCCGCGCGGCGTGATCACTCATACGAGTGCCACCAGTAGCTACCCACCGCACGGTACGAATGGGCTCCTTGGCCGATCGTCATTCCCGACTGGTGTGTCACACAACACCTCACCCGCCTGCCGGCACCCGCATCCACTCGCATGCGAGGCGCCTTATCAGTATGGCTACTGACATCGACAGATCGGGACGGCAGGATTTGAACCTGCGACCCTCCGCTCCCAAAGCGGATGCGCTACCAGGCTGCGCTACGTCCCGTGCGACGGTACCGTAGCGCACCAGACCCGCATATGGCCAGCTCCGAGGCGATTATTTCGCAATCGGAAGTGTGATGCGCCCGTCATCGCGGACCAATTCCCCCGCAACCACCTGCCACACACCACTCACTCGGCCGAGTGTGAGTTCGGCCTGGGCCTCGCCAAGTGGCCCGCGCACTTGTGCGGTGACGGGCATCTGGGCACCATCGCCACCCGCAGGAGTCCCAATCTTGTTGGGAACAGTCGCCACACACGGCTCGCCCATGCGTTCGGCAACAACGAAATGCGTCTCTAAAAAGCGCACCACGACCCGGTCTGCAGCACTCGGACGCCGACGCCACGCATTGAAATACAGCGCAATTGCACATGCGAGAAAGATATATGCGGAGATCCCCGCAATCTGGGCAAGTTGGGTCTGCCCATGAGGGCGCCCCTCAAGGGCGAGTGAGATACCGGCATAGATCGCGAAAATCACCGCGCCAACGAGCGCTGATGAGCGCCCCGGCGACATCGCAAGAAGTTTTCTCATGCCACCCAAAGATCCGCGAGGCGACCGAGCGTCTCTCGATACCGGGTGAGCGCCTCATCTCTGCCGGCGAGCACGAGGCTCTCATAGATTCCCGTGGAGACGCGTTGGCCTGTCAGTGCGATGCGCTGTGGCTCCAAAAAGCCACGGGCATCTTCGCCGAGAATGTGGAGCTGATCCTGCAGCGCATCCTTGATGTCCTCAAGGGTGAAGTGCTCGAGCTGCTCGAGGCGCCCAAGTCCCCCACCGATCGCCTGAATCGAGTGTCGCACATCACTGACAAGGGACTCCCATGGCTCGGCCTCGATCTCAAGCGGACGAAATAACCAGCCGGCAAGCGAAGAGTAATCCTCGAGGGTCGACAGCTTGCGCTTGACCGCCGGCACCGTTTCGATGACCCGCGCACGCGCACCAGCATCCTTGTCCGCAAAGAATCCGCTGCGTTCGAGATGCCCGATGAGGGCATCGCTGAACTCATCCTCGCTCAGCATGCGCAGATAGCGACCATTCAAGACCTCAAGTTTTTTCAGGTCAAAAATCGCTGGGCTCTTTGAGATCCTGGCCACGCCAAACTTTGCAATCAATTCATCGACCGTAAACATCGAGGTCTTATCGTCGAAGCTCCAGCCGAGGAGCGCAAAGACATTCAACACCGCTGACTGGATGAAGCCCGCGTCGCGCAAGTCCTCGACCGACGCTGCGCCGTGACGCTTGGACAGGCGCTTCTTGTCGGGACCCAAGATCAGTGGGATGTGCGCGTACTCAGGCGTCTGACCACCCAGTGCGCGAATCACCATCATCTGCTTCGGGGTATTTGAGAGGTGATCTTCCCCACGCACGACATGGCTGATCTGCATCTCAAGGTCATCAACAGCGGCTGCCAAGTTGTAGGTCGGCGTGCCATCCGAGCGCGCAACAACGAAATCCTCAATTGCGGTATGCGCGAAGGTCACCTCACCACGCACGAAATCCTCAATCACGGTATGACCAGTCACATCAACGGCAAACCGCCATGCGGGCCGGCGGCCCTCGGCAACGAATGACGCAATCTCATCATCGGTCCAGTCGCGACGACCCCGCACCACCGGTGCCTGCTTGTGTGCCCGGGCGTTGTCGCGCTGTGTCTCAAGCTCCTCTTCGGTCTCCCATGCGGCATAGACATGCCCCGAGGCCTTCAGCCGTTCAATCGCATCGAGATACACATCAGAGCGCTCGCTTTGGCGATATGGCCCCTCATCCCAATCGAGTCCAAGCCATTCCATTGCACGCAGAATTTGGGCTTCGCTCTCAGGTGTCGAGCGCTCCTTGTCGGTGTCTTCCAGACGCAAGACAAAGACACCGCCGGTGTGACGCGCGACCAACCAGTTGAACAATGCGGTGCGCGCACCGCCGACATGCAGATTTCCCGTGGGACTTGGCGCAAAGCGCACTCGCGCGGGACCTTCAATTTCACGACGCTGAATGGGAGGCATGCAGCAAGGATACCCATGCATCGCCCGCGTGCCCGATCACTGGCCACACACATGCCAAAAAGCCCATAGGATGCAGTCATGCGTTTTGGAGCACATGTGTCGGCATCGGGCGGAATCAGTAAGGCGATTGCCCGTGGCGAGGCGATCGGGTGCGAGAGCCTGCAGATCTTCACCCACAACCCGCGGACATGGAAGCCCATCAATCACACAGATGCGGAGATCACTGCATTTCGTGAGGGAGCGGCGCGGGCGGGCATGGGTCCGATCGTCAGCCACGGTCTTTATCTCATGAACCTCGGTGCCTTGGATATCGATCTCCCATCGGGTCCTCCCGGAAAGCCGGCCACCTCGGTGCGCAACATCTATCGCCTCTCGATCACGAGCCTGACCCAGCACCTCGAGATTGGCGAGCGATTAGGGCTGGCGGGCGTCATCCTTCATGTCGGATCCTCAAAGGGCTCGACGACCGATGAAGCGATCACGCGTATTGCCGCCGGCATTCGGACGGCCTTTGCGGCCAGTCCCGGGACATGCCAGGTCTATCTGGAAAATACCGCAGGCGCAGGTGACACCATTGGCCGCACCTTTGCGCAACTCAAAGCGGTGTGGGACGAGGTTGATAACCCCGACCGCTTGGGTGTCTGCCTGGATACGCAGCATCTGTTTGCCAGCGGCTACCCCATTCATGAGCCCGGGGGCATCGACAGCGTGCTCGCCGATTTCGACCAGGTGCTTGGCATCGCCCAATTGCGCTGTCTGCATCTCAACGACTCGATGACCGCATTTGGATCAAACCGCGATCGGCATGAAAATTTAGGTGATGGTGAAATTGGCGCCGAGGGGATGCGGTCGATCTTGAGCGCACCAGCCCTCCAAGATCTCCCCGTCATTCTCGAAACCCCGGGCCTCGATGGCGAGGGGCCGGATCTGGAAAACATGGCGCGCGCCCGCACATATCGCGCCGAAGGACGTGCCGCGCGCGCCGCCGCGCAACCCGCAAAGTAAGCACAGGATGTCGGCACCGCACCCGTACCCCACCGGGCTCTTTCTGGAGGGAGAGTTCGTTGCCGGATGCGGGACGCACGAGGTACGCAACCCGTATACCGGTGAGCTGATCGCCGAGGTTGCGGTTGGTGGGATGCAAGAGATCGACCGCGCGGTCGCGTCGGCGCAACGCCACCTCCCTCCCCCGCCCGCCGCACAGCGGGCCGAGATTCTCGAGCGTGCCGCGGGACTTGTCAACGAGCGCCACGAGCGATTCGCGACGACCATCTGCCAGGAGGCAGGCAAACCACTCCGTCAGGCGCGCGCAGAGGTGGATCGTTGCATCGACACGCTGATCTTCTCTGCCGCAGAAGCACGGACACTCGTCGGCGAGATGGTGCCGATGGAGGCCTCCCGATCCGGGCACCGCAAAATCGGGTTTACCACCTATGCCCCGGTCGGCGTTATCGGGGCAATCAGCCCCTTTAATTTCCCCTTAAATTTGGTGGCCCATAAGGTGGGACCCGCAATCGCTGCGGGCTGCCCAATAGTGCTCAAACCCGCAGAGATCACGCCGCTCTCATCCTTGCTTCTGGCAGAGGTCTTTCGTGATGCGGGTCTGCCTCGAGGGGCGCTCTCGGTGATCACAGGCGAAGGAGCCGTTGTCGGCGCCGCACTCGTCGATCATCCAGGTGTTGCGATGATCTCTTTCACGGGTTCTGCTGCAGTCGGGTGGGCAATTCGCGCCCGCGCACCAAAAAAACATGTCGCACTCGAACTCGGAAACTCCACCCCGGTGATTGTGACCGAGGATGCGGATCTTGATCATGCAGTCGCCCAAATTGTCGGTTCAGGGTTTACCCATGCCGGGCAATCATGCGTGAGTGTCCAGCGGGTCTACGTTCATGAATCGATCTATCGCGAGGTCTGCGAGCGACTTGTGGCCGCGATGTCCACATTGGTCGTCGGCGACCCATCGGATCCGGCGACCGATGTTGGCCCAGTGATCTCCTCGCGCGCCCACGACCGTATCGTTGCGGCCCTCGATGAAGCGGTCGCCCAGGGCGCGCGGATCCTGGCCGGGGGAGCACCCATCGCGGGACTGCTGATGCCGACACTCATCGCCGATATCACTCCCACCATGTCGGTGAGTGCACATGAAATCTTTGGGCCGGTGATTGGCGTTGCCGCATATCGCACAATCGAGGGTGCAATTGCCCTTGCAAATGCCACGTCATATGGCCTGCAAGCGGGCATCTTTACCGGTCGCGTCGATGCGGCGCTCACCTGGGCCGCACGGCTCGAATTTGGGGGTGTGGTGATCAATGACACCCCGACCTTTCGCGCCGATCAGCAGCCCTATGGCGGCATCAAGGAGAGCGGAAATACCCGCGAGGGGCCACGTGCCGCCGTGCGCAATATGTGCGAGCAGCGGCTGGTCATTATCGATCTCCCCGAGCGTTGAACGCACTCTCCACACGCTTTACCAAGCTGGTCGGGTGTCGCTACCCCGTGCAGTTGGCGGGAATGCCGCGCACTGCAGTCCCCGAGCTGGTGGCAGCCGTCAGTCAGGCAGGTGGCCTCGGCATGCTTGGTGCCGCGCGCTATCGCGAGGACGGGCTTCTTGAGGCCCTCAGCGAAATCGCATCCCACACCGGCGCACCCTTTGGAGTGACATTTCTTGTGCCATTCCTGGATCCGGATTTGATTGATCTGGCGGCACAGTACGCACGCGTCGTTGAGCTCTACTGGGGGACGCCAGATCCGGCACTCATTGACCGCATCCATGCCCACGGAGCCCTCGCAAGCTGGCAGGTGGGCTCACTCGCAGACGCCGGTGCCGCAGAGCTCGCGGGATGTGATCTGGTGGTGCTCCAGGGCATTGAAGCGGGCGGTCATGTGTGTGGCACCCTCCCCATCTGCGATGTCATCGCCGAGGTGCGCACCGAGATCAATATCCCATTTCTTGCCGCAGGCGGCATCGCTACCTTTGCCGACCTGCAGGCCGCCCTTGCAGCAGGAGCCGACGGGGTGCGGTGTGGCACCTGTTTTGTTGCCGCGACAGAGTCGGGTGCGCACCCTGACTACCAACGCGCCCTGATTGCTGCGTCCCGCGATGACACCGAAATCACGACGGCGTTTTCCACCGGCTGGCCAAATGCACCGCATCGGGTGCTCACAAGTTGCATCACCGCGCTCACAGATGCCCCCGACTGGGTGGGATCCCTGATCGATGGCTCGCAGATCATTGCGCTCCCGCGTGGCGCAACTCCAAATCCGACCCGTGACACGACAGGGCTCATTGCCGCAATGCCGCACTACGCCGGCTATTCGGTGGATGCCGTCACCTCGATACGCCCCGCCGCCGAGATCCTCGACGAGCTCGTCGGCCTCACGGACACCACTCACTCAACGCACGTGCGTCAAGCTGGCACGACACAAAATTAACGTTTCACCCATTCCGCGCCGATTGATCCGTACATGGCGCATCTCCCACATCACTTCGGCACGGACGCCGAGCACATCGATCACGGATATCGGGTCGATCGCATTGCCCCCACACCCGGCGGACCCACGATCACGCCGAAGGCGACCGCGAACGATCTTGCGCCCCTGCATGCCCTGATCACCGAACATGCCCACGATTTGGTGATTGCCCTCGATACACGTGGGCTCATCGTCATGTCGAACGCAACCGGGCGGGCGCTGCTGGGATTGCGCGCAGATGCCGGCCAACGTATCTCATCATCATGTGTCACCGATCCCGATGATCGTTCCACCCTCCGGCACGCCATTCGCCGCGCCGCATCGACACTCCACCCAATCCGCATGACGGTCACGCTGACCACCATCACCGAAGGCCCAATCCCAATGGATCTGGCGATCCGGTGTCTTCCTGGCGCAGTACCGCGCGAGCGCATCATCCTGATCACCGGAAGCGATGCACGCACACGACTCGCCCGCGAACACACCCTGACCGAGCACGCACGCCAGGCAGACCGGGAGCTCGCCGAACACGTTGCGCTACGACGCATTGCCACCGCTGCAGCCGGCCATGAAACCCACGCACAGGTCATGAAGATCGCGGCCAGTGCCATCGCTGAGCTCATTGGGGTGGAGTGTGCATTTATCGGTCGGTTTGATCAGCATGACTGTGTGATCGAGGCATTTTGCGATCCCGCACGCATCTATCACCCGGGCGAGCGCATCCACGTTGCAAGCGAACCGGTGATCGCACATGTCCATGACACCATCTCGACCGCGCGCTATGCACACGCGACCCCGGGTGATCTTGGATTTTGCTCAACTGCAGCTGCCCCGGTGATTGTTGAAGGTGTGGTGTGGGGTCTGATCATGGCCGGGTCCCGCCACTGCGCATCACTGTCGCGCGAAAATGAATTGCAGCTGATGCGTATCGCAGACATCGTCGCGGTCGCAGTCCACGCCGAACACACACGTGCCCATCTTGCCCGGCAAGCCATGACCGACTCGCTCACGGGATTGCCGAACCAGCGCGCCTTCCAGGAGCGACTCACCGGCGAGGTCGCACGTGCGCGACGCTTCGGGCGACCGGTGACCCTCGCGATCCTTGATCTGGATCACTTCAAGGACTTAAACGACGCCCATGGGCACCCCACAGGCGACGCGGTACTCATTGAGGTCGCCGAGCGCCTGGGCGCATGTATTCGCCAAGATGAAATGATCGCGCGCATTGGTGGTGAAGAGTTTGCGTGGATCCTGCCGGAAACCGATGCGACAAAGGCATTTGAGGCCATCGAACGCGCCAGGCGTGCGGTCTCATCCACACCAGTTGGCGATGAGATCTCGATATCGCTTTCGGCCGGCATCTGTGATCTGGTTGCCGCACATGACTCCACCGATCAGCTGATTCGGCGTGCCGATCGCGCGCTCTATTGGGCAAAATCGCATGGCCGGGACCAGGCCTTCGCATTCTCGGACGAGATCATTCCCGAGACCGATGCTCGTGACTATCGGACCCGCAGTGGCTCGGATCAGGTGTTGCACACACTCAAAAACCTCGTGGCATCGGTTGATCCCGATGATCCCGAGCAACGCGAGAATGCCGCCCACGTCGCCCAAATCGCTGCAGAGCTTGCGACCCGCCTGGGATGGCCGAGCGAGAATGCACCATCTCGCACTCCGCTGTCTGGGCACAGTTCATCGACCTAGAAACACCTCGGGGCGCCGCATGGTTGCCCATGCGGCGCCCCGATTGCATCACTCAATGCCATGCGACCGTTATCCGGACGCGGTCGCCGATGAGGATTGGTACCCCGTCTGTGACTTGGTCACGGTCAGGGTGTTGGTACCAGTGTTGGTATCGGTCACCGTCACCGTTGCCGTTGTCGCAGTCGCTGGGGTCACCACACATGTCCCCGACGTCACCTTGCAGGTCCATGTCCACGCAGTCGCGTAGTTCGTAATCGCCACCGTGGACGTTGTGACGGAGCGTGTCCATGCACCCAATGCGGGAAGCACAGGGGTTGCGTAACTCGCGACCGATGCCGTACCAGTTACCCCCGCCTTGACGGTGGTGACTGTGACCGTGGACTTCTGGCCAGCAAGCAGGCCGCTCACGGTCACCGACATGGTTGTTCCTGAGCCCGTGCCGAGCGCACACGTACCCACCGTCGCAGTACATGACCAGGTGTAGGTCGAGTCCCAGTTACTCACCGTCGTTGCAAACGATGTCGTGGTCTTCGTGACACCTGAGAACGTCGGGTTGAGTCCGGTTGATGCACCGGGCGTACCAGTGACATTCGCAGTGCCCGTCAGATACCCGGCCTTGGAGGTACTCACCGTGACCGTCGCCTGCTGGCCAGTAATCATGCCGGTGGCAGTGACCAAACCGGTCGTCGACACTGCGCACGCCGCTGGTTGCGACCCGACAGGACTGACCACACCCGACACCACAATCGAACAGGCATAGGTGTAGGTCGCATCGTAATTTGCGATTTGCGTCGAGAAGCCGGTCGAATTCGGCGCGACCGCACCGAAGGTCGACACCCAACCCGCTTGCCCCACATTCAGGGTGTAGGTCGTGGTTGCCGTGCCCTTGGTCACGACTACCGGAATCGAAGCGGGGAATGCTGCCAACGCAACTGATTGTGTTGCAACTGCTCCATTCACCGTCACCGTCGCCGGTGATGTCACCGTCGGGGTCACCGTCAAGGAGGTTGTCCCTGAGGGCACCGTCACGTTGTAGCTGTAGGTCGCCTGGTCAAATGCCGGCGAGATGGTTCCCGTCGACACAGTAAGCCCAGTCAACGCGGTACCAGTTGCCACAAGCCGCACGGCTTGACCTGGTGTCTGGATACCACCCGCAACCGAGTAGGCAACCATCTGCACGTCGTAGACGGTGTCCACACCGTTGGCGCCTTGGATGGTAAATCCAGAGGTCGCTCCGGCAGGCAATTCATTTGTCGGAATTGCCACCACGCTGTAGGCGGTTTGTGCGCCGCTCAACATCAAGGTGTCCGTTGCCTGCATCTTGCAGTTTGTGCCCGTTCCCGCAGTGAAGGTACCTGTGACTGTGACCGTCTGAGTGTGGGGAATCGGGGTGTGGTTAGAACCCGTCGGATCGACAGTTGCAGGACTCGGGGCTGTGGTGGATGACACCACGCCGTTGGTAATGCTCGACGTGCACCCTGTCACCGACACCGATTCATTCGGATAGAACGAGCCGTTGGTGACGGTGAAGCCCCGCGAGGTGCCTGTTGTCGCTGCCGTCGTCGCAGCGAATGTGTGCTGCTGAATCTCACGCACAGTCGTGAGATCACTCGACTGCAGGGCGCCTGCGTCCATGAGCGGAGCAAGCGGCGTCATGCTGGAATACCCAGCAACGTTATTACAGACGGTATCTGCGCCGACTGAGTACGTACCGTTCTTGGCAAGGATGCAGGTGTGCACCGATGCGCTTCCATCGATCACGTTCTGGCCCTGATCGGATTCGAGGTTGTCGTTTCCGTCACCACCGAACAAGATCGAGCCACCAGACCATTCATGTGCCGATGGGTTGACATTTGCGTATTGCTTCCAAGCGGGGCTGTTTTGCAGGTACCCGGCCAGTCCGGTGATCAGGTTGGGGTTGGTCAGTGGAACAGTTGAGAAGGTCAATGTTCCATTGATGTTCGCCGTAATTTGACCGCTGAGGGTCACCTGGGTCACAGTCACGCCACCTGTCACCAGGAGGGTGACCTTCACGACGCGGGTGTCCTTTGCGATGCCCGTGCCGCTGACAAGCATTCCGTCAACAAGGGTTGGAACGGTACCGGTAATGCGCACCGTGGTCCCACCGATGGTGCCGGTTGCGGTCGCAGTCGTATCAGCCGCGTTGGAACCGAACATGTTGTCCGGACCCGGCGAACCAGAGGCCGCCTGAATGCTCAGGTAGCCCCCGGAGTCACCGACCGCATTGAGGCCTGCAGCTGGCACAAACGTACCTCCAGTCAGATCGATCCAGGCATTCGGAACCGACCCACCATTGTCGCTACGGGTGTTGTTTTGGTAGTTCACCCAGTTAAAGCCTGGGCCACCATCCGCGCCATCGATTCCGGCGCCAAGGTTAAAGATGTCATCTCCGCCGCCACCGGCTTCGAGGTCATCACCAGGGCCACCATCAATCACATCGTCGCCACCTGCCAGCGATATCGAGCAGCCACAACCGTTGTTGAGTGCGGCAGAACCAACAGTCAGGTACGGACTATCGCCGTAGATGATGTCTGTTCCAGCACCACCCTCGACCCAGTCGTTGCCTTCGCCACCACTGATCTCAAGATCTGAGCCCTGACCGCCCTGGATGAAGTCATCACCGGCTTCACCGATGAGCGACACCACGGCTCCGGAGCAGTTTCCACAGTGAATAAAGTCCGAGCCTGAGCCACCGTCCGCGACATCGCCGAGCTGGCTGTCACCGGCATTGATGGTGTCGTTTCCGGCACCACCCTTGATCAAGTCCTCGCCTGGACCGCCGAGGAGGACGTCGTTTCCGGCGCCTCCGTCGAGCAAGTCACCACCGAGGTCACCGGTCAGGACGTCATTGCCCGGACCGCCGAAGGCTCCATCATCACCGAAACCGGTGTGAATCTTCACGCCGGTCGTGCTTGAGGGATCTGCAAATCCGGTGACGTTATCGACACCGGTGTGCGTCAACGTGCCATCAGCGGTGTACCCCGTTGTCTCGGCAGGAGTCGTGTTTCCGACCGCCGGACGCGATGGGCACTGCTGATCTGCAGGCACCAGGCTCATATTGGTGCTGAAGGCACAGTCACTGACACCAAAGCCAGGACTATTCATCCCGATGATTCCCGTCGCACTTGACGTGGGAAGTGTCGGCGATGCAGATGGCGTGTTACGACGGACGATGTCGGTGAACTTCTGCTGAGGAATCTCCTCACCCAAGTTCAGACCGACGATACGGCCGAGGTAGTAGAACCGGTCACCATTTTGGTCCTTGAGCATCTGATCCATGAAGACATACTGGAAGGTCGGTCCAAGCAGTGGTGGTGTCACCGGCTGCTTTGCGGGGTTTTCCGCAAGACCACCCGTCCACAGATCCACATAGTTCAGGCCGGTTTCCTTGCCTGCCCATGTTCCGACACTGTTCATAAAGTCGTACTGAGGCGTACCAGGCGTTGCAGCTGCAGTCAGGATTGCCTGCGCAGCGGCACGCTGCTCTTGGGTGTTCATTGCTCGCGTGACCGCTCCCGATGCACCCGTCACCCTGGCGACGAACCCACCTGTCACAAGCGGTTGCGCTGTATTGCCAGCGGTCAAGCCGGCTTGCGTCGGGTACGCGACAACATCTCTCGGACCGTGTGCAAATGCGCTGGTCACGGTGAAGCTCGTGCTTCCGGCGCCCACTGTGGCCACCACCGCATTCGCGATGTTGTCGTTCGTGAGGCCACTAATCGTGACTTCCTCGCCCTGGGTCACACCCGTACATGCAGGGGTGCACGTGTAGGTCACCGTCGAACCCGAGAATGCGGCGGCTGAAATCGTTCCGATGTTGACCGGAGCGCTCAGAGTCGGATAGGTCCCATATGCGGCGACGAAGTTCACGCCCGATGCGGTGTAGCGCATATGACTGATGAAATCGGTCCAGGAGGTATATGGCGGAAGTGCTGAGGCGTGTTGTGCCCGGAATTGATTCAGGGTTGGCAAACCGGTATCACGACCACGAGTCATGTTGAGCGATGCCAAGTCCAACGGCAAGCCCAGCAAGTTATTGCGGACTGCGTCGGTGACGAACTCATCGACTTCGTTACCCCGCTGACTCGACATACCTTGCGCCGTCATGGCCGCTGCCGTCATTGGGCTGTAGCTGTATCCGTTGGTTCCTGGATCGTTGATCGCGACGCGCGCGATGTCGAGCGAGCCGCTGACCGGCAGGAAGGTCGATGGACCCTTCGCCGCCACAATCGATGTCGTTGATGGCGCAAGACCCGCAGGGAAGGTCGTTGTCCCTGCAGCCACCGTGGTTCCTGTCGCGCCACCTGGGTAACGACTGGTCACTGTGAACTGCGATGTGCCATTCGACGTGGCCACCACGGCATTGGAGATGTCGTAGGTAGTGTCAGTCATGCCACTGATTGTCACGATCGATCCCGCAGGTGGTGGTGTTTCACCGCTCGCGAGATTGAAGGTAAACGTGCCACCAGAATAGGTCGCATTGTCGACAATCGCCGGTCGTGGCAGACGCACCTGTGGCGGGTTCGTAAAGGCTCCGATCAACGGGACATCTTGGTTGTTGTTCGGGTCATAGAACTTGCCGGGGTTTGCACGAGCAATGGTCTCGTCGAGCATCGAGTGACCGAGTCGGTAGACAGCGCTCGCGAACTCCGCACTAATGTCGCTATTAAGCGTTGTGTCATACGAGATAAAGACCGGCAAGCTTGGTGCGATACGACGAGCAAACTCGTCGAAGACCATGTGCTGGTATTCCATTTCCATGACAAACCGTGCCGCCTGATAGAGGCGGTTTGGATGCAAGGCGGGGTCCCACTCCTGCACAAAGCTCGGCGCAAGCGCCGGGTTCTTGGCAAGGAAGTCCTGAATGTCTTTCACTAACAAGTTGTGCTCGCTGTGGAAGGTCGCGTGGACTGCCTCAAGGCCAATATTTTCGTTAATACGGCCATCACCAGCGATGAAGTGTGCGTTCAACGCTTCGTTGTCGTAGTAGCCCCTGATCGGCGGCGCGAGCGGTGAGTTCATCACCGTATCTGCGTCGGGCTGCAATGGGTTGCCACTGGCATCGAATGGGACCGCGGACGCCATCGTGTCGTTGATAAACACGTGACCGGAGCTGACTGCAACCCAGTTTGTCCCACTCACACCTGCCGAGCTGTTGGCAAGAGAGGTCCCTGCGACCGACGCGGGTTGCTTCGCACCAGTTGCGATCGGGTTTGCTGCGGTACCAGATGCCCACACGTACTGTGTGCCATTGGTAAAGAGCATCATCGGCATGCCCTTCCACGGACCCACAGTGGGGTTTGGGATGAAGTTGCCGTACTGATCGGTTGCGACGATCGGAATACTCGGAACGTCGTAATCGGTCAGCTTGAAGCCGAGAAGGCGTGACTGCGCTTTCATGTCGCGCCACGTTGGCATACCATCGTTGGAGAGATTGGGGGCATTTGTGCCACCAGGTTGCGTCAGGGTTCCACCAATTGTCAGGTTGTTGCTCCACGCGGTCGGCAACCCCGTTGTGGTGTTGTAGGCCGTGTCGGTACCCGCAAGCAGCCGGCCATCCGAGAGCGGAATACCGGTTGTGGGTGCGAAGGCGTACTCACGCAAGAAGAAGTTCTGCGCAGGATGTGATCCATAGCTTTGACTCTGATCGATATACGGAGTCGTCGTGTTGATGCTGTTCCCCGTCGGGTCAGACGCACGCGTCAAAATCATGAAGTTCGGCTGGCCCGGCATCGGCGAGTAGAGCGGGTCGCTTTGCTGCAACGGGATGTACACCGATGGGCCGGCTTTTGGAATCAGGTCAAGACCGTGGTCAAAGAACTGACCAAAGAGGGTGAACCACGAGTTGAATCCCGCTGAGACGTTGTAGTCCGGGGTGATGTTGGGAATGCTCATCACTCGGCTCACCGCACCCGTGGTTGCGTTCACGGAGTTTGAGTACGCCGGAAGCGTGCCATAGAGGGTCTGGTAGGCAGACGTCGATGCAGCAACTGCCGCAGGGTTATTGTCGCTCTGATCGGAGATCAGGTTGCTAATGATGCGGCTCGTCGGGTCACTGATGTAGGCCAGCTGATTTGTTGTCGCTGTCGTCGGGTTGGTCAACGAGGTGCCGTTGGTGTGCGTTGCATATACCGCTTGAGATGGCGTCAACGGATACGGTGCCGGACTTGCCGAGTTGTTCGTCGCTGCGGTAAGACGCGGGAACAAGAAGTCCGCGGCTCCCCATTGCGCAGTGTCAACGGCATTTTGTGGCTGCGCGAGTACCGCACCGCTTGCCACGCTCACGGTGGTTGGAGGGGTCTCGGGCTGGACATTGGAGATGTTGTTGCACTGACCATCAACTTGGCGCAGACCCCACGGCGCATCGACACCAAACGCGTAGATACCGCTTGTGGCCGTCGCAGCAGCCGCGGAGGTTGTCGAAATCACCGAATTCACATCGGCTGCAGTCAGGCAGCGTGAGGTTGATGTCACGTCATAGGGATAGGTAATCGTGCTTGTGGCAGTTTTCGATGCGAGCGTTGTCGCAGAAGTTTGCGTGCGTGCCGCATGGGCCTCGGCGAACTTGATCTGATCAAGGATGTAGCTCAGGTCATCTTCAGTGATGTTGATGTGACCTGTTGGCATCACATATGGCTCACTGTGCGAGACCCACAACTGAAAGTTGCCGGTCGCGGTGTTGGTGCCATCAGACAGCGTCAGCTGACCGGTGATTGCCGTTGCAGGGACCGTCGTCGTAAAGGTGGATGGTCCGCCGGAGGTCGTTGCGGCCTTCACCAGGACCGGCGTCGAACCGGTGACAGTGGTGTTGTTTGCCGCGGTAAAGGTCGCGGTGTAGGTCGCACCAGAGGTGGCGATATTGGTCGCCGTCAAGGTGAGGGTGTCACCGACAATACCGGCAGGCGCCGGATCACCGGTCGCCGGGTCAATCACGACTGCGGTGTTTTCGATACCGAGCACCGCAGCGCTTGCGAGGTGCGCTTTGAAGACGGAGGTCACCGACGCTGGCTGCAGTGCAACCACCGCAAATGCCACCGCCATTGCCGCCGCAATCGACGCTATCCAAATTAACCGACGCACAAGTTCACCCTCTTTTGGTCATTCACAACTGACAGGTACAGATCAGATACAACGGGCATCCCGCCCTGACACCACCCGGTATCCGTTACCTGGTACTGCCCACCGCGCGCCCCCTGTTGGGAACGCTGGTGCTCGTGTCGGGGCCCATCAAACTGCCCCGAACAGGACATTGTTGATAATTGGTGGGCCATCATCCACTCACCGTCGTTTGTTGGACAACTCGCGGCGCGGCGTTGAGATTACCCGCGAGACCCGCCTGGTCGTAATCCACCGTGCAGACGCCGGCGGCATCAGCGGTCACCGAAAAGGTGCCATCACCGTTATCGACAATGGTGCACACCGCACTGCTCGCCGGATCGATCGTCACTGCAACCGTTTGGCCAGAACTCGCCGTTGCTGCCACATCAAAGATGTCACCAGCAAACACATTCGAGGGCGGGTTCTGCGCACCGGGTGAGTTTTGAGTCACCGTGATGGTTTGATTGGCGATCGTGGCGCTGGTTTGGGAGGTCACTGGTGCCGCCGCCGAGTAGCCAGCGTTTCCGGCTTGCGTGTAGGTCACCGTGCATGCGGTGGTACCGCTCGTCATGGTGATCTGTGCGCGATTGGTGCCGGTTCCGGTGCAGCCGCCTGATCCTGCGATCGACACATCCAATCCGGTCGAAACGGGCGGTGCTCCAGTCACCGATGTCGCATCCACGCTGAAACTGGCCCCGAACGCGGCCGATGCGGGCGCAGGACTGATCACCGTAATTGACTGAGTGGTAGTCGTGACCGTCGTTGTGGTGGTCACCGTTGGCGCTCCGTTGTAGCTCACGCCATCGCTTGTCGCGTCATAGGTCACGGTGCAGATGCCGGCGTTGCCATTGACATAGATGGTCGCCCCGGTTCCATCGCCTGAGCCGGTGCATGCACCCGAGCCAGAGATCGCAACGGACAGGCCGGTGCTCGAGGTTGCCGTCGCGACAAAGCTCGCTCCCGGAGCCGATGATGCAGGCACCCCACCGGGGGTGATGAACGTGGCGGGCTGAGTGGTGGAGGTCTGGGTTGGAGCCGGCGCGTAGGTCGCATTTCCGACCTGCGTGTAGGTCACCACGCAGTTGCCAAGGCCAGATGCTGCGATGGTCACCACCACTGCATTGAAGCCTGATCCTGTGCAGGTACCGGATGCCGTGATCGACACCGATAGCGTCGATGAGGCGGTTGCGGATGCGGTAAAGGTACCTCCGTATCCAACAGTTGCCGGTGGCGCGGTCACGGTAATCGTCTGCGGTACGTTGCTCGAGAGGATTTGCTCTGACAGCGCCGGGTTTGACGTGCTTGTGGCGTAGTTGGTGTCCCCGACATAGGTCGCAGTGATGGGGTGGGTACCGATGGCGAGTGTCGTTGTCGTCACCCCACATGAGGTCACCGATGACGCGGTCGCCAAGGTGCACGTACCGACGAGGGTTCCACCATCGTTGACGTTGACGGTCCCCGTTGCATTGGTGGTCACAGTGACCGTGAATGTCACCGCCTGACCAGGAGCTGCCTGAAGCCCCGACGACATAACGCCCGTTGTTGTTGCCGCCTTATTGACGGTTTGTGCAAGCACCGACGAGGCACTTGGTGCGTAATTCGCGTCGCCTGAGTAAACCGCCGTGATCGAGTGCGTGCCACCGGTAAGGGCCGAGGTCGTAATCGCACACGAGGTACCAACAATGGTGCATGGGGTGCCGAGAGCGGATGTACCGTCCTCGAAACTCACCGTTCCAGTGGCCCCGGTTGGCACGGTGGCGGTGAAGGTCACTGGGGTGCCGTAGGTCGGGGTGGGAAGTGATGATGCAACTGATGGTGTACCGGTGGCTCGCGTGACCGTTTGGGTCAACACCGATGAGGTGCTTGTCGCGTAGCTCGCGTCACCTGAGTAGACCGCGGTGATCGAGTGCGCGCCACCGGTAAGGGCCGAGGTTGACACCTGGCAGGAG
>CAITWD010000025.1 GCA_903896045.1 uncultured Actinomycetes bacterium
GCGAGGCACGTGATGGGGTGCGCATGAACGTAATCGCAGACGAGGATCCGGACGACGTGATGCGCAACGGTGAGCCCACGTAAGACGCAATTCGCACGACGCGCGCGGCAGGATTTGAACCTGCGACCTTTCGCTCCGGAGGCGAACGCTCTATCCACTGAGCTACGCGCGCATGGCGGCCAGTCGTACTGCCGTCGACCTACAACACTAGCTGAGTCATCGCGAGCTATGCGCAGCGGCACTCGCTCTGAAACCAGATCAGCGGCATCGCGTGCCGAGATGAAACCTCTAGGATCGTGATCATGGAGCTCTGGGTCACATTCGTCGGCACCGCGGCATCAACGCCCACCGCGGCACGAAACACGAGCGCGACGCTTGTGGTGCATGGTGGAACCCGTGTGCTTGTGGACTGCGGGGAAGGGACCCAGCGTCAATTACTCAGGTCCGGAATCGGGCTCATCGACCTTGACGCGATACTTGTCACCCATCTCCATGCAGATCACTACCTAGGACTCCCGGGCCTGCTCAAAACCTATGGGCTTCGCGGCCGCGAGACCCCGCTCATTCTTTGCGGCCCGCCAGGCACCCAGCAGCTTTTTGACGCACTGAGTATCGTGATAGGGCATCTCCCATTCGCGATCGACCTGCGCGAATCGGAGAGCGGCCCCGTCCTGGATGTACCCAACGGCGCGTGGCACGCCTTCTCAACGCGCCATTCCATTCGCTCCTGTGGGTATGCGCTGGTCGAGGATTCGCGTCCCGGTGCTTTTAATCTCGACGCTGCGCGCGCGCTCGGGATTCCCCCTGGTCCACTTTTTGGGGTACTCCAGCGCGGCCAGTCCATTGAGCTCGATGGTCAGCAGATTTCCCCAGACCAAGTTCTCGGTCCCGCCCGTTCGGGTCGTCGCGTGGTCATCTCCGGCGATACCGAGCCGTGCGATGCAACGCGCGAAATCAGTCAAGGAGCCGATCTTTTAGTGCATGAGGCGACATTCCTTGACGATGAACGAGCCCGGGCGCGCGAGACACGACACTCCACTGCGGCCGAGGCAGGAGCAATCGCGAGTGATGCGAATGTCGCGATGCTCGCAATCACGCACATATCGAGCCGGTTTTTCCCAAGAGATCTTCGTCGCGAGGCCCAAGAAGTATTTCCAAACACCATCTGTCCCAAGGATTTCGATCAGATCGAGATCCCCTTTGCAGAACGCGGGACGCCAACACTGCACATCGGTGGCGCACGTCGAATTGATGGGGAAGTGCTGCCCCCAACAGCGGACAGCGCTGCTACAGTAGTCAAGCAACCCGGCCTTTAAGCCCGGCCCAGAGAGGCCGGAAAGGAGCGGTACCCAATGCGGGACGACTCGTACCCTTTTTTATGGTGCGCGCGGTGACGACACGTGCTGCACAACTCGTTGACGCCGATCAACTCCGACGTACCGTTGCCCGGATCGCTCACGAAATAGTGGAGCGCCATTCGGACCCGTCTCGTATCGCTCTGGTCGGCATTCATTCCCGCGGCGTTCCACTTGCCAATCGGCTCGCAGAGCTCATAGGGCAGTTCAGCGGATCGCGTCCGATTGTCGGGAGCGTTGATATCGCTCTCTATCGAGATGATGTCGCCGCCGGCACCTTCCCGGTTGTCGGAGAGACAGACCTCCCATTTGAGCCGTCGCAATATGCGGTCATCCTCGTGGATGACGTGCTCTACACCGGCCGCACCATTCGCGCGGCGATCGACGCGGTCTTCGACTACGGGCGGCCACCACTTGTCCAGCTTGCGGTGCTGGTCGATCGTGGCCACCGCGAGCTTCCGATTCGGCCGGATTTCGTGGGGCGCAACCTCCCAACAACCCCAACTGATCGCATCAAGGTCCGTCTCGAAGAGATCGACGGCGTTGATGAAATTGTTCTGATGAGCGAGGACGTGTGATGAGTGCCCACCGATCATTGGTCGCCATCGGCGATTTGAGCCGAGACGAAATCACCCACGTGCTCGAACTCAGCGATCGTTTTGCCGAGGTGATGGGTCGCGACATCAAAAAGGTGCCGACACTGAGGGGTCGGACCATCATCAACCTCTTCTTTGAAGCCTCGACGCGGACAGCGACGAGTTTTGAGCTCGCAGGTAAACGACTCTCTGCCGATGTCATCAATGTCAAGGCATCGGGATCATCGGTCGAAAAGGGGGAGACGCTCAAGGATACCGTCCTGACGCTCTCCGCATACCAACCCGATGTCATCGTGATTCGTCATGCCGCCGCGGGTGCAGTGGCATCTGCGACAAGATATACCGAGGCAGCAGTCATCAATGCGGGTGACGGAAAGCACGAGCATCCCACCCAAGCGCTCTTGGATCTCTACACGCTGCGAAAAGTGATGGGAAAAATCGAAGGTCTCCACGTCGCCTTCGTGGGGGATGTGCTGCACTCACGGGTCGCGCGCTCCGGCGCCATCGCATTGCAGATGATGGGTGCCAAGGTGAGCTTCATCGCGCCGCCCACACTCTTACCGCGGGGTGCGGCAGAGGGGCTTGGCGTGCACGTCTCACATGACATCGCCGACATTGCCGACGCAGATGTGGTCTATGCCCTGCGGATGCAACATGAACGCATGGGCAAGGGGGGATTCGTTCCCTCGCTGCGCGAGTATGCGACGCAATATGGAATCGGGCACCAGCGACTCCGGCCCGGGCAACGGGTCATGCACGCCGGTCCGATTAATCGCGGCGTCGAGATCACCGACCAGTTAGCCGACGATCCTGCAGCATTGATTACGACACAAGTCGAAGGGGGAATGGTGGTACGGATGGCGGTGCTCTACGACCTCTTATCGGATCCAAAAGTTCAGCGCGGGGCCCACGACGTGAGTGCGATGGTCGCCGCATGAACCGTGACCACGTCCTCGTCCAGCGACCTGGCCCACTCACCTCGGTCGTCATTGAGAATGTCCGCATGCTCGACCCTGGTGCCGGAATTGACACACAGGGAGATCTGGTGATCGTCGACGGGAAAATCGGTGGCGACCCCGCGGGACTCCCGCGCATCGACGGCACCGGCTGCATTGTGGTCCCGGGATTCGTTGATCCACATGTGCACTTACGGACCCCCGGTCGCGAAGACACCGAAGACATTGCCTCCGGGTCGCGTGCAGCTGCTGCAGGCGGATACGTCGCGATCGCGGCGATGCCGAATACGCAGCCTGTCGTTGATGACGCCCAAGACCTGGCACGACTGCGCGAACTTGCCGCCGAGCAAGCGGTGATCGGGGTGGGATTTATTTGTGCAATCACCAAGGGCCAGCTCGGATCCGAGCTCACCGAGGCTGCTGAACTTGCCGAACTCGGCGCCGCCGCACTTTCAGATGATGGCCATCCGGTGAGCAATGCCGCAGTATTTCGCCGTGCATTGCAGTATCAGCACCTCGCGCAGCTGCCGCTCACCCTGCATGAGGAGGATATGGATCTCTCCGCAGGCGGGTCGATGCACGAAGGTGCCGTATCGGCACGACTGGGCGTCGGTGGCATCCCGGCCGTCTCTGAGAGCGTCGCTGTCGCACGCGATGTCGCGCTCGCAAGCTACGAGGACGCGCGTATCCACATCTGCCACGTCTCGGCCAAAGAAACCGTGGAAGAGGTGCGTCTGGGAAAAATGCGCGGTGTGCATGTCACCGCGGAAGTCAGCCCGCATCACCTCTTGCTCGTGGATGAGGATTGCGAAAGCCTCGATCCGGCAACGAGGAAGATGAACCCACCACTCAGGGCAATCGAGGATCGCGATGCGCTCCTTGCCGCTCTGATCGACGGGACATTGGATTGTATTGCCACCGATCATGCACCCCATGGCCCGAGCGAGAAGGAACTTCCATTTGAAGAGGCGCCCTTTGGGGTGACAGGACTCGAGACCGCCTTCGCCTCGCTCTACACGCACTTGGTGCTTCCCGGAAAACTCCCGCTCGAAATTCTGATCGAACGGATGACCTGTGACGCCGCCCGCGTCCTCGATCTCCCGATTCCCACACTCACCAAGGGTGCGACGGCAAATCTGGCACTGATTAATCTCGAGACACGATGGATCGTCGGAGGCGGCGGTTTTCAGAGCAAGTCGCGCAACTCAGCCTTTCTTGGCGCCGAGCTCACCGGGCATGTCACATTGACCATCGCTGGAGGGCAAACCGCATGGCAGGTGTAACTCAACGTCACGCATCACTGCTGCAAGCAGAATCGGTCGGCCTGATAGTCGTCGACGTGCAGGAGGGTTTTCGGCCCGTCATCGACCGCTTTGACGAGACCGTGCGCAATTGTCGGATCCTGATTGAAGGCTTCTCGGCCCTCGGTGCGCCGATTCTCGTCAGTGAGCAATACCCGAAAGGACTCGGCGCGACGATTTCGGAGTTGGCATCAGTCCTTCCATCGACGACACCAATCGTCGAAAAGCTGCGCTTCTCTGCGATCGGGGTCGACGGTATCGACACTGCACTCGCCGGGGCGGGTCGTACACATTGGGTGGTGTGCGGCATCGAGACCCACGTGTGCGTGGCGCAAACCGCCCACGATCTTATTGCCGCCGGTTACCACGCCACCATTGCCGCCGATGCAACCAGTTCCCGAAGCCCGTCCAACGTGACACTGGGTTTGGAAAAATGTGGGCGCGCAGGGGTCGAGATCTCGAGCACCGAAATGATCCTCTTTGAGATGCTCGAGATTGCAGGATCCGACGCATTCAAAGCCATCAGCAAGCTGGTGCGCTGATGCGACCGACGGCAATTGTGGTGACCGAGGATGGCCTTGTCCTCGACGGGGTCTCGGTCGCTGCCCACGGCACTGCGCTGGGGGAGATGGTATTTACCACCGGCATGACCGGATATCAGGAAGCGGTCACCGACCCGTCCTATCACGGGCAGATCTTGACCTTTGCCGCGCCGATGGTCGGCAATTACGGCACAGGTCCTGAGTACCAGGAATCTGACACGCCCTGGACACCGGCAGTCATCATGGCGCGAGCGGGGAACCGTCCTGGCACCGCGGGCGAAGTGGGGTGGCGCGATTGGCTTGTCGCAAACAATGTCGTCGCTGTTGAGGATGTCGACACCCGACGGCTCGTACGCCACCTGCGTGATCGCGGAGCTATGCGCGGAGGCGTCTCCACTGAGCTGACCGCCGATGAACTCCTCGCACGGATTCAGGCACACCCGCGCCTTGATGGCCGCGATCTCTCGCGCGAGGTCCATGGTCCGCGCCGAACACTGGGAACGGCTGGGCCACGGGTCGTCGCAATTGATTGCGGAATGAAGCGCTCGATCGCCAAGGGGCTCGTTGATGCCGGCTGCCAGCTCGAAATTGTCCCGTCGGGCACCAGCGCTGACGACATTCGCGCGTTGCACCCCGACGCACTGTTCTTGTCCAACGGCCCGGGGGATCCGTCGGCGGTCACATCGGTCATCGGCGTTGTGCGTGAACTCTTGGGTGAACTGCCGATTTTTGGAATTTGCCTCGGTCATCAAATGCTTGCCCAGGCAGTTGGACTGACCACCGAGAAGCTCCCATTCGGTCATCGCGGCGCAAACCATCCGGTGCGACGCGTGCACGATGGTCGCGTCGAGGTCACCGTGCAAAACCACGGCTATGCAGTCATGGCGGACACACTGCCCGACGGGGTCGAAATCACCCACACCAGCCTGTTCGACGGGTCTGTCGAGGGGATCGCGGTACCTGCACGTAATGCGTTCTCGGTCCAGTACCACCCCGAGGCAAGCCCAGGGCCACATGATGCCCGGTACCTGTTTTCTAACTTCGTGGAGACGATCAGCCGCTAATGCCACGCCGCACCGATATATCGACGATTCTTGTGCTGGGAAGTGGGCCAATTGTGATTGGCCAGGCTGGCGAATTTGACTATTCCGGGACGCAGGCCTGTGCCGCGTTGCGCGAAGAGGGCTATCGCGTCGTGCTGGTCAATTCAAACCCCGCCACGATCATGACCGACCCGTCCGTGGCTGATCGCACCTATGTCGAACCACTCGACGTTGCGGCGGTCGAACAGGTCATTCTGCGTGAGAAGCCTGATGCGTTACTCCCCACCTTAGGTGGACAAACCGCCCTCAACCTCGCCATGCAGCTGCACTACTCGGGAATCCTCGCCCGCGAAGGGGTCGAGCTCATTGGAGCCACCGCAGATGCCATCCACAAGGCAGAGGATCGTGAGGCATTTCGCACCACGATGGCCGAGGCGGGACTTGACACCGCAGCGAGCGTGATCATCAACGACGTGCCGACAGGACTCGCCGCCGCTGAAGGAATCGGCTTTCCCGTCATCCTCCGCCCGGCATTCACGCTCGGTGGCGAGGGTGGCGGAGTGGCGTATACGCCAGAAGAACTCAAAGACCGCCTCGAGCGGGCCCTTGACGCAAGCCCAATCAACCAGGTATTGCTCGAGCAATCGGTGATCGGTTGGGGCGAGTTCGAGATGGAAGTCGTGCGCGACCGCAATGACAATGCCGTCATCATCTGCTCGATCGAGAATGTCGATCCGATGGGCGTCCACACCGGGGATTCGGTCACGGTCGCGCCGGCAATGACATTGACCGATCCCGAACTCCAAGCACTCAGGGATGCATCCCTCACGGTAATTCGCGCGGTCGGCGTGGAAACCGGGGGGTCAAATGTGCAATTCGCCCTGAATCGCGAAACCGGACAGATCCTTGTCATCGAGATGAATCCACGGGTATCGCGCTCATCAGCACTCGCATCCAAAGCGACGGGATTTCCGATCGCAAAGATCGCCGCCCGTTTGGCGGTGGGGTACACCCTCGATGAGCTTCCCAACGACATCACCCAAGTCACCCCCGCAAGCTTTGAACCAACCCTCGATTACGTCGCAGTCAAGATCCCTCGTTTTGCCTTTGAAAAGGTCCCTGGTGCCTCTGAAGAACTCACCACGCATATGAAAAGCGTGGGGGAGGTCCTCGCGCTCGGTCGCACCTTCGCAGAGGCCTTCGGCAAGGCGATGTCCGCCCGAGAGCTCGACATCAAGCCATATGCACCGAGCGACCTTGACGATGCGCTGACCCGGCTACGTACCCCGACATGGGACCGCTACGACACCATGCTGTGGGCCGCGCGCAAGGGTGCGACCGTCGAGCAACTCGTTGCGACGTCACTGGTCGACCCATGGTTTTGTGCCGAGATTCATGCGCTCGCAACTGCGGGGGATGCACTCGGCAGCGCCCTCGAGGATCTCGATGCAACGACACTGCGCGATGCGCGTCGATCGG
Organism: uncultured Actinomycetes bacterium; assembly: GCA_903896045.1. Lineage (GTDB taxonomy): Bacteria > Actinomycetota > Thermoleophilia > Miltoncostaeales > Miltoncostaeaceae > CAITWD01. Next base: position 7,273 of record CAITWD010000025.1, read on the forward strand.
GACTCACCGACGCGATGATCGCAACAGCGGTCGGCGCAACAGAAATTGAGGTGGGGAACCAGCGTCGCACGCTCGGCGTGCACCCGACCTACCACGCAGTCGACACCTGTGCTGCCGAATTTGCCGCTCAAACCCCGTATTACTACGCCGCCTTTGATACCCACACCGAATCCCCGGGTGGTAACGGAAACAGCATCATCGTGCTTGGTTCGGGGCCAAACCGCATCGGACAGGGTGTTGAGTTCGATTATTGCTGCGTCCATGCGGTGACCGGCGCCAGAGACCTCGGCTACACCTCGGTCATGATCAACTGCAACCCAGAGACCGTCAGTACCGACCATGGGGTGAGTGATCGCCTCTACATGGAACCAGTGACCCTCGATACCGTGCTGGATGTCTGCGCGATCGAGAAGCCGCTCGGAGTGATCACGCAGCTCGGAGGACAAACCCCGTTGCGCCTCGCGCGCGCGCTTGCCGACCACGGTGTCCCAATTCTCGGCACCTCACCCGAAGCGATCGATCTCGCCGAAGATCGGGGCAGATTCGGGGCCTTGCTGTCTGATTTAGGGCTGAGCGCACCGCCATGGACGATTGCATCTGGGCCCGGAGAGGTTCTTGCGGCCGCGGATACGATCGGGTACCCGGTTCTCGTGCGCCCGTCGTATGTCCTGGGTGGACGCGCGATGGCAATCTGCGATACCCCCGACGACATCACCTCCTATCTGGAACGCGAACGACCCGACGGCGTCATCCTGGTCGATCGATTCCTCGAGGCGGCGCGCGAATACGACGTTGATGCCATCAGCGACGGCACCACCTGCTGGATCGCCGCCGTCATGGAGCACGTGGAGGCGGCAGGAGTGCACTCCGGTGATTCTGCCTCGGTGCTCCCGCCCCAGCATGCATCACCCCAACTGGTGAAAGAGCTCGAGGCGCAAACCTCTGCAATTGCCCTTGCGCTCGGCGTCGTGGGCCTGATCAACGTGCAGTTTGCCCATGTGGATGACCACCTCTATGTCATCGAGGCAAATCCGCGTGCGTCGCGCACCATTCCATTTGTCGCGAAGGCAACGGGTATACCCGTCGTCAAATATGCCCTCAGGGTCATGCTCGGTGAATCCCTTGCCGACATGCAGCTGCCAGATTGGTCACAGCGCGAATTTGTCGCAGTCAAAGAAGCGGTATTGCCGTTTGCGCGCTTTACCGGTGCGGATCCGGTGCTTGGTCCAGAGATGCGTGCCACCGGCGAGGTGATGGGGATCGCGTCGACCTTTGGCGCCGCATTCTCCAAGGCCCAGCGCGGTGCCGGCGTCCCGCTCCCTCGCGAGGGCACGGTGTTCCTCTCGACTCGCGACGCGGACAAAGCGCGTGCGATAGCGCTCTCTCGTGATCTCGTGGCCCGCGGTCTAGATATCTGTGCCACACAAGGGACCGCGACCGCACTCTCGGATGCAGACATCGCCGTGCAGACTGTACGCAAGGTGTCTGAAGGGGAGAACAACATCGCCGATGCGATTATTCGCGGCGACATCGCGATGGTGATCAATACCCCCAGTGGAAGCGGCGCACATTCGGATGGAGCGGCAATCCGCCATGCCGCAATTCGCGCTGGGATTCCCTGCATCACCACAATTGATGCAGCAGAAGCGGTCGCAGCAGCGCTCGCAACCAATGACACGGCTCCAATCGCACTCCAGGAAATCACCGCCACCTAAGCGCACCAGAATCGCGTATTCGTGTTCCCGGCCCTACCAATAAGCCCGCAAATTGGTAAGGTGCCTCGGCAAGCACGTTAGATTTCCTTCTCGTGATGGCGCGCTGTATTTTCTTTTCTGCCGACCTTGCCAGAGTCCCGTCCTCCCTTTTATGCTGGGTTTTAGGATGAACAAATCTTCCTCACAAGCTCCAGAGCGCTCGCTCGACCAACGCATGGATGCATTGCGTCGCGCAAATGAGATCCGCAGCCTTCGCGCGCAGCTCAAGCGCGATCTCAAAGAGGGCAACATTCAGATTGCTGCCGTGATTTCGAATCCGCCTGAGTTTGTCCAAACCGCGAAGGTGTTCGACATCCTCATCGCGGTACCGAAATACGGCAAGGTGAAGGCGACGCGATTTTTGGTGCACTGCAAGATTTCCCAAGGTAAGACCATCGGCGGACTCTCGGAGCGCCAACGCGCCGAGCTCGTCGCACTTCTCGACCACTGAGCACTTCAGCAGAGATCCCGCGTGCGCCTCGGGTCATCATTATCTCCGGGCCCTCTGGGGCGGGGAAGGGCACGCTCATTTCGCGGATGCTCACCCAGTTTACGTTCCTGCGCACAGCGACCTCGGCAACCACGCGGCCGCAGCGCCCGGGTGAGATTGATGGTCGTGAATACTATTTTCTCAGCGACGATGAATTCGCCGCACACATCTCCGCGGACGCCTTTGTGGAACATGTCATCTATGCCGGCAACCGCTACGGCACGCTGCGCACCGAAATCAACCGTCATCTCGACAACGGCGATTCAGTGGTGCTTGAGATCGAACTGCGTGGGGCGCGCGCAATGCGCACCGCACTCCCTGAGGCCATCTCGGTATTTATCGAACCACCCTCTTTTGACGAGCTCGCCCGCCGGTTGCGTGCGCGCAATACCGAATCTGAGGAGGCCATCCAGGCACGACTGGCCGAATCGCGTGTTGAGTTAGACGCTGCACAGGAGTTCAATTACCGTGTCCAGAACGAAAATATCGACGACGCGGCGCGAGATCTCGCGGCGATCGTCGATTTGGTGACTCGGAGCACGTAATGGCACGGATACTCCTCGGTGTGTCCAGCGGGATTGCTGCCTACAAAGCAGTTGATGTGATGCGTGAGCTCCAGCGCCAAGGACACGAGGTGCGCGTGGTCATGACCCCCAACGCATCGCGCTTTGTCGGTGTGGAAACGTTTGCCGCACTGTCGGGGCACACCGTGGGAATTGATCTGTTTGGGCACGACGAGACGCCAGGCTTCGATCACCTCGATTTCGCGCGGTTTGCGCAAATCATTCTCCTGTGCCCCGCATCGGCAAATACGTTGGCCGCGATCGCCCACGGTGACGCAGGGAACATGCTCACCACATCCGTCTTGGCAAGTGATGCACCCGTTGTCGTCGCACCGGCGATGAATCCGAAGATGTGGCATCACCCGGCCACCCAAGCAAATCTCAACCTTCTGACCCAGCGCGGCGTCGCCATCATCACTCCCGCCGAAGGAACACTGGCGGATGGAGATGTCGGTATTGGGCGGCTACAGGACACAGCCACGATCTGTGCGGCGGTGGCAAATGTCGCGACGACACACAACGACCTCGATGGCCGCAACGTCGTCATCACCGGTGGAGGAACTCGAGAGCCAATTGATGCGGTCCGGTATATCGGTAACCGTTCAAGCGGCAAAATGGCATGGGCCCTGGCCGATCGAGCACGAGCACGCGGGGCCTCTGTCACGGTGATTCACGCCAATGTCGATCTCCCGCAGAACCCGGCAATCACCTACGTGAGTGCACCAACTGCAGATCAGCTCTATACGGCATGTCTCACACACGCCGTCCATGCAGACATCGTCATCATGGCTGCAGCGGTCGCGGACTTTCGCCCGACCAGTACCACGGCCGGAAAGATCGATAAATCTACGAGCACCACGCTTGAGCTCACGCTCGAGAAGACGACTGACATCTTGAGCGAACTGGGCCAACGCAAGAGTGTTGGGCAATTCTTGATTGGGTTCGCGGCCGAAGCAGGGCATGAGGGGCTCGCTCGTGCGCGCGAGAAGCGAGTGCGCAAGGGCTGCGATGCGCTCGTTTACAACGACATCTCCGTGCCAGAGATCGGTTTCGGAAGTGACGACAACGAGATCACCATTCTCACCGCCACGCACGAGGAGCGGTTCCCTCGTGCGAGCAAGGGCACCTGCGCCGATCGCATCCTAGATTGCGCGGCTGCATCCTCATCGGGCCGTTCGCAATGAGTGACTTTGAAGCCTACGACGCCTTCACCAATGGCCGCAGTCTGCTCGCATCACGGGATTTCCATCAAGCCGCAATCGCGCTTGAGCGGGCAAAGCGCCTTGAGCCGGAACAGGCATCAATCCGTGAAGCACTCGGCCGTGCCTATATGGGCGCGTACAACTTCTCGCGTGCTCGGGATGAATTTGCGGTTGCCGTCGAGCTTGATCCCACAGACGGCTATGCCCATTTTGGGCTCGGCAAGGCCTACGAGCGACTCAGAGAACCCCGCAAGGCCGCCCATCATCTCCGGCTCGCGCGGGTCTATCGCATCGGATTGCACCCTTCAGGGCATGAATCTTCGCTCGGGGACATGCAGGCTCCTTAGCTCTCGTTCTGCGGCCCCAACTGAATGTGGGCGGGGATCTCGAAACCTGTGCGCAAAAGGCCCTCATAGGTCTCATCGACGTAGCTCACTAACAAACCGAGAATCTGATCGAGGCTGGCAAGAGAGAGTTGTTCGTCCTCGAGGTGCGCGGCGAGATAAATATCGCCATCGACATCGATGCCGAACCGCCAATATGCCATCTGCATATTGCGCTCAAGCATGCGCCGGTAGACGGTGATCTGGTCGCGATCGGGCGCACGCAGGACAAACGTGGCAAGGCGCACGGTGCGTTCATGGGCCAATATCCCAACCCCGATTACCCGACGCTTGATCGATGGCAATTCCACCGACCAACCACCCCCGCGACGCGCTGCCGGGTCCAGCGCTAATTCATAGAGAATCGCGCCGACGCGGGCATTCAGGAGATCAGCGGCTCGAGACATGCACCAATCCTACTCGGGCGATTACTATTGGTTGCCGTGCGGATCATTTTGCAACGCGTCCATCGCGCCCATGTCATGGTTGACGAGATGATCGTCGGCGAGATTGGGGCGGGATTGGTGGCGCTTGTGGCGGTCACCCACACCGATACTGAAGATGATGCCGATGCGCTTGCGGCAAAAACGAGTGCACTTCGTCTTTTCGATGGACCAGAACGGGCATTCGATCTCAATCTTGCAGCACGCGGTGGGGAATTATTGTGTGTCAGTCAGTTCACGCTTTTTGCCGATGTGCGCCGCGGCAATCGACCATCCTGGAGTCATGCGGCACCACCTGCACACGCAGAACCGCTCATCCGCCACTACGCCAATCGCATCGCCGCAGCTGGAGTACATGTGCAGGAGGGCAGATTTGGTGCCCATATGGACGTGGCGCTTGTCAACGATGGTCCCGTCACGGTCATCCTCGATAGCCACGAACCAGGGCTATCGCTTCTGCCAGGAATCGCTCAGGGCGCTGAGAGATAACCATCTGGCCCAAACAGTGCTATCTTCTCCTGGCACGATTTTGGGGATATGTAGGTCATGTCGGTGGGGCAGGGAGTGGGCGTAACGGCCCGCTCTTTTTTGTTTCTGACCAGAAGGTGGACGCGTACGGCGTATGAGTTGGGGGTGAGATGTGAGCGAACGGGATGCGGTCGAACGCGAAGTAGATTCCTGTCTGTCGCAACAGCTCCCACTGATCGACGTACGAGAAGTCACTCTCGTCGGATCCGCCAGTTCGGCAACCTTACGTGTCGTCGTCGATCATCCCGAAGGGGTTGATCATGGAGTGTGTGAGCAGGTAACCCGAGCATTGCAATCTGTTGGATTGAATGATCGGTATGGCATCGAGGTGTGGTCCCCGGGACCCGAACCCGCGTTGCGCACCCGCGACCACTACCTCCAGGCATGTGGTCATCGCATCGCACTGCGTATCGATGATCACGGCAAGAAGCGTTCGCGCGAAGGAGTACTTGAAGCAGTTACGGAGTCCGGAATTCGGCTGGTCACACCAACGGGTGTGCTCGATATTTCTTTCATCGATATACGGCGCGCATACGATCGCGAGCCGAGCGCTACATGACAGAACCAAAGACGTCGGCAGGCACGTTATGCCGTTGCCTCAGGCCAGGAGTTTGAATTGAACCGCGAGATCATCGAAGCCATTAAGCAAATTGAACGCGAGAAGGGGATCGACGCCGAGACCCTCTTGATCGCGCTCGAGGACGCGCTGTTGGCGGCTTACAAGAAGACCCCAGATGCCGCGGAGCATGCGCGCGTGGAAATCGACCGCGACTCGGGCGATATGCGCGTCTTCCAATTACTGCCGCCTGACGGTGAAGCGCTGCGCGTGCTCCCGCAGCCGGAATTTGAGATCCCCGAGGGTGTCGACCCCGAAGATTTCGAGGAACCCGAACCAGAAATTGATTGGGATGCGTACGCCGACGAAGAAATCGATTCGATCGATGTCACACCCGACAACTTTGGACGCATTGCGGCAATGACCGCAAAGCAGGTGATCTACCAACGTATTCGCGAGGCAGAGCGCGAGCTCATGTATGACGAGTATGTCGACCGGGTTGGCGACGTGGTGACCGGTATCGTGCAGCAGTCTGATCACCGCTACACCTTGGTTGATCTCGGTCGCGTGGAGGCATTGCTTCCGGAAAGCGAACAGGTCTCCGGCGAGCGCTATGACCACGGATCGCGCATCAAAGCGGTCATCACCGAGGTGCGCAGCTCCACAAAAGGCCCGCAGGTCATCGTGTCGCGTCGCGCAGATCAACTCGTCAAAGAGCTCTTCAAGCTTGAGGTGCCAGAAATGGCCGATGGCCTTGTTGAGATCCGCAATGTGGCGCGTGAGGCTGGCTGGCGGTCCAAGATCGCCGTCATCTCCAACGCCCAAGGTGTGGATCCGGTCGGCGCCTGCGTCGGTCCCCGTGGATCCCGCGTGCGCATGGTCGTGAGTGAGCTGCGTGGCGAGAAGATCGACATCATCCCGTTTAACGACGAACCCGCTCGCTACATCGCAAAAGCGTTGTCACCCGCCCGTGTACGCGAAGTGCTCGTGGATGATGAGAACCGTCAGGCGACCGTCATCGTCCCTGATGATCAGCTCTCACTCGCAATCGGGCGTGAAGGGATGAATGCGAAGCTCGCAGCACGCCTGACCGGCTGGCGGATTGACATCAAGAATGAGTCCACCTTTGCCTCTGAAGGTTCCGACAACTTCGAAGAAGACGCCGTCGGGGGCAAAGCGCGATGTGTTGCCGTGCTGCGCAATGGGCGTCGCTGCCCGAACGCCGCCGACGAAGGTACGCACTTTTGTGCGATTCCGGCCCACTCGCAACTCGCCGAATTGGAAGCGGAGCTTGGTCGGCCGCTCACGGGTGATGAATTGCAGGAAGCAAGCGCTCCTGAAGGGCTGGATCGGATTTCGGGTCTCACGGAGGCCGGCGATCCCGCGACAACCGATGGAGAAGGCAGCTGAGCGCACAATCGACAACTGCGCACACGCCGATTCGGCGGTGCATTGGCTGCGGAGCGCGCGCACCACAGCGAACTCTGGCCAGGTTTGTCGCGGCCACGTCGCGTGTCGGGCGTGAGCTCGTTCGCGACACCAGCTTCCACGCCAACGGGCGTGGGGCATATACGTGTTGTCGTACGGCATGCTTTACCGTCGCACAGGAACGTCGCGCATTTTCGCGGGCGCTCCGCGTGCGTCATGATGAACTCAGTATTGATCCGGGGCTCGCGATGAGCCTCGCTGCGTAGCAAGTCCGGGGAGATCGATGGCAAAAAAGCGGGTCTATGAGATCGCAAAAGATGAAGGGCTGCCGAGCAACTTAGTGCTCCAGCGGCTGCAGCGCGCAGGAATGGTCATCAAGACCGCCTCCTCGACGGTCGACCTCGACTGGGCGATGCACCTTCTGAACCCGAACCGGTACCCGCAGCCAGACACCCCCCTTGAAGCAGAATCTGTCAAGCCAGCCAAGGCGGTAGCAGAACCCGCCCCGGCGCCAGTCGCAGAAGAGGCGGGTCCACCAAAAGCCACCCGCCCACGGCCTCGCCCTCGCCCCCGGGTGCAGACCGATGCGCCGACTCCAGAACCAACGCCAACTTCTGCAGTGTCCGAGGCGCCGCCTGTCGCACAAGAGGCGCCTACACCCGCTCCAACGTTTGCGCCAGAGGCCGCGACGGCGCCTGAGCCTGCCATGCCGGCAGAACCCGCTGTCACAGAGGCGCCCGCCGCATCGCCAACCGTTGAGGTTGTTGCAGCTCCAGAACCCCCTGCTGCTGTTGCGGCCGAGGCGCCTGCCGAGACAGCGGCCGTAGAGCCGGTTGAGGTCGCATCGCCAGCACCGCAAACGCCTGTCGCAGACGCTGAACCTGCTGCTGCTGCATCCGTCGTTCCGGCTGTCGAGGTACCTGCCGCATCAGCCCCGGCGACGACGGACACGACGCCTGTGCCTGCCGCAAAGGCTCCGTCGAGTGGCAACGCCCCTGCGCCCGCTGCAGAGACTCCCGCATCGACGAGCAACGCACCAAGCCCTGCACGCGAACAATCACGCGACAAGGGCCCGCAGCGCCAGCCAGCAGGACGTGACGGACAGCAAGGCAACGCATCGCGCCCCAACGACAATCGTGCTCCGCAGCGAGGCGACAGTGCCTCGCAATCACGTCCCGGTGGCGGCGGAGGCTCGCAATCTCGTCCCGGTGGCGGCGGAGGCTCGCAATCTCGTCCCGGTGGCGGCGGTCGTCCAGGTCAACCCACTGGTGACACCCGTGACGGTGGTGGTGGCGGCGGCGGAAACCGTCGCGGTCGTCCGCGTCGTGTGGTCATTGATGCACAAGCAAATCGCCGTGGAAGCGCAGCTGCACCCGGAGGGCGCGGTCCGGGTCGGGGAGGCCCCCGCCCTGGAGAGTCCGACGATCTTGTCGACGTTCCATCAGTCATCGATCTGACGCCCGTTGATGTCGCATCAGGCGCAACGGTAAAGGATCTCGGGGAAGCACTTTCGATCTCATCGGCCCAAATCATCAAGCTGATGATGGGTGCAGGTGAGCTGGTCACGCTGACCCAGTCTCTGTCGGATGATGCCATTGAATTGATTGCAGAAGAGCTCCAGCGTGTCGTCAATATCGTCCATGCAGAGGATGAGAACGAGATTGCAGACACCTTCGACGACGCACCTGAGGATCTGATCTCGCGTGCGCCGGTGGTGACAGTAATGGGCCATGTCGACCATGGAAAAACATCACTCTTGGACGCAGTGCGCAAAACGGAGGTCGCCGCAGGTGAAGCGGGCGGCATCACACAGCACATCGGTGCATATCAAGTGCACCATGACTCGCGGTTGGTCACGTTCCTCGATACACCTGGCCACGAAGCCTTTACTGCGATGCGAGCCCGTGGAGCGAAAATCACCGACGTCGCCGTCATTGTGGTTGCCGCTGACGATGGCGTGATGCCCCAAACCATTGAGGCAATCGACCACGCGCGCGCGGCCGATGTGCCATTTGTCGTCGCTGTGAACAAGATCGACAAAGAGAACGCCAACCCTGACCGGGTGCGCCAAGAACTCTCCACACGCGAAGTCATCCCTTCTGATTGGGGCGGCTCACATGAATTTGTGAATGTCTCCGCACTTACCGGTGAGGGGCTGAACGATCTCCTGGAAACGGTCCTGCTGGTTGCAGATGCAGATGCCGAACCAAAGGCGAATCCGAATGCGCAAGCATCGGGAACCGTGATTGAGTCGCGCCTTGACACGGGCCGCGGCCCGGTGTGCACCGTCCTGGTGCAGCGCGGAACGTTGCGGATTGGTGATGTGATCCTGGCCGGTGAGCAATACGGCCGCGTGCGGGCAATGACCAATTACGGCGGCGTCACGATGACTGAGGCAACGCCGTCAATGCCGGCCGAGGTCCTCGGGCTGTCAGGGGTCCCAGATGCAGGCGACAAATTCCGAATCGTTGATAACGAGCGTACCGCCCGCCAGATGGCTGGAGAGCGCAGCCAGCGTCTACGTGCCGAGGAACTGGCAAACCGGCGTGCGCCAGTCTCGCTTGACGACCTGTTCTCGCGCATCAAGGAAGGTGGTCTCAAGGAGCTCAACCTTATTGTCAAGGGAGATGTCCAAGGCTCCGTGGGCGCGCTGGTCGATGCGCTCGAAAAGGTCGAGCAAACCGAGGTGCGACTGCGCATCATTCACACCGGCGTTGGTGCAATCACCGAATCGGACGTGAACCTTGCTGCCGCATCGCAGGCAATCATCATTGGCTTCAATGTCCGGCCTCGCCCGGAAGCCAAGCTGCTCTCCGATCGCGAAGGCGTCGATATTCGTACCTATCGCGTGATCTACCGCGCGATCGAGGATGTCCGGGATGCTTTGGTTGGACTTCTCGAGCCAGACATTGTCGAAGATGTCACCGGGCAGGCCGAAGTGCGCACTATCTTCCGAGCCAGTCGACTGGGTACCATCGCCGGTTGCTACATCACCGAAGGAACGATCAAGCGCGGGTCGCAGGCACGTTTGCTGCGTGACGGCACCGTCGTTCATGAGGGCAAGATTGGTTCAATCCGACGCTTTAATGAGGACGTCCGCGAGGTCCTGCAGAGCTTTGAGTGTGGAATTCTTCTCGATGATTACAACGACGTCAAAGAAGGCGACGTTATTGAAGCCTTTGAGCTGCGAGAGGTCGCGCGTACCGCGCAAGTCGCAGCTGACACAACTGAATAGGTGGAGTCAATGATGGGTGGTGGGTATGTCGGCACGATCACCGCTGACTTGCATCTGCCGCACAGCCATTCGCTCAAAGAGAAGCGGCGTGAGACTCGTCGGGTCATCGCGCGTGTTCGCTCCACGTTTCATTGCGCAGTTGCCGAAGTCGACCACCTTGATGTCTGGCAGCGCACGCAAATCAGTGCCGCTGTCGTCGGAAATGAGGCGCGTCAGTTGAGCGCGATCATCGATGCCATCACTGCGACCCTTGAAACTGATCCAGAAATGGAACTTCTTGGGGCGGTCACCGACATTCGCCCGATCGCGACAGGTGACGATGAGTGGGATGGACAATGACGCCGCCAGGAAACCGCCAGCGCCGCGGGGGGGAGCTCATCAAGGATGTGCTCGCCAAATCATTGCTGCGCGACCTCTCTGACCCCCGGTTGGGCTTCGTCACGATTACTGACGTCGTGCCCTCGCCGGATTTTGCTGCCGCGACCGTGTATTTCACGACGCTCACAAAGGCCCAGCGGGCGCCGAGCCAGAAGGCACTCGCCTCAGCAAAGGGGCTCTTGCAACGGCGCGTCGGCGAAGCGATGCAGACCCGCAACACACCCCAGTTAACATTTGTGTACGACACCCAGCAAGACGACGCCCGCCGCATTACGCGACTGATCGAGGAAGCGACACGCACGTTGCCGCCAGTACCTCCCGCCGAGGACGAGGGGACCGAATGACAAATATCGCTGTACACCGTCAGCCGGGACCCGCAGCCTCGCCCAAGGAGATCGCCGACCGTCTTCTCGCCGGGCCGCTCAAGATCGCCATCACCACCCACCGCAACCCCGATGGTGACGCGATTGGCTCAATGCTCGGGATGTACCGCGCGCTCATCGACGCGGGGCACGATGTCGTCATGCACCATCCTGACCCCTCACCGGTGCCAGACGACTTCGCGTTTTTACTCATCGACGGGGAACATGTCGTGAGCGGCCCTCCCAACGCCGAGGAGAAGCGACTGCTCTTGGCACTCGATTGCGCAAGCGAAGGCCGGATCTGGACGCACCATCCTCCCGATCACGGCGTGACGGAAGTCTGGAACGCCGACCATCATCACGACAACACCCGGTTTGGCGATCTCAACCTGATCGAACCCGAGGCCTCCAGCAGTGCAGAGGTGGTTGTACATATTCTGGATGCCGCAGGAATTTTGCTCACCCACGACATCGCGCGCCCGCTCTATGTGGGACTGCTCACTGATACCGGACGTTTTTGTTACGCAAACACCGGTACGGAGGCCCACCGCATTGCCGCCTTGTGCATCTCGTTGGGGGTCGATCCTCAAGACATTGCGCAACGCCTTTATGAGGAGCAACCGGCCGCGCGCCTTCGCTTGCTCGGCAAAGCGGTCGATGGGGTGCAGATATTTTGCGATGGACGCGTCATGCTCGCCTCTCTCGGCCCTGAAGACTTCCATGCCGCCGGCGGCGACGACACCGAAGGTATCGTTGAGGCATTGCGAAGTATCGAAGGTGTTGAGGTCGCCGGACTTGCGCGCCGACTCGGGCCGAAGGGCTGGAGAATGTCCCTTCGTTCATCCACCGGCGACCCCGACGTCTCCGCGATCGCCAGGGAACATGGCGGCGGAGGACACAAATCGGCTGCAGGCTTCTCGAGTGATCTCGACATCGACGATCTTTTTTCACGCATTGTTGAACGACTCACCGAACAATTTGCCGGTCAGCACTGATCGTTCATTTGCTCGGGCGTGGTTGGTGGACAAACACGCCGGCCCGACATCGCACGACATCGTGCGCGACGTCCGTCGCCGCATGCCGCGCGGTACGAAGGTCGGCCATGCGGGAACCCTTGACCCGTTCGCGACAGGACTCCTGGTCATCCTCTCGGGCAGAGCAACTCGACTCGCCGACCGGATTAGCAGCCGGCAAAAGTCGTATCGCGCCGTCATCCAACTCGGTCAACGCTCAGAAACGGGTGATCCAGAGGGGCCGATCACCGCTGGCGGTCCGCTTCCGTCTGCGCAAGATCTCGACAACGCGATTGCACACATCGGGCAACGCACCCGCCAGCAAGTCCCGGCATATTCAGCGGTGCGCGTCGATGGGGAACGTCTCTATCAGCGCGTTCGGCGCGGAGAAACTGTTGCCTTGCCAGAGCGCGACATGGAGATCTCACACTGCGAACTGGTCGCCGCGTCTTTGGACGCGGGCCTCGTCACGCTTGATATCACCGTCAGCAAAGGGACCTATATCCGGCAGATCGCCGTTGACCTCGGCGAGATCCTTGGGTGCGGTGCATACTGCGCACAGCTCCGACGGACCGCCGTCGGCCCGTTACTGGTGGACAATGCCATCCCCGTTGCGCGCGTTCCGTATGACGAACCCATCGCATTGACCTCGCTGATCACCGACATTCCCCACTATCTGATCGGCGACGCTTCAGCTGATGGGATCGTGCACGGTCGGGCGATTGCCCTCGACGGCCCGAATGGGGAAGGGGCACTCATCAGTGATCATGGGCAACTGATTGCCATTGCGCGCATTCAGGACGAGATGGCATTCCCCACCACGGTGCTCTTCGGGCCGGACGATTTATGAAGATCTATGCGTCTTTAGGCGAGCTCCCTGTCGGTGACCGACGCCGCGCTGTTGCGATCGGCACCTTCGATGGGGTGCACCTGGGCCATAGGGCAATCATCGCGACCGCGCGCGAGCTCGGCGAGGCGCGCGGCATTCCCACGATGGTCATCACCTTTCAGCCGCATCCAATCTCGGTACTTCGACCCGACATCAAAACGACGGTACTCACACCCCTCGAGACAAAGATTGGCCTCATCGCCGACTCAGAGGCCGATGAATTACTCATTTTGCCCTTCACACAGGCTTTTTCGCGCATCCGCGCAGATCGCTTTGTGGACATGATCTCTTCTCCTCCTCTTGGTGCAGAAGTCGTCGTCGTGGGAGAAAACTTTCGGTTTGGCAGTGGCGGCTCCGGTACCGCGGACGGGATGCGTGCGTACGGACGCAGCCGCGGGATCGATGTCGTCACGCCCGCGATCATCACGACCGCAGATGGCAAACCCATTAGCTCAACGCGCATCCGTCGCTACATCTCTGAGGGCCGCATCGAGGACGTCGCCGCGTTGCTCGGTCGGCCGCATGTCATCGACGGGATCGTTGTCCCCGGTGACCAGCGCGGACGTACCCTCGGGCTGCCGACAGCAAATGTGGCCGTCCCCGCGGAAACAGCAGTCCCCGGCAGGGGGGTCTATGCAGGTATCGCGTTCACCCCGAGCGGCGCCACACGGGCGGCAATCAATATCGGCCTCGCACCGACCTTTCGTGGTGACAATCCGCAGAATGGATTACGTATTGAAGCGTTCTTGCTCGATTACAACGGGGACGATCTCTACGGGCAATCCCTGCGCCTGGAATTCATCACCAAGCTGCGTGATGAACAGCGCTTCGATGGTCCGGATGCTCTCGTTGCGCAAATTCACGATGACATTGCGCGAACACGAGAGCTCGTCACATTGCCTGGGACAAAGCCCACCGCGGCATAAAATTCCAGCGATTTGCTAGGATTTCACTCATCAGTAACGCAGTCGTGTGTAGGGAGCGGTGAGAACAGCTTCCTCGCGACACCAAGAACAGGCGGAAATACCTGTTCCTGACTGACGTTACACACTGACCCGGAGCGGCTTGTTTGCTGCGCCGAGGCCGAATGAGAGGTACGTACGAGATGCTGACACGTGAGCAAAAAGTCGAAATCATGGGCACGCATGCGCGCCATGACGCCGACACAGGTTCCGCGCAGGTGCAAGTCGCAATGCTCACCACACGCATTAACGAGCTCACCGATCACCTCCGCACCCACAGCAAGGACCACCACTCACGTCGTGGCCTGTTGAAGATGGTGGGTCGGCGTCGTCGGTTGTTGAACTACCTGCAGCGCACGGACCTTGAAGGGTACCGCGCTTTGGTCGCACAACTGGGACTGCGTCGTTAAGCACGCGCATGACAACTGGGTACCGAATCCCGTGAAGACATCGGATTCGCGCGCAGCGAAGAAGTTGAAGAGGATTGAATAATTGATGCTGGTCGTCCGCATCAGTCGATGCGGGGGCCCCACTGGAGCGCTGGGACCAGGGGGTCCCGGCAGAGACGAGGAATGAGATGGCTTTAGCTGTCGTGAAGGCAGATGTCGGAGACACTCCGATCATCTTTGAAACAGGCAAACTTGCCAAGCAGGCAAATGGTGCCGTGGTTGTGCGCTCTGGCGACAACATGGTGCTGGTGACCGCAGTTGGTGCACGTACCGCACGCGAGGGAATTGACTTCTTCCCACTGACGGTCGACATCGAAGAGCGGATGTACGCCGCAGGAAAGATTCCCGGCGGATTCATCAAGCGAGAGAGCCGCCCATCTGAGCGTTCGATCCTGACCGCGCGAATGACCGATCGCCCGATCCGTCCGTTGTGGCCGAAGGGGTTTCGCAACGAAGTTCAGGTCATCGCGACGGTGATGTCGGTCGATATGGTCAACGCCTACGACATCTTGTGTATCAACGGCGCC
The DNA here is from genome assembly GCA_903896045.1 of uncultured Actinomycetes bacterium. GTDB lineage: Bacteria > Actinomycetota > Thermoleophilia > Miltoncostaeales > Miltoncostaeaceae > CAITWD01. The sequence continues at coordinate 22,435 of CAITWD010000025.1, forward strand.
TCTGCGGCGCTCGCGATCTCGGATCTACCGTTCCTCGGACCGGTCGGTGCGGTGCGCATCGGGCTCATTGGTGATGACTTCATCATCAACCCGACCCTGCAGGAGATCGAAGAGTCCGATCTTGATCTGATTGTCGCCGGAACCGCAGAGGCGATCTCGATGGTCGAGGCTGGAGCACGCGAAGTTGATGAAGAGTCGCTTCTTGAGGCACTTTCCATTGCGCACGACGAGATCAAGAAACTGTGTGCCGCCCAACTCGAGCTGGCAAAGATCGCCGGTAAACAGAAGTGGGAAGTCACCAGCGTCGCGGTTGAGCCCGACATGCTCGAGAAGGTCTCGGCTGCAGTGTTGGCACAACTCGAAGAGGCAACCAAAGAGCAGGGCAAGCTCGAGCGTCGTGACAAGGTTGCAGATGTCCGCGCAGCTGCCATTACCACAGTGCTCGGCGAGGATCACACCTCTGAAGACCGCGCCTCCTTGTCACGCGCCTTCGACAGCTTGCAAAAGACGATCATTCGTCGCCGTATCGCCGTCGAGAAGGTGCGTCCTGACGGACGATCCAGCGACGAAATCCGTCCGATCACCGTCGACGTCGGCATTGTCCCGCGCGCCCACGGTTCAGGACTGTTTACCCGCGGTGAGACTCAGGTGCTTACCATCGTTGCACTGGGAACCCTGAAGGACGCGCAGCGTATCGATGGCCTCGGTATCGAGACCACCAAGCGCTACATCCATCACTACAACTTCCCGCCGTACTCGGTCGGAGAGGCCGGACCAATGCGTGGACCAAAGCGTCGCGACATCGGTCACGGAGCACTCGCAGAGCGCGCCTTGTTGCCGATGATCCCGGATGAAACCTCGTTCCCCTACACCTTGCGTTTGGTGTCGGAAACGCTTGAGTCCAACGGATCATCCTCGATGGCATCGGTCTGTGGATCAACCCTCGCAATGCTCGATGCCGGTGTCGCTATCACGCGCCCCGTCGCCGGTATTGCAATGGGCCTGATTCGCGAAGGCGATGACTATGTGATCTTGACCGACATCCAGGGCGACGAGGATCACCTCGGCGACATGGACTTCAAGGTTGCCGGAACCAGCGCGGGTGTTACTGCGTTGCAGATGGACATCAAGATCTCTGGCGTCACCTTCCAGATTCTGCGGGACGCACTCGAGCAAGCACGTCGCGGCCGTTTGCACATCCTCAAAATCATGGAAACCGCAATCGCCGCTCCGCGTGAGGAGCTTTCGGACTTCGCACCGCGGATCACCGCCATCAAGATTGACCCTGAGCGCATTGGCATGGTCATCGGTAAGGGTGGAGAGACCATTCGTGGCCTCGAGGCCGAATACGCGGTCGAGATCTCGATCGAAGAGGACGGCACCGTCAGCGTCTACGGCGTGGAAGGTCTCAAGGCCAAGGCCTGTGTCGAGGTCATTCGCGCAATGACCAAGGACGTCGAGGTCGGCGACACCTTCACCGGTGCCAAGGTCGTCAAGACCACCACCTTCGGTGCATTCGTCGAACTCACCAAGGGCGTCGACGGCTTGTTGCACATCTCCAACCTCTCGGCCGGTCGCGTCGACAAGGTCGAGGATGTCATCAACCGCGGTGACACCGTGGACGTCGTGGTTGTCGAAGTTGACAAGGCACGCGGACGCATCGGTCTTCGCATTGTCGGTCTCGAGGATGTCGGGGAGCCAGTCTCCGGCGATGGCCTCGATGCAGGCGAGAGCGAGGCAACTGCGGAAGGTGACGCACGGCCACCACGCCGTCGTCGTCGTCGACTCACTGAAGAGGAATAGTCATGGCTGACGAGCGCCCCCGCTTGGATACGACATCCCGCGGCCTGCGTGTCGTCAGCGAACAGATGTCGGGTGTCCGTTCTGTGGCACTCGGCGTCTGGATTGGCGTTGGATCACGGTGTGAGACGCCCGCGCAAGCAGGCGTCTCACACTTCCTTGAACACCTCTTGTTCAAGGGCACACCGACACACAGCGCCGAAGAGATCGCACAAATTTTCGACGGATTCGGCGGCGAGATTAATGCCGCAACGGGCCGCGACTACACCGTGGTCTACATCCGTTTGCTTGATGAACTCATCGCCGAGGGCCTTCCGGTCATCGCCGAGATGCTCACATCGCCGACCTACGCCGATCTCGATCAAGAACGCAAAGTCGTGTGCGAAGAGATCGCAATGTACGCCGATGATCCAGAAGACCAAGTCCACGACCTCTTGGCACAAGCAATTTTCCCCGATCAAGCCTTGGGCCGTCCGGTGATCGGCACCGCAGAGATCGTCGGCAGCATCCCGCAGGCAGAGATCGCTGCGTACCACGGTACGCATTACCGGGCACCGAATATGGTCGTTGCCGCGGCGGGCAACATCACCCACTCAGATCTCCTGGGACTCTCGAATCAATTCCTCGGGGATGTGGCAACGGGCGATGCCCCAGCACGGCCCGAACCAGGTCGACCCGACGAGCCCCGCCTGTCGCTCGTCCACAAGGACACCGAACAGGTCCATCTGTGTCTCGGTGGCCCTGGGCTTTCACGCTCCGACCCGCGACGGCACGCCCAAGCGGTGCTCGACACCATGCTCGGCGGACTGATGAGCAGTCGCCTCTTTCAAGAGATTCGCGAAAAGCGGGGATTGGCGTATTCGGTTGGCAGCTACACGGTCGGCTATGCCGATACCGGCCAAGTCACCGTGCACTTAGGGACCCGTGAAGACAACTTGGCCACGTGTTGTGAGGTCATTGGTACTGAGCTGCGGCGTCTGCGCGATGAGCCAATCGCTCGTGAGGAGCTCGATCGTGCAAAGAATCATTTAAAGGGCCGGCTCGTCTTGAGCACCGAGAGCCCCGGAACCCGCATGAACCGGCTTGGGCGCACCGTGGTGACCGACACGGAGATGCTGACAATCGACGAGATTATCGAACGCATCTCACGCGTCACCGCAGATGATCTTCAACAGCTTGCCGCAGAGTTCTGGCAGCCAGAATCAATGAGCGTGTCAGCGATTGGACCAGACCTCGAGCGCATCCGCACAGGCGTCGCGCCGTTGGTGCCACATCTCGCCGGCGCAACAGAGATTCTCACCCGGTCCCCAGGAGGGTCTGGCACATGATTTCCGTGATGGTCACCGGAGCAGCGGGTCGTATGGGAAGCGCCGTTGTCGATGCAGTCACCGCAGCAGAGGGCATGCGGGTCGCAGCCTCTGTCGATCCGGCCCTTGCGGCAGGCGAGGGGGTCTTTCACGACATCGCGAGTGCCTTGGCACGGGGCGGCATCGATGTCGTTGTTGATTTCACACAACCTAAATTCGCATACGCAAACACCTGCGCCTATCTTGCGGCCGGTGTCCACGCCGTTGTCGGAACCACTGGGTTCACCGATGAGCAGCTCACCGACATCCGCGTGCGCGCAGAAGCAGGGAGCGCGAACGCGCTCATCGCGCCCAACTTTGCGGTCGGTGCGGTGCTCATGATGCGATTTGCGGCCGAAGCCTCGCGGCATATGCCCAAAGCCGAAATCATTGAGTTACACCACGATCAAAAGCTCGACGCCCCATCGGGAACGGCGATCCGTACCGCCGGATTGATGGATGGGGATCCGGTCATCCATTCGGTGCGCTTACCTGGCTTGGTTGCCCATCAAGAGGTCATCCTGGGAGGCACAGGGGAAACCCTCACGATCCGCCACGACTCATTGTCGCGAGAGAGTTTTATGCCCGGTGTAGTGCTCTCTGTACGCGAGATCGCCGATCGTCCTGGGTTGACACTCGGCCTCGAACCACTGCTGTTTGGCCCCGACAACGCGTGAGTACTGCGATGTGGGCACGGAGACACATACTCCCGCGCCCACATCGACACTGGATATATCGATGAGTGACCGCCTTCGTGCACTGTCGCATCGGGTCATTGAGCTCACCGCACGTGTGGTGGAACACCTAACAAAGGGCACCGGTACCTGGGAACGAGAGCTCATGCAGGCCCGCTATGCGATTCCCCAACTACCGAGCGGCCCGCGACGCGCAGCAGCACTCGATACCTATATCGCCTGGACCCTGTCGGCCGAAGAGGTCATACGCGGGGCTGACGATGTCCCGCGCGCAACACGCGAAGTCCTTCGGGCACTCACCTGCGAGCGCCGCCTGCTTGCAACAGAGGCCCTCGGCCAACGAGAGCGGACCCAGGCCCTCGACGCGAATGCGCACGCGTGGACGGTGTGTCGCTCTGTATCGAGCGCGGCCGGTCTGCCACCGGGAGACGAGGAGTCCTGAACGCCTCGACTAGGTGCGATGTGGCGCGACGCCCCGCATGAGTTCATAACAGGCAATCGCTGCGGCAGCCCCGACATTGAGTGAATCCACGTGTCCGGTCATCGGTACGGTCGCAGCTCCATCAAGCACACCACGCGTCGGGTCGGTGAGCCCATGCCCCTCGTTGCCCAGCACCAGCGCGACCTTTTCCGGCACGTCGGCGCACACCTCAGACAGCGATGGGGCATCCGGTGCGGCCACGAGCCCGATCACAAAAAATCCCGCCGCGCGCAGCACTTCGATGCCGTTGGGAAATGCCGGAACATAGGCCCACGGATGATCGAAGACCGCGCCCATCGAACCCCGGATCGCGCGCCGATACAAGGGATCACAGCTTGTGGGATCACAAAGGGTCGCATCGATCCCCAAGGCGGCGGCGCTGCGGATGATGTTGCCCAGATTCACAGGGTTCACGACCCCTTCGAGTATGAGAATGCGACGACTCGTGGCGAGGAGATCCCGGTATTCCCGTGGAGTGGGGCGGGCAAAGATCCCCACCGCTTCGCGAATCACGCCGAATCCTGTCAGCCGTTGCAACACGTCTGCCGCAACGACGAACACGGGGCACTCCACCGATTCGGCCCAGGGGCAGCGATCACGCAGGCGTCCATCGATCAAGATCGCAATCGGTGCCATTCCGCGTGCGATCGCACGGCCAATCACGAGGCCGCTTTCCACCACACACGACGACACCACACGATCTCCCGATGGGGGAGGACGGCGGAATTGACGCTCAGAATCACGCAGCCCGCGAAAGACCTCGAGGCGCTCGTCATCGGGATCGGCAATAGGAATCAGCGGCACCGAGTGATCTTGCCCGAACTTGCCGCGACTGCAAGTGCTGTCCGCCTGTAAGATAGGGGGGTGTTCGGAGCAATTTTGACCGCGATGGTAACGCCATTCGACGCTGACTTTCGCGTCGACGAGGACGCCTGCGTCGCACTCCTTGAGCATCTTGTTGGCAATGGTTCTGACGGTATCGTGATGGCCGGGACAACGGGTGAGGCATCAACGCTCACCGACGATGAGAAACTCGCGCTCTACGTGCTCGCCAAACGGGTCGTCGGAAATGCAGCAACGGTCGTCGCGAATACCGGCAGCAACGACACAGCCCATTCGGTGCATCTCACCAAACACGCTGCAGAGATCGGTTGCGACGCGGTACTTGCCGTCACGCCGTACTACAACAAGCCGACCCGCGAAGGCATCGTTGCCCACTTTGCCGCAATCGCCGAGGTGGGGTTGCCGGTCATCATCTACAACATCCCTGGCCGCGTCGTCCTGAACCTCGACCCGACCGTGCTTTCTGAGCTCGCAGCGATTCCCAATATCGTCGCGGTCAAACAAGCCCACGAAGATCTCGGTGAGCTCGACCAGATCACGGCAGCCGGAGAATTGGCTGTCTATGCCGGAAACGACGATCTTCTGCTTGCGGTGACCGAGCGCAACGGCGCCGGCGTCATTTCGGTGACCTCGCACCTCGAAGGCGAGAAGATGGGACAGATCGTCGCCGCCGGACGTGCAGGCGATGTCGATATGGCCCGTCGCATCGATCACGAACTCCAAGATCTCTACGAAGCACTCTTCGTCACGTCAAATCCGATCCTCATTAAGGCGGCCCTTCACATGCTTGGCCTCATTCCTTCGGACCGGATGCGACTGCCAATGGTGCAGGCGAGTCCGGTGCAACGACACATTCTTCAAAGCGTGCTGGAGCAGCGCGGAACTCTTGCCCGTGGGTAGTCCAGTACGCGTTATCGCGCTTGGCGGAACCGGTGAGATCGGCCGCAACATGTACGTGGTCGAATGCGAGGGCCGCTTGGTCGTCATCGACTGTGGCGTGACCTTCCCGAAGCCCGACCAACTTGGTGTCGATCTCGTACTTCCCGACTTCTCCTATGTCGAGGCGAACGTCGACAAGCTCGAAGCGGTCATCTTGACCCACGGGCACGAGGACCACATTGGTGCCTTGCCGTACCTGTTACGCTCGATCGGCCGCACAAAGGTGATTGGCCCCCGGTTCGCACTCGGACTTGTTCGCGCAAAGCTCGACGAGCACCGAGTACTCGCACTCGCCGATCTCATTGAAATTGCACCGGGCCTCGGCCCGCAGCTCGGCCCGTTCAGAACCGAATTCATCACCTTGACCCACAGCATCCCGGATTGCGTTGCGGTCGCGCTCCACACTCCATCGGGAACTATCGTCCACACCGGTGATTTCAAGTTCGATCACACTCCGGTGTCTGGCGCCCCCGCCTCTGATGTCGCCACCTTGGCGCGCCTCGGGGCCGATGGGGTCACGATGCTGCTCGCCGATTCCACCAACGCAGAAGAACCTGCCGAGGCGCAAAACGAGCAGTCGGTGGGCCAGCACATGCGTCGGGTCATGGCGACTTGTCCCGGCCGCGTCATCGTCACGACCTTTAGTTCCCACATTCACCGCATTCAGCAGATCATGGAAGCCGCCTACGAGGATGGACGCGTTGTTGCGCTTGTCGGTCGTTCGATGTCGCGCAATGTCGGCATTGCAACGAACCTGCAGTGCCTGCGCACCCCTCCCGAAACGCTGGTGCGGATCAACGATCTTGAGGGGTATCGCCCCGATGAACAGGTGATTATCTGTACCGGTTCCCAAGGGGAGCCGCTCGCGGCACTCTCGCGCATGGCGCGTGGCGAGCATCACCAAATCTCACTGCAGCCCAAAGACACGGTGATTTACAGCTCACGCACGGTGCCAGGCAACGAGTTGTCGGTCAACGACACCATCAACCGTCTGGTACGCCAGGGCGTTACCGTGATCACCAGCAAGTCGGATCCTGGAATCCATGTGTCCGGCCACGGCACCTCGGGTGATCTGTTGTGGATGCTCCAGTTGCTGCGCCCAACCTTTTTTGCACCAATCCACGGCGAGCGTCGTCACCAAAGTGCCCACGGTGCATTGGCCAAATCTCTGGGGATGGCCGACGACCATATTTTCCTCATCGACAACGGAGATGTACTCGAGACCAACGGCACCAGTGCCGCAATTGTCGATCGGGTACCCGCAGGCATCACCTACGTCGATGGCACCGGTGTCGGGGATGTCGCAGACGAGGTCCTCCGCGATCGTCGCCACCTGGCTGACGACGGTGTTGTCGTGATTGTGGCAAGTATCGAGGTCGATACCGGCCGCTTGATCGGTGAGCCAGAGGTCATTACGCGTGGACTCAGCGGGGATGACTCTGAGATCGCAGAGGAAGCCCGCGCAGAGGTGCAGCGCAGCATCGAACAATCATCTGCGAACCGGGTCACAGAAGTGGCGGTGCTGCAACATCAACTCCACGATGCCGTCGCCACCGTGATTCGCAAGCGCACTGGGCAACGACCGATGGTCTTGCCCGTCATCCTCGAGGCCTAAGCCGAGGGATTCGTCGGTGTCACGCGGGAACCGGTGGTGTGCCATCGGTTCCCGCGCAGACGCAGTTTTTTTTCAAGTGACAATGGGTCACCCAGCCAGCGCGATTAGGCGATTGCCGCCTGGTACTTCGCTGCAACCGCATCCCAGTTGACCACGTTCCACCATGCGGCGAGGTAGTCGGGACGACGGTTTTGATAGTTCAGGTAGTAGGCGTGCTCCCAGACGTCAATTCCCAGAATTGGCGTCTTGCCCACAGAGATCGGGGAATCTTGGTTCGGGGTGGACATCACCGCAAGTGACCCACCATCGACCACAAGCCAGCTCCAACCAGACCCAAAGCGTCCAACACCAGCGGCGTTGATCTGGGTTTTCAATTCGTCCAATGACCCAAAGTCGCGTGCAATTGCCTGTGCAAGCGCTCCGGTTGGTTCCCCGCCACCATTCGGGCCCATGATCTCCCAAAACAGCGTGTGGTTGTAGTGACCACCGGCGTTGTTGCGGACAGGTCCTTGCTTGTCTGCAGGGAGTGAATCGAGCTGGCGCAAAACGTCCTCAACGGACGCATTCTCCAACGCAGTCCCTGCGAGCGCGGCATTCGCGTTTGTGACGTAGGCCTGATGGTGCTTGTCGTGATGGATCTCCATTGTGCGCGCGTCGATGTGCGGCTCAAGCGCATCAACGGAATAGGGCAGTGGAGAAAGCTCGAATGGCATAAACAGTGTCTCCTTGATCACATGCGAAAGGACTGAGCAACTACACGCTATCGCGCCGCAGGAGCTCTGGTAGCGCTATTGCACACATTCCGTATCCCAAAGTTACATTCCGATCGATTGTCGACGGGCACAAAGAAGGCGTTGAATCGAATCAAAATGTCGTGTGGGCAGGATTTTTGATGTCTAGCGGGAATGTCCCACTACGTTCACGTGTCGTCGGATCAACGACACGCTTAGCAGGAGGACCCGTGCCCCGAACGACCAAGAAATCGACGAGACGGACA
>CAITWD010000026.1 GCA_903896045.1 uncultured Actinomycetes bacterium
AACGCCCTGCATCGTACGCCCCGTTGCATCGCGTCGCCGTCGCCACTGCGCGCATCGATGTCGGGACGTGTGGTATTCGGCATCTGCGAACATACCCCCACGCATCTGGCAGGGCCCAACACGCCAGGGCGTCCTTCGCACGACTCGCATGCTCATGAAAGGGCACCCGTGACCGAACACTCAGATCAGCGCCGTTGGATCGTCCTTACGCTATTGAGTTTGACGCAATTTATTCTTGTCATCGATGTCTCGATCGTGAATGTCGCGCTGAGTTCAATCCAGCAGGCGTTGAACTTCTCTGAATCTAATCTGCAGTGGATTTTGAGTGCGTACACACTGACCTTCGGTGGCCTTTTGCTGCTCGGGGGTCGTGCTGCTGATCTGTTGGGGCGCAGGCGTGTGTTTATGGCCGGGCTCGTCGTGTTCACCGTCGGATCCGCCGCCTGTGGATTTGCGCAGTCCGAGGTGATGTTGATTCTCGCCCGCGCATTCCAAGGAATTGGCGCTGCGATCATTTCCCCCGGTGCGCTCTCGATCCTGATGACCACATTTCCCGAAGGCAGTGAGCGCAATAAGGCACTCGGAATCTGGGGCGCGATCGCGGGTGTCGGGGGTGCCGTTGGCGTTTTGGCAGGCGGCATCCTGGTGCAATATCTGAGCTGGCGCTGGATATTTCTGGTGAATGTGCCAATCGGAATTGGCGTGCTGATCGCGACGCCGAAATTCATCAAGGAATCTCGGGGCGCGCAAAAGACCAAGCTCGACATCGTGGGATCGGTGTCAATCACTGGCGGATTGGCGCTCTTGATTTACGGCCTTACCCACGCGCAAACCTCGTCCTGGTCAAACACCACGACGATTGCCACATTGGCCGCATCTGCAATTCTCATTATTGGGTTTGTGGTAATCGAGTCGATGGTTAAAGACCCGATCTTGCCGCTCGGGATTTTCAAGAACCGAAGCGTGAGCGGTGCGAATATCGTCGGCTTCCTGCTGGGCTCATCAATCTTTGCGACCTTCTTTTTCCTGTCGCTCTATATGCAGCAGGTGCTTGGGTACGACGCACTCAGTGTCGGCGTCCGCTATCTCTTGCTTGCCGGAGTCATCATTGTTGCTGCGGGTGTCTCGCAAGGGCTTGTCACTCGCTTCGGAGTGCGGCCGATTCTCGCCATTGGAATGCTGCTGTTGTGTGCGGGGCTCTTGTACTTCACACAAATTCGGGTAACGGGCAACTACCTCGTCGATCTTGTGCCCGGATTCATTCTCACCGGTATCGGACTGGGTTTTGCATTCGTTCCGGTGTCGATAGCCGCCTTACAAGGAGTCACTGGCAAACTTGCAGGTGCCGCGTCGGGTTTGATCAATACCTCCCAGCAGGTGGGTGGCGCCGTCGGCATTGCCGTGCTCTCGACAATCGCGGGGACCGTCACCGCCAACCATCTGGCCTCTGCGGCGCACAACGTTCCTGCAGGCGCAAATCCCGCGACGGTTCAGCACGACAGTCTCCCGGCTGCACTTGTCGCAGGCTTTCACGGTGCGTTCTACGTGGGTGCGGCGACCGCAATTATCGGCGTGATCTGCGCCGTGCTGTTCTTGCGCAAAGGAGGGTATGTCCAAGTACATGCCGAGGAGGGTGACGCGTAGCAACACCCATCGATGCGCGTGGTGATTTCGATGCAGCCACGCGCATCAGACGCTCACCATTCCTCGGGCGGTACAATCACTGCTCGAGAGGTAACGGCACCTGGAGACCCGAATGGCGTCTGATTCGCACCCACCAACGCGTGAAGATTGGGAGAAGGCAGCGATCCGCGAGATTGGCGGGCGGCCAATCGATGAGCTGACATCGGTGACTCCTGATGGCATTCCCGTCCAGCCGGTTTACACCGCAGCCGATCTTGAGGATGTCGAGATCGACGGGAGTTTGCCTGGGTTTGCCCCATATCTCCGCGGCGTGCGGGCGACGATGTACGCCAACCGCCCATGGACAATCCGGCAATACGCGGGCTTCTCGACGGCAGAAGAATCAAATGCCTTTTATCGCCGCAACCTTGCCGCTGGACAAAAGGGGCTCTCGGTCGCGTTCGACTTGGCGACCCATCGAGGCTATGACTCTGATCACCCTCGAGTCGAAGGCGATGTGGGAAAGGCCGGCGTCGCAATTGATTCTGTTGAGGATATGAAGGTGCTCTTCGACGGGATTCCGTTGGACGAGATGTCGGTGTCCATGACGATGAATGGCGCGGTACTTCCCATATTGGCGTTCTACATCGTGGCCGCGGAGGAGCAGGGCGTACCGATCGAGGCGTTGTCGGGAACGGTCCAAAACGACATTCTCAAAGAGTTCATGGTGCGCAACACCTATATCTATCCTCCTGCACCGAGCATGCGGATTGTTGCGGACATCATTGCGTTCACCGCGGAGCGGATGCCGAAGTACAACTCGGTCTCGATTTCTGGCTACCACATGCATGAGGCTGGGGCGACCGCGGTGCAGGAGCTCGGGTTTACGCTGGCAGACGGTCTGGAATATGTGCGAGCGGCGCAAACGCGCGGACTGGATGTCGATGCCTTCGCGCCGCGGCTCTCGTTCTTTTTTGCGATTGGTATGGATTTCTTTTTGGAAATCGCGAAACTGCGGGCTTCGCGGGTCTTGTGGGCGCGGATCATGGAACAGTTCGCCCCAAAAAATCCCGCATCCATGATGCTACGGACCCATTGCCAGACCTCCGGCGTATCACTGACCGAAAAAGACCCGTACAACAACGTGGTGCGCACAGCATTCGAAGCGCTCGCGGCGGTGCTCGGGGGAACGCAGAGCCTTCACACGAATAGCTTTGACGAAGCGATCGCGCTCCCCACAGAAATGTCGGCACGTATCGCTCGCAACACGCAGTTGATTCTGGCGGAGGAAACCGGCGTCACGCGGGTGGTCGATCCACTCGGTGGGTCCTACTTTGTGGAATCACTCACGGCATCGTTGGTCACGCATGCATGGGAGCTCATCCAAGAGGTCGAAGACCTTGGTGGGATGACCGCCGCGGTGGCATCGGGGATGCCGAAACTGCGGATCGAGGAAGCCTCAGCGAGGCGACAAGCGCGCGTCGATCGGGGAGAGGACGCGATCATTGGGGTCAATCGATATCAACTCGAGCACGAGCCCACCATCGACATCCTTGAAGTTGACAACCGTGCGGTGCGCGAGCAACAGATCTCGCGCTTGACAGCACTGCGTACGGCCCGCAGCGATGATGATGTGACGGCGGCACTTGATGGCGTGCGCGCAGCAGCGACCGGTGATCGGAATCTGCTTGATGCATGTGTGGACGCGGCGCGGGCGCGGTGCACACTCGGCGAAATCTCCGCCGCACTTGAAGAGGTGTTCGGCCGCCACACCGCAACGACGCGTAGCATTTCTGGTGTGTACGGAGCGGCATATTCCCAAGATCCAGAATTTGTTGAACTTGCAGCACGTGTTGGCGCGTTTGCCCAGCGAAGCGGTCGTCGGCCACGAATGCTGGTCGCCAAAATGGGACAGGACGGGCACGATCGGGGAGCAAAGGTCATCGCAACCGCCTTCGCGGATATCGGTTTTGACGTTGAAATCGCCCCTCTTTTTCAGACGCCTGTTGAGGTCGCACAACAGGCAATCGACGGCGATGTGCACGTTGTGGGTGTGTCGACGCACGCCGCCGGTCACAAAACACTGATCCCACAACTGATCGATGCATTGAGAGCCAACGGCGCGGCGCACATTCGGGTGATCTGCGGGGGAGTGATTCCGGCACAGGACTATGCATTTCTTGCAGCACATGGTGTCAGCGCAGTGTTTGGTCCCGGAACGCACATCATCACCGCCGCACGCGACGTGCTCGATCTTCTCGACAGCGATTTGACCGCCCGCGCGCCACGCTGATGCCCGAGGATCTTGACGGTGCGGTTGCAGGAATCATCGCTGGTGATCGGCGCGCGCTTGCCGAGGCAATCACCCTCGTGGAATCCACGCTCCCCGAGCATCAGGAGCAATGCGCCAAGTTATTGACGGCGCTACCGGTGCAGGAGCACATTGGCACCCGAATCGGTGTAACGGGGGCACCCGGCGTGGGCAAAAGCACCTTGATCGAGGCAATGGGCATGCACATGGTGCGCGACGGGCGCCGCGTTGCGGTGTTGGCCATCGACCCGTCGAGCGAGCTGCATGGGGGGTCGATTCTCGGCGATAAGACCCGTATGACCGATCTCGCCCGGCATCCCGATGCATTCGTGCGTTCATCGCCGTCGTCGGGAACTTTGGGCGGACTTGCACGGCGCACCCGCGAGGCAATCAAGCTGTGCGAAGCCGCAGGCTATTCGGACATCATCATTGAGACGGTGGGCGTTGGGCAGTCAGAAACCGCGGTCGCGGGGGTCAGCGATGTGTTTCTGCTGCTCGTGTCACCGGGTGGGGGCGACGAGCTTCAAGGGATTAAACGGGGCATCATGGAGCTCGCCGACATCGTGATCGTGACCAAGAGCGACGGTGATCTGGCGCTCCGGGCCACCCAGTCGGTTGGTGAGTACCGCAGTGCGTTGAGTTTCTTGATACCGCGCTATTCGGGAATGCCATCGCAGGTGGTGCCGGTGAGCGCACATTCGGGAGATGGCGTTGATGTGTTGATAGGGATAGTGCGCGATCGTTGGGCGCGATTGCATTCCTCTGGGCTACTCACACAGGTCCGTGCAACTCAATTGGTCGATGAAATGTGGGTCGCAGTCCAAGATGGACTCATCGAGGCTGCGCGGGCGACGGACGCGCTCTCGCTTGATGTACTCACGCACGACGTTGCGCGCGGGACAACATCACCGCACGCAGCTGCGGCCATGATCATTCAGGCCGTCAAAAGAAATACATCCTCCGCCTAGAGCGACATATCGGTCACAGCGGCCACGGGTCCTAACACCACGATGATGTCGCCGGCCCGCAAGAGATGATCTTCGCGGGGGGCCGTATGCATCATCGGCGACGGACTCGCATCAGATTTGACCGCGAGCACATTGGCACCCGGATATGCGTGGCTGACATCTCCCACCCGCATGTCCACCAACACCCCACGCTCTGGGATCTCCAGCTCCTCGAGTCGCAGATCGGGATTGATGCTGACCATATCCAGGAAATCGATCACTGCGGGTCGCATCGAAAGCGACGCGAGCATGCGGCCTGAGATTGCGTAGGGCTGAATAACACGGTTTGCACCTGCGCGAGACAGTCGATCGATGGACTCAGAATCACTTGCGCGTGCGACGATTTGCAAATCTTCACGAAGCGCACGTGCGCTCAAGGTGATGTACACATTCCGCTCGTTCGTATCCAGCCCGCAGACGAGACCTCGCGCGCGCAGGATGCCCGCCTGGATAAGTGTTGCTTCACGGCTTGCATCGGCAATCAGATACGGAATACCGAGCTGCTCGAGTTCTGCGGCATATCCCTCTTTTTGGTCAATCACCAGCACCTTGGCGCCCTCGCGGCGGAACTCTTCTGCTGCGGAACGGCCCACCCGACCATAGCCGCACACGATGTAATGCGCGTAGAGCGCATCAATCTGGCGCTTCATGCGATTTCTCCTGACGCTGCGTTCAAGTTCACCGGAAGTGATGAGTTCGGTTGTTGCTGCGAGGATCGAAAATACGGCGATTAATCCGAGAACAATCAGGATGCCTGTAAAAATCTCTCCGCCCGGACCGAGTGACCGGTTTTTGTCGAAACCAATTGTGCTCAGTGTGATGATGGTAAAGAACGCTGCATCTCGGAGGCTCCATCCAAGAAATAACACGAATCCACCGACACCGAACACGCCAATGCACAATAAGAGAAATACCGGCAAGCGGAACCGGCGAAAAAGCACCTGAAGGCTTGTGGATGGGCGTGGTTGCACCAGAAAAGCATCACAGGTCCAGACCACAAATGCAGCCGCGCAGGACGAAAATTCCGCAAAGAAATTCCGTCGACCGGCGCAACCGAAGGATCGTTAGGTCGCCCAACCCTGGAAATCTTTTCTCTTCGGGGTAGGGGAGCGCGCGAGCGCGGCGAACTCTACCGCTGCATGAGTACACCATCGGATATCGAAACACTGCGTGAGCGCCTGCGTCGAGACTATGAATCCTTTAGTCCGGCACAACAGGCACTCGCGCGTTATGTGGCAGATCACTTGGCCGATCTCCCGCTGATGTCGGCGCATGAAGTTGCCCGTGCCGCGCACTGCAGCCCGGCGACCGTGGTGCGTTTCGCGCAGGCCCTTGGCTACAACGGCTACCCCGATCTTCAGCAGCTGGTGCGCCGCAATCAGCGTCCATGGTTGCCTGTCGCGGCGCGCGAGCATCCGTTCGGTCTGATTGGTGGGGCAGATCCCGTGACTGCAACACTTGCCGCAGAGCGTCACGCACTCGAGGACACCGCCGACCGTCTCGGTCAGCGCGGCCTCGGTCCGCTTGCCCAAGCGCTCGCGGGACGTCGCCCTGTCGTCGTTGCCGGCGACGGCCACGCGCGTATCGTTGTGAATCTTTTGGTCGACCGACTCGCACGTGTTGGTGTCCCCGCAGTCGCGGTCATGGCGCTTGATCTTCCCGATCGCGCATGGCTCGAAACGCTATCGCCGACAGGTGCGGTATTGGCAGTGAGCATCGGAAGAGAAGCTCGGGTTGCGCAAGCGGCAATCGATGCTGCGCTCACCGCAAAGGTTCCGGCCGCTGCGTTAGTCGATTCTAGTCTTTCTGCCCTGGCCCGTCTGCCGCTCGCCCGTGTCGTGCCGGCGGATGTGCGATCTGGTTCGCCGAGTCTTGTGGCACTCATCGCCGTCGCGCAATCCCTCGTTGTGGCCGTGGAATCGAACCTTCGCCGCAGCGCAACTGCGTCCTCCGACGAGGGCGCATTGGAATTGAACGCTCTCAGCGCGTAGCCCTCTGCAGAGCGGCCCCGATCGTCTAAACTCCTTTATTCCTGAAACTTATTAGTGAATTCACAAAGGGGAATCGGTGGCAGAGTATTCCGCACCTGAGGCACGTACAGGAACGCTGCGCGTCAAGTCTGGGCTCGCGCAAATGCTGAAAGGCGGCGTCATCATGGACGTCGTGAACGCTGAACAAGCGCGTATCGCCGAGGAAGCCGGAGCCTGTGCCGTGATGGCCTTGGAGCGAATTCCCGCCGATATCCGTGCAGACGGTGGTGTTGCGCGAATGAGTGACCCCGACCTGATCAACGAAATCAAGAACGCTGTCACGATCCCTGTCATGGCCAAATGCCGCATTGGTCACTTTGTTGAGGCGCAGATTCTTGAAAGCCTCGAAATCGATTACATCGACGAGTCGGAAGTGCTGACGCCCGCCGATGAGGCTAATCACGTCGACAAGCACGCCTTTCGCATCCCATTTGTGTGCGGCGCGACCGATCTCGGGGAGGCATTGCGACGCATCAACGAAGGCGCCGCAATGATCCGCACCAAGGGCGAGGCCGGAACCGGGAACGTCGTGGAGGCTGTCCGGCACATGCGGGCCATCCATGGGGGCATTGCACGTTTGCGTGCCGCGCGCGAGGATGAGCTCTACGCCGCGGCAAAGGAACTTCGTGCACCGTATGAACTCGTCGTCTCTGTGGCCAAAACTGGCGCACTTCCCGTCGTCAATTTCTCCGCCGGTGGAATCGCCACACCTGCTGATGCAGCATTAATGATGCAGCTCGGCGCCGATGGCGTCTTTGTGGGCAGTGGCATCTATAAGAGTGAGGATCCGCCAGCTCGAGCGCGGGCAATCGTCGAGGCTGTGACCCACTTCAACGAACCGGATGTCCTGGCTCGAGTATCGGCGGGTCTCAAAGAGGCGATGCCAGGTATCGAGATCAGCAGTCTTCGCGAGTCTGAGCTTCTGCAAAGCCGCGGCTGGTAGCACAGCGGGTGGCGGGGAAAATCTGCATCGGTGTGGTGGCCGTTCAAGGTGCATTCGTCGAGCATGAATCGATGTTCGCCCGCCTCGGCGCCGCCACCCGGCGGGTACGCACCTCCGAGGATCTTCTGGGGCTCCATGCCATCACAATCCCCGGCGGAGAGACGACGACATTACGTCGTATCGCGGGTGATTCAGGCCTGATTGATGGATTGCGAACAGCGCGTCAGGCGGGGGTGCCGATGCTCGGTACCTGTGCAGGGCTTATTTCGCTTGCCGATGCGATCTCCGACGGAAGCGATCCGATTATCGGCGGTCTGGACATCACCGTACGCCGCAATGGGTATGGGCGGCAGATCGCGTCATTCGAGGCGGAGGTTTCTGTGACCGCCATTGGCGAGGATGCTCTCGTCGAGGCGGTGTTCATACGCGCCCCAATTCTTGAGCGTGTTGGAGACGATGTCGTTGTGCACGCCCTGTATCAGGGGGACCCGGTTGCGGTGAGCTCCGGGGAATGTCTTGGCGTAACATTCCATCCGGAGTTAACATCGGATCATCGCTTCCATCAATGGCTGTACGAGCGTGCTGTGGGGTATGCCAATGCCCACCGCACGCGTTCACAGGAGGATGTCAGTGTCAGGGCATAGTAAATGGGCCACCATCAAGCGCAAAAAGGGTGCGGCGGATGCAAAACGCGGTGCACTTTTTTCGAAGCTGGCACGAGCGATCATTGTGTCGGCGAAAGAGGGTGGACCGGACCCGGAAGCGAACGCGGCCTTGGCCAATGCGGTGCAGAAGGCGCGCGACAACTCTATGCCCAAAGACAACATCGAACGGGCCATTGCACGTGGTGCAGGGGCAGGCGATGGGGAGAACTACGAAGCGATCGCGTATGAGGGATACGGTCCTGGTGGAGTCGCGATCTTGTGTCACATCCTGACCGATAACCGCAACCGGGCCGCCTCCGACGTCCGACACTGTTTTTCTAAGCATGGTGGTGCACTCGGCACGCCGGGGACGGTCGCCTGGCAGTTTGAGCGCAAAGGGATCATCCTCATTGATGCGGAACGCGTCGACGAAGAAATCGTGATGGAAGCAGCCCTTGAGGGTGGCGCAGAGGACATCTCGCTCGACGGGAGCCAGTGGCAGGTGACGACTGCCCCCACTGAATTCACAACGGTACGTGAAGCCCTCGAGGCCGCAGGTCTCGCATACGAATCAGCGGAACTCACGATGGTTGCCAAGAATACCGTCGCGCCGAATGAAGCAGAGGCCCGGCGACTCCTGAAACTGATCGATGCGCTCGAGGACAGCGACGATGTCCAAGAGGTGTTTGCCAACTTTGATATCTCCGAGGAGATGCTCGAAGCCGTCGCGGCGTAATACTGAGTCTCCACGGTGATCGTCCTCGGAATTGACCCAGGCCTCGCCTCCACTGGCTACGGCGTCGTCGAACGTGAAAACAGCGTCTACCGAGTCCTCACCCATGGGGTGATTCGCACCACACCGACCACCCCACATGCCGAACGGCTTCTTGAGATTCATGATCACATTCGCGACGTGCTCGGCACATTTGCCGTACAGGGCGCAGCAATTGAATCCTGGTTTATTCATCCGGTCAGCAAAGCGGCGATGGGCATGGCCGAAACCCGTGGGGCGATTCAGATTGCCGTAGCGGCCGCGGGTGTGCCGATTACCGAATTCTCGCCGAACACCATCAAGCAGGCGGTCACTGGGAGTGGGCGAGCCAACAAGGATCAGGTGCGCAGCATGATTCAGCGAATCACGGGCGTTACCCCTGAGACCGACCACGCGGCAGACGCTATTGCTGCGGCGATCTGTCATATCTCAAGCTCTGGTCTGTCCCGGGCTATCCGGCAGTCCCGTTAGCCTCGAGCGCGATGATTCGCTCTCTGCGCGGCACCCTGGCAACGCTTTCTTCCGACGGCATCGTGATCGATATCGGTGGGGTCGGGATGCTTGTGCACGTCTCGGCCGGCACACAACTTGGGTTGCCTCCTGCCGGAAGTACGGTGCAGCTCGAAACGCATCTTGTTGTGCGCGAAGACGCCCTTGATCTCTTTGGCTTTCTCGATACTGCAGAACGCGAGCTCTTTGTGGCGCTGACGGGCGTCAGCGGTG
Organism: uncultured Actinomycetes bacterium; assembly: GCA_903896045.1. Taxonomy (GTDB): domain Bacteria; phylum Actinomycetota; class Thermoleophilia; order Miltoncostaeales; family Miltoncostaeaceae; genus CAITWD01. Next base: position 10,054 of record CAITWD010000026.1, read on the forward strand.
TCGGGCCGCGTACGGCGTTGGCTATTTGTGGCCTTGGGGGCGCGAGTGAGGTTGCCGGATTTATCGCGAGCGGCGACGTCGCGTCGCTCCAACGGGCGCCCGGGATCGGCAAACGCACAGCCGAACGCATTGTTTTGGATCTTCGGGACCGCGTGGGTGGTGTCACCACCCCAGGGGTGCCGGGGAATCCTTCCCTGATCGCTGTGTCAGCAGATCTGGAGGTCCGCACCGCGCTTCTGGGTTTGGGATTTCGTGATGATGAGATCTCGCACGCCCTTCTTGGTGTAGACACTGACGCTCCGGTCGACGAACGGGTCCGCCACGCTTTGAGTCAGTTGCGGACCCGCTAATGGATGATGCGCGCCTGACGGATCCCGACGAAGGAATACGGGAGCGGGATTTTGATCGGGCGCTGCGCCCGTCCTCTCTTGCTGCATTCATCGGGCAACATGATGCGCGAAAAAAACTTGAAATATTCCTTCGCGCAGCACGCGAACGAGAAGAAGCGCTTGATCACGTCCTTCTCGCCGGACCACCGGGACTTGGAAAAACTTCGCTGGCTCGAATCATCGCGACCGAACTCGGTGTGGGGTTCCACTCGACCAGTGGTCCGGTGATTGAGCGAAAAGGCGATCTGGCCGCAATTTTGACGGCGCTGCAACCCCATGACGTCCTGTTCGTCGATGAGATTCACCGGCTCGGAATCGCTGTTGAGGAGGTGCTTTATCCTGCGATGGAGGATTTCTCGCTCGATTTGGTCACCGGGCAAGGGCCCTCCGCAAATATTCTGAAAATCCCGCTGCCGCCATTCACGTTGATCGGCGCAACGACCAGAACCGGGTTGCTCTCGGCGCCACTGCTTGATCGCTTCGGTGTCGTAGAACGCCTCAACTATTACTCCTCTGAAGACCTCGCCCAAATCGTGCAGCGCTCAGCGAACCTTCTTGGCGTTTCGATTTCCTCAGATGGCGCGTCTGCCATCGGCGCTCGTTCGCGTGGGACCCCTCGGATCGCGAACCGACTCGTTCGGCGGATTCGCGACGTCGCACAAGTCGATGGGATCACCAATATTGACGCCACGCATGCCGCACATGCGCTTGACGTGTTGTCGGTTGACTCACTTGGTCTCGAAGATCTCGACCGACGAATCCTCGGCATTCTGACGAAGGGGTTCGAGGGGCGTCCTGTGGGGCTTGGCACGCTTGCCGATAGCGTCGGCGAATCTCCCGACACGATTGAAGATGTCTACGAGCCCTATCTGCTCCAGGAGGGACTTATCGCGCGGACGCCTCGGGGGCGTATCGCAATGCCGAAGGCCTATCGTCACCTGGGGCTCGAGCCGCCAAGCGACGGGACGCTGTGGTAACTGTCTGACCTGATCGGCGGTGTGATGTGGCCATGCCCACAGCCGGGGTGACGACACCGATGGGCGATCACGCAACAAAAAAGCCCCCGCCGATATCGACGGGGGCCAGTGATCACGCCGTGGCGAGAGAATTGGTGCGCGCGTTAACGCCGACGCTTGTTTTTTGGGAGACGGCCAGTTGGGACCGGCGCGGGAGCCGTATCGAGGGCGAGCGCGATGCGCTGGCCAATCAATCCAACTGCAACTGACGCAGGAATATAGGCAAGTGCGGCTGCATCCTGGATTGCGGCCTGTTCGGCGGAAGCGTATGCGGCAGCTGGTTCCTTCGCGTCCTTGAGTTCTATCATCGCAAGGCGCAGGGCTTGCACCTGCGCAGTGTCCTCGCACTTGGACATACCCAAGTGCTGGAGCTGATGCGCGATTTCTTTTTGTTGCGGGTCAATTGTCGCAGGCCCCGAGGTGAATGCCTCGTGAAGCAGCATCAGGCCCGAGCGAGATGTGAACGTTCCCCCAGCTTGGCGCGCAATACGCCAGGCAATTTGGGCTTCCCAGGTATTCAGCGCCTCAGCATGCTGGCTGTAGACGACCTCGAGTAGCGCCTTATTGTGGGAATGCTCTTCCTCGTCATGATCGTGGTCATGATCGTGGTCATGATCGTGCTCGTGGTCATGTGCGACGGCGTCACGACAGACCGCACAGCCGCCTGGCAACCCGAGCGCCTCATGGGCGATGTCGTACAGCGGAGCGATTTCCTCGTCGTCGGCGTCATCATCGTCGCCGTCATCGGGTTCTGGTGATTCCGCCTCTGCGCGCAGCAAATCAAAGGCCTTTTCGATATCAAGGCGCTGATCGTCGCCACACGCATCATCGAGAAGGTCGGCTAACACCGGCGCAACATCAAGAGGCGTGCCGGCGGAGAGGCGCGCAATATCTCCATCGAGACTGCGCAGATTACGGAGAAGCGTCGGGGGGGCAGCGTCAAGACGGTTCAATAGATCGCCGCCAGGGGTGACTCCGGTCTGTTGCGCCAAGGAGCGCAGCAACCATTCCGCCAAAGACCATTCTTCCAACGTAACCCTCCGTCACGATATTTACGAACCCATCGCCTGCAGATGTCCAGGCCGATCCCATGGTGTCACACGACACACCTGGCAAAGAAGTTCCCCGCTCAACGACGATCACCTGCCGCACCTAGCCGCTACTGCTGCACATCCGCGTCCAGAGAGAGGTCAACGCCTTTGCTTTCGAGCACTTCGCGGTAGATCGCCTCGACACGCTCGGCGACGATCGGCCAGGAGTAACGCGTTTCCGCGATCATCCTCCCTTGCGCGCCCCATTCGCGCTGCAATCGACGGTCTCCCAACACTTTTGTGAGGCCATCGGCAAGCGCGGTTGGATCGTCACCGGTGACAAATTCGCCAGGCGCGCCATCCCTGATCACCTGTCGAAATCCGATGTTGTCCGCACAGACGATCGGGATCCCGCTCGCAAAGCCTTCCAGCAGAACCACACCAAACGATGCGAGCGTGCAGGGCGCAGCAAGCACCGTCGCATTTCGGTAGATCTCCGGACGCTCCTCGTTGAGGAGTCCCAGCCATTCGATCCGATCCCACACGCCAGCGCGGCGTGCTTGGCGCTCGTACATCGGGCGGGCCGGCCCATCACCAATCACCTGGACACGAAAGTCAATTCCGCGATCAACGAGGATTCGCGCTGCATCGATCAACGTTCCGAGACCGTTCCGGGGATCGAACCGGCCAACAAACAGAATCCGGGGGGTCTCCTGTGTTTCGGGAACGTCATGGCGCGGCGAAAAGAAATCAATGTCGATGCCATTGGGAACAATGTCGAAGTCCTCATTCGGAAAATATTGCTCCAAGGAGTCAATGCAGGCCCGCGACACGGCGATTTTGCGATCCATGTTGCCCAATGCGGTTGCCACATATTGATGGAGCACCCTGTAGGCAATGTGTCCGCCGTCAAAGTATGTGTGAAAGGTCCCCACCGTGCACAACGCCTTGGATGACCGCAGCGACCACAACGGCAGGCATGGCGCCGCAAGACCCTGTGCATGCACGACATCCATAGGAGCCTGCACCCGCGCCAGACGACGTTTCAGTGCGGGTCCGGCAGAGACTCGTGCAATTGACCCATTCGAGACGACGGGGAGCGAGCGACCGATGCGGACGGTGCGATACCCGGCGTCCTGCGCATGGGCCCGATCGATCACGTCCTCATCATGGCGATGTTTGCGATGTTGCCGGGACGTCACCACGGTGACGTCGTGGCCACGATGGGCGAGTTCACGTGACAGGAAATGCACGTGCTCAGAAATACCACCAAGTACTGGATAGGCGTATTCGGTCACCATCGCGATGCGCAACGGGCGGATCATCATTGTCCTTGACTGGAGGTAGGAGCATCGCCGAGGGTATCGACCGGTTCGGACCCCGAGATTGTTTGCCAGGGGCGCAACACGTCCCGGCCTGTCAACGCGTGGACGATCCACAGCGCGATGAGCACAGTCGCAATCCCGCCAACACCATCAAGCAGATAATGGTTGGCGGTCGCCATGGTGACCCATGCCATCCATATGGGAAGTAGCCACCACAAATATTTGCGAGATCCGGGTCGGTGCGTCAGGAGCACAAGCGCGCATGCAAACAAGAACGATTGCCCGATGTGAAGCGATGGCATCGCGGCATAGTCGTTACGCAGAGACTGAAACCAATTCAGCGCCCCACCGAGGCGCAGCGCATGCTGGGTTGTGTCGACCACACCATTGAGTGCAAACCGCGGCGGCGCCAGTGGGGCCACCCAAAACACGGTAACGGCGAGGATGTGGGTGGTCCAAAACCAATTGCGCAAAAATGCATAATGCGCGCGCCAGCGGAACCACACCACAACAAAGAATGCGACAAACAAGGGGGTATACGCCAGGGTGTAGTACCACGTCGTCGCGAACCGGCCCCCGGGGATGGAGTCGGTGAGCTGCTGCACGCCCGATTCAATGGCGATATGCATGAACTTCTCTGCAGAAACGATGTGGTGTGCGGAAGAAAAGGCCGATTGCACCCGCTGACCATGAGGGGCCACCAAGAGCCGCAGGCCCTCATAGACAAGGTCCAGAACCACCATGAAGATGATCTCAAGGGGCAATGGCCATGCTGCGCGCGCGGCCCGTGCGCGCAGTGAAAGCGCAGGCGTATCCATTGCGTTGGAAACTAGCAGTGCCCGTACCGGGTCTGCGTCCACGACGATCCGCGCCGAACAGTCACAATGCCGATGTCATCCCATACCCAAGACCAGGGAGATATCGAGACCCTCTGCTATCTTCCGCACGTCAACATCCCCTTAAACGAAGGCCGTGCACGTGGGCGGATCGACCCTCATTATTGTCTATATCGCAATCTTCGTCGGGATTATTTATCTCTTCGCGGTGATGCCACAACGACGTTTGCGTCGTGCACAAGCACAACTGATGACCAAGCTGCATGTCGGAGTAGAGATCATCACCACTGGTGGTCTCTATGGGACAGTGACGGAGATTGAGGATGGAGACACCCTCTTGATCGAAGTCGCCGAAGACACCGAAGTGCGTATCGCCAAAGCCGCGATCTCACGGATTCTCGACGACGCGTCGGTTGCGTTGTCGCCGCCATCCGAGTCATCAGAATCGCCTGAATAACCGATGGCTCGCCGCCGGCGCTCACTTCTCCTTTTACTCCTCGTCGTTGGGCTCACGCTCGGATCGCTCGTGGCGATCGCAGTGCGACCAGTCGTACTTGGCTTGGATCTGCGGGGCGGCGTGCAGGTCATCCTGCAAGGACGCCCGACCGTCGACTCCCAAGTGAATGCCGCATCGATTCAGCGTTCGGTAAACATCATCACCAATCGTGTTGATGCATTTGGTGTTGCGTCGCCGACGATTCAAACTCAGGGCACCGACCAGATCGTGGTGCAACTTCCCGGGGTCAAGAACCCGAATCAAGTGGTCACCGATCTGATCAAGCCGGCGCAACTGACCTTTTATGACTATCAAAACAATGTCGTTGCAGGCACGCCATCTCCGAGTCTCTACAAAGAAGTTCTGCAAGCGCAGAAAACTCATGTCAACGCAGCCAGCCAAGGTGCTGAGACCCTCTTCGCGTTTGACCGCCACACGCATCTGCTCACCGCGGGCCCTGAGCCGATTACCGTGGGACAAACCAGAGCCCAAGCGATTGCAGCCCTCAGAGATAAGGTCGAGTCCGGAAACCTGAAGTTCTCGAATCAGATCATCGAATCCGTACCAAAGGGTTTGACGATTGTCAGTCAGGTACAGACGCTCGGCACCGGTGCGACTGCGTCATACACCTCGTATTCCATTTTCCAGGATCGTCCCGCGCTGACGGGGGCGGACATCAGCTCCGCGTCGGTCCTCGCCAACCTTGGTAACGGGGGTTCTGGTCAACCCGTCGTGACAATGCAATTCACCAGCGCCGGGGCGCAAAAGTTCCAAAATGTCACTCGGACGCTTGCCATCCGCGGCAAATTAGTCCAGCAGCTCCAATCCTTTGCGGTAGTGCTTGACGGCACGCTAGTGACGAATCCCACCATCGATTACAACCAATATCCGCTCGGGATTGATGCCAGCAATGGGGCCCAGATCGAAGGAAACTTCTCCCAGTCTCGCGCCCAAACGCTCGCCGATCAGCTGAATTCCGGTGCGATTCCGATCCGTCTTGATGTGATCAGCGAGAGCCAGGTCTCTGCCACGCTCGGCGCGCAATCACTGCACGATGGACTCGTGGCGGGGATTATTGGCCTGGCGCTGGTGCTGATCTTTTTACTTGTGTACTACCGCGCGCTCGGCGTGATTGCTGCGCTTGGGCTGTTGATCTATGCAGCGCTCTTCTACGCCGTTGTCGTCTTATGGCCGATTACCCTCACCCTCCCAGGTATTGCTGGTGTCATCCTCACGATTGGTATCTCGGCAGATGCCAACGTGGTGATCTTTGAACGCGTGCGGGAAGAGGCGCGTTCTGGTAAATCTGCCTACGCAGCACTGTCGGCCGGATACCGCCGAGGTCTCGCGGCCATCATCGACGCCAATGTCGTGACCCTCTTTACGGCAATCATCGTGTTCATGTTCGCCACCGCAGGCCCGAAGGGATTTGCTTTCACCCTCGGCGTTGGTGTGCTCTTGTCGCTGTTTACTGCAGTGATTGCCACCCGGGCAATCTTCGGGATCATGCTCGAGACCTCGATCATCGGTGAAGAGCGTGTCATGGGCCTCAAACAAGGCCGCGTCTTTACCTTCGATTGGGTGAGCCGTTGGCGCTGGTGGCTGGCCATCTCAACGATCCCGGTCGGCATCGGCTTGATCTGGCTCAGCGTGTTCGGTCTTCATCTAGGACTGGACTTCACGAGCGGGACACGCATCAGCGCGACGCTTAATCAAGCCGCATCAGTGGAGAATGTTCGCAAGGTCGTGACAACCGCTGGTTTCCCCGATGCGAATGTTCAGACGACAACACAGGTCGTGCGTGGGAAGACGGTCGATGGGATTCAGATTGAAACCAAGGCCCTGACTCCGAAACAAGAGACGGTTTTGCGTCAATCGCTCGACGCAAAATTTGGCGTCAATAACGCCACCTACTCACTCACCTCCGTTGGGCCCACATTCGGCCGCGAGGTGATCAAGAACGCCATCTACGCAATCATTCTCAGCTTTATTGTGGTGCTTCTATATCTGGCGATTCGGTTTGAATATCGCCTTGCACTACCCGCGATGCTTTCCGTTGTGCACGACGTCGCCTTGACGATTGGTGTCTATGCGATTACCGGACGACAGGTCACCAGCGATACCGTCGCCGCATTGCTGACGATCCTCGGGTATTCCCTCTACGACGTCGTGATCGTGTTTGACCGGCTGCGAGAAAACACACCGCTGATGCGCGGGTCCCGTTACAAGGATGTCGTGAACCGTTCGATCAACGAAACAATCACGCGTTCTGTCATCACATCGCTGATTACCTTAATCCCGGTACTCTGCCTCTACATCTTTGGAGGCCCGACGCTTGGCGATTTTTCGTTCGCGCTGCTCGTTGGAATCCTGTCCGGAGGTGTGTCATCGATCGTAATTTCCGCTCCGCTTGCGTCCTATTGGAAAGAGCGCCAGCCGGACGCCAAAAAGCGCCAGGCACGTCAAGCGCGTAAATCGCAGCGGATCGATCGGGATTCCGATGTGGTCGATACCGCCGCGCTCGCACGGGCCGAACAAGAGGTCGCCGGACTGCCCGAGCTTTCGGCGGCGCCGCCGATGCAGATCGAACCAGCTGCACAGACGCCACAATCCATCGTCGAGGCAGTCGAGGTTGAAACTCTTCCAGCGCTGCCGCAGATTTCTGCACAGGAGACCACGGCAACTGAATCTGAGGAGGTGTCCAATACCTCTGCACAGGACGACGGGACACCCGTGCCTCCACTTCCGCCGACCGCTCCGCGCGAGCGCCGGCACCATCGAGCACAGGAGCGCAAGCGGCGGTAGCTCGTGCTGTTTTGCACCGTTTTTGGTCGCGTCGCACAGCGCAACCCCTCCCGAGGTGGTGGTAATGATGGCTACTTGCTTGGGGTAACACTGGACCTTCCGGCGGGCGACAACGTCGCGAGGCGCCGCCATAATGCCGGTGAGTAGTCCGAGCACTTCACAAACTGCGTCGTAGAGCGGCGCAGCTGGGATGAGGTGCTCACCGAGGGAAAGATGCAATCGATGGCAGAGCCTGACGCGTCACACGGAGTGAATGGATCCAACGGAACACCGACTCCGTTCTCTTCAAAGCGCGTTGATGGGCTGAGCGGATCCCCGACGGACGCCGTCGATACGCCGCAGACCCCGATGAGCGGCGACGCATCATCGGCGACGTGGCCACCGCCAGCAGGGGCCGACGAGAGAAATTGGTGGGCCCAGCACTCCGCACCCAGGGCGGGCACCGTGCCGGCTGCGACACCCGGGGGAGACCTTGGCAGCGGACATGGAGGCGTCTCGGCCAACAGCGACTGGTGGTCGGTTGATGTGCGAGTGAATCTTGTTGATGTCTCAGCGGCCGCTGCTGCGCCTGAGCAGACACACCCCGACAGCGACGATGCGCATTCTGTACTGACTCCAAAATCTGATGCTGACGCCTGGTGGTCCGAGGGCCCTGAGTCAGACCTTGCCGGTGATCAATGGTGGGCAGATTCCAGCACCGTCTTACAGGACGGTGCCGAGCCTGAGGCCAATGCGACAACATCGCTCCACACGGCATCCAGTCCCCATTTCGTCGTCACCGCCGAAGCGGTATCTCCCGCGAGGTCGACCGAGTCCCACGGGCGCCCCCCGTTATCTGCGCTCCCCCGGATCGGTGATACGCACGACGGTCATCTTGTTGTCGGGCATTTTTCGGTTGCCGGTACCGCAACGCGCGCCGACGACGGCGTGATGACCCGGGTGTCGTTTGATTCCCCATTGACGGGTCCGCTTCTTGGATGGTGCCTAGAGGGCAACGAGCAAGAGGGCCCGTACGTGCTTGAGATCTCGATCGAAGCAGCGTTGAACTGCGGCGGTCGCGACATCGATATCTATCTCGAGGACGAACATCCACAGACGCCGTCTGGTTTTACATTGACGCTGCGCGCGCGCAGCGGCGGCCCCTATGCGCTCAGTGGGATTTACCGGGTGCGCACCAGCTAGGCGCGTGCCGCACAGGGGGAGACCCCTGGTACGCTCGATGCATGATGGTGTCCGAACGTCGATCCCACATGCGTCGCGTACGGGAAATCGCCCAGATCGCTGCGCGGTACGGATTCGCACAGCTTTTGAGTACACCAATCCGCCATCGACGCGACGCAGAAATAATCAGCGGAACGCGGGGAGAGCGTCTACGCAACATGCTGGATGAGCTCGGGCCCACGTTTGTTAAATTCGGACAAATGGTCGCGACCCGTCCCGATGTGGTTCCCGCAGATATCGTGGACGAGCTCAGGCTCCTGCAAGACCAGGCGGCACCCGAGGCGATCACCACCATCAAGACGGTCATCGCACAGGAGCTCGGGCAAGATGTCGAGACGCTTTTTGCGCAGTTTGATGGTGTCCCGATCGCGAGCGCATCTATTGGCCAAGTTCATCGCGCCACGCTGCATGACGGACGAGATGTGGTGGTCAAGATTCAGCGACCAACCGCCGCCCGGACGATTGCCGCCGATATTGCTCTGCTTCGTCATCTTGCGCCAATCCTCCACGACCAGGTCGATCGATTGGCATTCATCGATCTTGATGCGTTGGTCGATGAATTTGCACACACCATCCGACAGGAACTCGATTACGGCGTCGAAGGCCGCAATATCGACATCTTTCGACAGCGATTCATCGACGACCCCCATGTCCGAATTCCGCAAGTGATCTGGGAATACTCGACAGCCCAGGTTCTGGTGATGGACTACATCGACGCGCCCACTCTCCGTCAACTCGACATCGCAGCATGGCCCGCGGGTGACCGGCGCCAACTCGCCACCCGGATCGCCGAAACCTGGATGCAGATGGTGTTCCAACATGGCGTCTTTCATGCGGATCCCCATCATGCAAACATCATGGTGATCTCACCAAACACCATCGGTCTGGTCGACTTCGGCATGATCGGGCGGCTTTCAGATACCGACCGCGATGCAGCGATCTGCCTACTGATTGACCTTCTCGACGCACGGGCCGAGCGGCTTCCTCGGCGGCTTCATGATCTCGGTGTTCGATATCCGCGCGATCGTGAGCAAGAACTTGCGGATCAACTGGCAAGTGTGTTGGCGCGATATGGCGGACAAGCGATGGGGGATATCGATGCGCGTGCGCTGCTGGCCGAAGTGTTCGAGACCGTCTATCGCATGCATCTCACACTCCCGACTCGATGGGTGCTCCTCGACAAGACGCTTGCCACCCTTGCAGGAGTGACATTGGAGGTGTCACCTGACTACAACGTGTTCGCCTCAGCGCGGCCGTATGTCGAGGCAATCACTGCTGATCGCATGCGCCCCGAACATCTCGCGCGACACGCATTCAACGACATCGAAGCTTCAGTGCGCCGTGCGCGCGAATACCCACACCTCATCGGCGATATTCTCGACACAATCCGCTCAGGGGACATGACACTCGGTGTCGAATCGCGTCAGGGCGCTGTATTCATCGATCGTGCCGAACGTGCAACGAACCGCTTCGTTTTGGCAGTGGTGGCGATCGGTTTGATTTTGGCATCGTCGATTATTGGTGCGATCTCACATAGCGGCACGACGGTATTCGGGTTTCAGGTTCTGGGAATCATTCCCGGAATCATTGGTGCTGCGCTTATCGGCTGGATCGTTCTTGGCATTGCGCGATCGGGGAAGTGGTAGTGGGCTGGAAGGCGTCCCGAGTGGGCTTCGATGCCGTCCAAAACCTCGAGCGCACACTCGATGTTCCGGAAATCGTTGCCTGGACTCTTGTGCGCAGGGGACTTGACACACCCGAACGCGCTCGGGAGTTCATGGCAGTCGATGGACCACTCGACGCACCCGACGATATTCCGGGGGTCGTTGCAATTGCAGAGCGCCTCCTCGAGGCAATTCGCCGACAACAGCGCATCGCGATTCATGGTGATTACGATTGCGACGGTGTCTGCGCCACCGCGATCCTCGCGCACACATTGCGACTTCTCGGCGCCGAAGTCCGCACATTTCTCCCGAGTAGATTCACGGATGGATACGGGGTGCGCAGCGAAACGGTTGAACGACTCGCCGAAGACGGAATCGATGTCCTCGTGTGTGTGGACTGCGGCACCACGGCAACTGATGCACTCGAACGGGCAGTTGAGCTGGGGATTGAGCCACTCATCTGTGATCACCATCTCGCGGGTGGTGTGCGGCCCCCAGGGCTGATGGCCAATCCGGCACTTGGACGCATTCGCGACGATGCGCCGGCCGCCGTTGGCGTCGTCTTCTCGGTCATCCGCGCGATCAGCGAACGGTGCGACGGAGTGTTGGCACCAGATCCGACACACGAGATTGATCTCGTTGCGCTCGCAACAGTCGCAGACGCAGTGCCGCTCATCGGTCAGAATCGCCGCTTTGTCGCGCGCGGCATCGCGCAGATGCGGCGAGAACCTCGTATGGGCATCCAAGCTCTTTGCCGTGCCGCGGGGCTCGATCCACGGACGATCGATGCACGGAATCTGGGGTACACGCTCGCCCCCGTCATCAATGCTGCAGGACGACTTGGGCATCCCGATGATGCCTTGGCACTTCTGCTCTGTGACGATCAGAGAGAAGCAGATCGACTCGCAGCAGCACTCTGGCAACAAAACGCGGATCGCCGCGACCTCGAACAACAGGTCACCGAAGAGGCGATCGCGCAAATCGATGCATCACCTTCGGGAATCCGAGATGCACACATCACCGTGGCGATCGGCGATGACTGGCACGAAGGTGTTATTGGGATTGTCGCCTCGCGTCTGGTCGAGCGATTCGATCGGCCCGCTCTCGTCCTAACCCGCGGGGAGGACACCACCAAGGGTTCAGGAAGGAGCCTTCCCGGGATTGATCTTCATGATCTGCTGGGATCAGCGGCAACCCACCTCACCAGATGGGGCGGACATGCCGGAGCGGTGGGACTTCAATTGGCAAATGCGGATGTACACGAGTTTCGCGCCGATCTCATTGCCGCTGCGGACCATCTCGGTCCAGCACTCCATCGTGCACGAATCCGCGAGGTCGACGCCATTGTCGGAGCACGGGACATGAGCCTCGCAACTGCAGAAGCATTCGAGCCGCTCGCTCCGTTCGGCCGTGGGAACCCAGCCCCGCTCTTCGTTGTACCGGCCGCGTTTCTTGAAAAGCCACGGACAATGGGATCTCAGCGCCAGCATCTCGAGGTACGCCTCCACAGCGGGGGGGCACATACCCGCGCCGTCGGGTTCGGCCACGGCCATCGCGCACGCGATCTCACCTCTGGCACGCGTGCCGATGTCATCGCGCGGCTGGGGATTGAGCGGTATCAGGGACTCACCGGCCCGCGGGTGACTGTGGAGCGGCTTGAATCGCTCGACGGTGCGTCGTCAGCGACCGGTGGGTGCTGTCCGGCGTGTGACGCCACATGCACCATGCGCCGTCCCCTACTCGACATCCAAGAGGCGCTCACGCGCAGTGTTCAGCCGCGTGGCGCCCCGTCGCCGGGCCGGCCGAAGTCGGTCACCGACCATCGCGGCGCAGGCACAGGGATGATTCGTGCAGTTGCGCTCGCGAATGCGGATAACGGCGTGGCAATTGTTGTCGCAGATGTTGCGTTACGCCGCGCCGCGCTGATCGACACGCTCGCGCCTCAGCGCATCGGCTCAGAGACAATCGTGCTCGTCAGCGCTCGATGCGCACCACAACTGGCCAACCAGCGTGCGCACATGCTCCTCTCGAGACCAGGAGTGCTCATCATCGATTACGACTCGCTTGCACGGACTACGATCCCGGACGGGGTGCATCTTCTCGCACTCGATCCACCCGCGAGCGAGGAGGATGTTCGCGCGTTTGTGGCCGCCAGCGCGAATCGCCATGTGCATTTGGAGTGGGGAGCGGCGGAAACCGCATTCGCACGCACAGTTGCCGAACAGCGCTTTCAACTCCGCGGTGTGGCGACCCAGATATGGCGTGCACTCTCTGTCCGCGATCGCTGGGAGTGGGACAGTGATTTAGATCTCGCGCTCGCCGGATCTGCACGCCCGTCGCCGCGTCCTGATGCAATCATCGATGTCCTGACTGCGCTCGGCGAACTCGGATATTGCACGATCTCCGATTCAGGACTCGGGTGCCGCACTCCCGATCCCGCCCCGCCGCTTGCACACGCACCCCGCATACAGCTGGCCGAGACGCGCGGCGCCGAGGCGCGCAACTATCTCAACATGGCACAGACGATTGATCTGTTCGATACCGGAGACATCCACACGATCGATGTCGCCACGGCCTCGGTTCAAGATATGCGCACGTAAACAAACGGAGTAGCCTGTCACCATGACATCACGGCCCCGTCTCGACCGACTGCAGCAGCAGCAACAGGCCGATTTCCGGCCCCAGCTTGACGAGCTGCTCAGCGAGCTTGTCGCGAGGCATCCCGGGGCAGATATCGGAGCGGTCACACGTGCGCTGGATTTCGCGCACATTCATCACTCGGCACAACTTCGGCAGTCGGGTGAGCCGTACATCATCCATCCAATCGGATGCGCCCGAATCGTCGTCGATGTCGGCATGGACGACGTCTCAGTTATTGCCGCGCTGCTCCATGACACTGTCGAGGACACCAGTGCATCTCTCGATGAAATCGAGCGGGAATTTGGCCCCGCCGTTGCCCACATTGTCGACGGCGTCACCAAGCTCTCCAAAATACATTTCGATTCAAAAGAAGAGCATCAAGCGGAGAACTACCGCAAACTCATCATCTCCATGTCCGACGACATCCGGGTACTCATCGTCAAGCTGGCAGACAGGTTGCACAACATGCGCACCCTGACCTATATGACCAAGCAAAAGCAGATCCAAAAGGCGCGTGAAACACTCGAGATTTACGCCCCCCTTGCACATCGCTTGGGTATTCAGTCCCTGAAATGGGAGCTCGAGGACCTCGCATTTGCGGCACTCCATCCCCGTCGATACTCAGAGATCCAACAGATGGTGAACCAGCGGCGAGCCGATCGAGAGTCATTTGTCGCTGAATCAGGCAGCTACTTGCTGGGTGAACTCACCACGGTGGGGATTACCGCCGAAATCACTGGACGTGCCAAGCACTTCTATTCGATTTACGAAAAGATGACCCGCAAGGGCAAAGAGTTCAACGAAATCTTCGACCTCACGGCAATGCGGGTGTTGGTCGACTCGATGAAGGATTGCTACGGGGCGATTGGCATCATTCACTCGCTCTGGAAGCCGATGCCCGGGCGTTTTAAGGACTACATCGCGGTGCCCAAACCCAACATGTATCAATCACTGCACACAACAGTGGTTGGACCAGAGGGCCAGCCTCTCGAAATTCAAGTCCGGACCCACGAGATGCACCGCACGGCCGAATACGGCGTTGCCGCCCATTGGCTCTATAAGGATGCACACACGAGCTCGATGCCGTGGCTCAATGGAATGATGGATTGGCAGCGCGACACAACCGATCCATCGGAATTTCTCGATTCGTTGCGCAACGATCTCTACGGAGACGAAGTGTTCGTCTTTACGCCAAAAGGGGAATTGCGCAACCTTCCCACCGGGGCGACCCCAGTCGATTTCGCCTATGACGTTCACACCGACGTCGGTCACCGTTGTGTGGGCGCAAAGGTCAATGGTCGGATCGTGCCACTGACCTACACACTCAGCTCCGGTGATTTCGTCGAGATTCTCACGTCGAGTCAGCCCCGCGGTCCATCGCGGGATTGGTTGCAATTGGTGACCTCCACCAAGGCACGTTCCAATATCCGCGCATTCTTTCGCAAGGAACAACGTGAGGATGCGGAGCATCACGGGCGTGAAGCTCTCCAGGTGCAACTCCGCAAAGCGGGTCTGCCCAGTCAGCGCGTTGCCGGATCGCCCTTGCTCCTGGAGGTCATCAAAGAGATGGGATTCCGAAAGGCCGAGGATTTCTACATCTCAATTGGCAGCGACAAGACCTCGGCCCAAATGGTGGTCAACAAAATCCTCGCCCGACTCAAGGCTGGCGAGGCCGTCACCGAGGAACGTCAAACAGCCGCTGCGTCGCGAGGTCGACGGACGGTCGTTGCACAAGCCTCGGGCGATATGGGCATCGAGGTGGAAGGACTCTCCGATGTCCTCGTGCGGCTCGCCAAGTGCTGCAAGCCGGTCCCGGGGGACGGAATCTTGGGCTATATCTCCCTGGGGCGCGGTATCACGATTCACCGAGACGACTGTCCAAATGCGCGGGCGCTCCTGAAAAACCCAGAACGCTTCACTCCGGTCAATTGGGGTGGGGAACATCGTAGAAGTTTTCGCGTCGAGATCGCGATTGACGCATGGGACCGGCCACGGCTGCTCGAGGAGTTATCGCGCAGCTTCGCCGAATCTGGAGTCAACATCATCTCTGCAAATTGCCATATGGAGAATCAAATGGTCCACGACCGGTTTGTTGTGGATGTGGGGGACATCGACACCCTCAAATCAGCGATCAGCGCGCTTCGGAATGTGGAATCAGTTTTTGATGCGTATCGGGTAGTCCCCAATTAGCAGCTGCGCCGCCGGGAGGCGCTGTGTGAGCTCACCGGCAGTCGGCTCGGCCTGATAATCTCGTTCACCGTGTCCTGGTTGAACCTCCTCACACCGACGGCAGCAGTCCTTGCCGTGTTTCTCGCCGCAGCGGCACTCCTGCAGAGTATCCGCAATTCACGGGCACTCAGATCAATTCACGATCGACTTGCTGACGCCGGCTTTGCCGCAAAAGAGGTTGAGGTTGCGGCGCTCAAGAAGATCGGCGATGTGCCGACTGCAACCGCGGCAGCCGCTGCGAGCAGCGGGGAGGATCGCCCGCAAAGGGAGCCGCGGCCGAAGAGTTCACCGCTTCGCACCTCGTGGATCGTTGGTGCGATCATCATCGTCGGACTCATCGCCGTCGGATGGATTCTCTTTGGCGGTAACTCTTCCTCATCCGGATCGACGGCAGCAACACCCGCGACAAACACCACCACAACCCCTGGACTGGGGACTGGCACGACTCCCCCCACGCACCCTGTTGTCGTGACCGCATGCAGCCATGTCACTCCGGTGGCGTCACCTTCTTCAGTGACGGTGTCGGTGTACAACGGCAGCGGTGTGGCTGGTGCAGCCGGACAGATCGTCAGTCCCAAATTGTCGTCGGTCGGCTATGCAATTGGCGTGATTGCCAACGCGCAAGAGACCCAGCCGCTCACGACGACCGCGATCCAGTACGCCAAAGCCCGAGATGCAAATGCGGCATGCAATGTCGCGGCGGTCCTCGGCGTCAAGGGGTCCCATGTTGTCCTGATGACCCCAGCGCAGCGGACACAGGCAGGCACCAGCAACGTCGCAGTGCTCGTCGGCACGGACATCGCCCACTAGCGCAGACGCGTTTTGGCGTGTCCCATAGGTACGAGCCGGGGTGCTGTGGGCTGCCCACTTGCAGACTACGTGACAATTGGTACTATAAGGATCATTGTTACAAACGATACGAAGTGGGGGGTGAAGACAATGGCAACGCTCTATCCAGCACGAGCAGCTGCAGAATCACGCGAGGCAGCGCAACGGATCCGATTGACCCATCGGCATGTGTATTCCTGTCGGTTCTGTCATGAGTCAGTCACGGTCACCAACGACTCGGCGCTCCCCGCTGTATGCCCGTCCTGCCACGCATCCACCTGGGAAGACGACGGACGCTGCGGGGCATGGAACGACTGCAGCGCAGAACATCGTGATGACGGCCATCATCACGCACATTGCCCGTCCTGCGGCTACAGCATTTGGGCACCCGTCGAACGCGGAGACTAGCCTCCGCGATCATTCGGATCTGATGTCCGGCGGTGGCGGGCCCCAGCCCCCACCGCCGGGGGTATCGATCGCCAGAATGTCGCCGGGCTCGACGTGACCCTGCCATTTCGCAGGAAGCAGATCCCCATTCAAGGTATTCCGGCCAACATGTCCGTTCTCGCCACCCGCGCTGCCGTGCGGCGCAAGAGCACGTCGCTCTGAGATCACGCTGACATATGCGGGCGCACGCATGCGAAATGATCGAGACACCCCGTCACCGCCCACATGCATGCCACGGCCGCCAGTTCCTGGGCGGCATCGGTAATGCTCCACGCGCAAGGGATAGGTGATCTCAAGTACCTCGACGGGGGTATTGAGGGTATTACTCATCGCGACATGCACGCCAGACGGCCCTGGCCCATGCGCGCTTGCCCCTTGACCACCGCCAATGGTTTCGTAATAGGTGAATGCCTCGGATCCAATCGTGACGTTATTCATCGTGCCCTGACCGTGTGCGGGCACCGCGATTGCCTGCCCGAGGGCCGAAAACAGCACATCCACGATCCGACTCGATGTTTCGACATTTCCCGCTGCGACCGCTGAGGGAAATTGCGCATTCACAACTGCACCGTCCTGGGCGACGACTTCGATCACGTCGAATGCGCCGGAGGATGAGGGAATGTCGGGGTCGGTCAGACATCGAAACACGAAATACACTGCGGCCTTGGTCACCGAGAGCGGGCAATTGAGATTCCCTGCAACAGCTGGTGCAGTCCCAGAAAAATCGACACACACATGGTCACCAGCAACCACCACAGTCACCTGAATCGGGATCAGATCATCGCTGATCCCATCCCCTTCAAGATAGTCGATGGCCTGGTAGATCCCGTCTGGAATGGCGGAGATTGCTGCGCGCATCCGACGACTCGCATATGCGAGCAATTCATTGCACGCTTTCTGCAGCACGGGTGCGCCCCAGCGCCCACAGACCCGCTCATATTCACGTGCCGCAACGATGTGGCTCGCCAGCTGCGCGCGCAGATCACCGACACGCTCATGGGGCGTTCGGGAGTTGCGCACGATGATGGCTTCGATGTCACTGCGGTGTTCTCCGGCCGCAATCAATCTCACCGGCGGAAGAATGAGCCCTTCCTGGACAAGCTCCCGGGAGCCGGCAGGCATCGATCCCGCCGCACTACCCCCGACGTCCGCATGATGGGCGCGTGAGATGGCGTAGCCCAACCGCACACCATCGATATCAAGCGGGCTCACCATCGTCAGATCCGGCAGATGGCTTCCGCCCTGATACGGATCGTTGAGCACCCAGACGTCTCCCGGCTCCGGTTCGCAGGCGATCACTGCCTCCAACGCGGCAGGCATCGCTCCAAGGTGCACAGGAATCGAGGCCGATTGGGCGATCATCCTGCCAGTGGCATCGCAAATGGCGGTGCTGCAGTCTCGGCGCTCGGTGATATTGGGGGAGTACGCCCCTCGTACCAGTATGGCTTCCATTTCCTCTGCGATCCCACGCAACTGATGGCCGATGACATGGAGTGTGATGAGATCGATCACTGTGCCGCCAGATCTCGCCAGACGTAATAACTTCCGTCATCTCGCTGTTGGAAGCACCAACCCGCGGGGACCCACATGGTCGCGCCATCCAGCATGACCGATACGTCGCCAGACGAAATCACACCGTACGGCTGAGGCGGAGCAATCGCCGTCGCATTCTCGCGGACGGCCGTGATCCGGACCGATACGACTTCAATGGGGGTCGAAGCATCCTCGACACCCAGCCGCATTCCGTGCTCGGCGCGAAATAACGGGTCAATGTCGCCCGCCACGGCCCCACTGGGCCACGCGATGGCACGAGTGTGGGTTTGCCCACGAAATCGGCAATCGAGCGTCACATATACCGCAGCCTGCGCATCTTGATCTCGTGCAACTGCAGTCATCTCAGCAAGGACCTGCGTGAGGGTGATCTCATCAGTCAGGGGACACAGGATGGTACGCACCCAGTCGCGCCGCACATCTGCCATGACGGCCCCGATCGCGGCGAGAGCACCCGCGCAGGCGGGCACGAGCACCCGAGTGATGCCGACCGCGTCCGCCACGCTGCAGGCATGAAGGGGCCCAGCGCCACCGTATGCACAGAGGGTTGCATCCCCGGGGTGAATGCCGCGTTCGGTCGACATCACTCGCAGCGCTCGCGCCATCTCCACGTCCACCAATCGGAGGATGCCCTGTGCACAGGCCTCGGGCGTCATTCCCAGCTCCACCCCGAGCGCGCCGACGACAGCACACGCGGCGTCGCGATCGAGGCGCACGAGGTGATCCTGCGTCCCGATCTCGACAAAATGACCCAACACGACATGGGCGTCTGTCACCGTCGGATGCTGTCCTTTGTTTCCGTAGGCCGCAGGACCCGGTCTGGCGCCCGCAGAGTGTGGCCCGACACGCAATGCGCCACCGGAATCGACCCACGCAATGCTCCCTCCGCCGGCAGAAACTGTCGCAATGTCAAGCATCGGCATCCGGATTGAGTGGCCGCCAATCACGGTGTCGGAGCGAAAAAGCGGTGCGCCGTCCACAATGATCCCGACATCACACGATGTTCCACCCATATCGAATGTGAGCATGTGCGCAGTGCCTTCGGCGCGCGCCCATGCACACGCGCCTTGGACGCCTGCAGCGGGGCCCGACAGGACTGTTTTTACCGCGTGGGTCGCTGCATCATCGATCTCAAGTAGCCCGCCGTTGGACTGCATAATGAGTGGACGGGGCGCACCCAGCATGTCTGCACGCATGGCCAGACGCCCAAGGTATGCACTCACAACTGGACCCAGTGCAGCGTCGACGACTGTAGTTGCCGCACGCTCGTATTCACGAAACTCGGAAAGGACGTCTGAGGAGATGCTGATCGACAGCTTTGGATACGCCGCGCTGAGCGCGTCGCCAATCATGCGCTCATGGTCTGGGTAGCGAAATGAGAACAACAGACATACCGCGACCGCTTCCACATCCAATACGCCGATAGCATCCACGATGCGCTGACATTCAGATGCGGTCAAAGGAATCACCACCCCATCGGGATCACATCGCTCTGCGACCTCAATCACATGATCCCGACCGACGAACGCTGGGGAGTGGTGTACCTCCAGCCGGTACATATCGGCACGGTTCTGGCGCCGCAACTCCAACATGTCGCCAAAACCGCCGGTCGTAATGAATGCGCAGCTGGCGGTAGTGCCCTCAAGGAGGGCGTTCGTCCCGACCGTTGTGCCGTGGGCAAGGCGAGCAACGCGAGATGGCTCTGCACCGATAGATGCCAACACCGCCGTCAGCGCATCGACGAACCCGACGCTTTGATCACTTGGGTTTGTGGGGACCTTGGCGGCAATAATCCTGCCGTTATGACGCACGGCGGCATCGGTGAACGTGCCGCCGACGTCGATACCAATCTCAAGAATTTCCTTAAAGGTCATGACCTCGCCAGACTACCGCCCACGGCCGCTCCAAACCCACACAGAGCATCGGCGTGCATGCGGATTGCGCCTGATCAGACAACGCCGCCGGCCTTCGGTCTGGAAGGAATGCCCTAACATCCACTAGCTCGAGGAGTGAACGCCCGCCGCAGACGAGTAAAAGTGCGGTCTGCGTCGACTGGGAAGGACCATGTGACACGGCATTTCGTAACGGGATCGACCAGTGTGCTCGGACAGGCCCTTCTCGCTGATCTCATCGCGCGGGGGGAAGATGTCTCTGCACTCGTCCGCGCGGCCAACGACATGGAGCCATTGCGTGCACACGGCGTACGGCCCGTTTTCGGAGATCTGACACGTGCCGGGGAGTGGCAGCACGATTGCGCCGAGGCGGATGTTGTGTGGCATCTCGCTGGTCCGCGGGTAAGTGCGCCCTTACGGCCTCGTCATGTACGCACCGGAATCCGTCATGCGATGCGGGTAGCCCAGCATCTGAATGACACCGTCTCGCCCCATCAAGAATTCATTGTCGCCTCAAGCCTGTGCGCGGCGGTTCCCGATCCCACGAGCCGCGACGCGACGCCGCCCACACGGCCAGTCGGGACAGGCCACTGGGCCCTGACCCAAGAGGGCGTGATCAGCCGTGAATCTGCGCGGATTGTCCGCATGGGCTGGATCTACGGCCCCCAAGGGATGTTTCCCGGATTGATCACCGCAGTCCGACAACGCCGGTTCCGCGTGATTGGTGCAGGCGGCAATGTGATGCCGCTTGTCAGCGCCACGGATGCCGCACGGGCCCTCTGGGACGCACGAGACGTCACTCCGGGGATCTATGCCGCATACGAGCCCGAAAGCCCGACCCAGGAAGAGCTGATCCATCACATCTGCGCGGAAACTGGGGCGCGGCGGACCGACAAAATCTCTCCGCGGCTTGCAGCGTTTTCACTCGGCGGGCCGATGGCTGATGCACTTTGCGCGTCGATCCCCGGCGATCAGGCCGGGAATACCGTTCCCGGGTGGATTCCCGTGCGCTCGTGGCGCACGCAGATGATCGAGGACGCTACTGGGTCTCACCCGTTGCGGTAAACGGGACATTGGTGACCCATTGCTGGGCGCCGTCACGCATGAATTGCAGATCCAGTGCGTCACCTTTCAGATCTCCGTAGACGCCGACGCCAAAACTCAGCAGCATCTTTGCCCCGAAAGAGGTTCCCAGAGGCACTCGCAACGGCGGGTCGAAATAAATACGGCCTCCTTCGATACGAATGCCATCACCCTCGACGCGTTCGGTCCCATTGACGTATGCCCGAATCGGTGACGCAGCACTGTCGGGAACCGAGACCCAATGCGCAAGAGACGGAGTCCGCGTACGCGCCATGTGTGACCCATCTGTTGTGAACCGAACCAATTACAGGGTAGCGAAGAGCACCACCTTCGCGTCGCCCTCTTCGGAATCACCCGGATATCAAGGCGCCCGCGCGCAACATTCGGCACAATCTGACATGGAACCCGAGTGGTATTCGACAACGCACTGAGTGGGGGATGCGCATGAATATTGTGATTTGTGGCGGCGGAATGGTGGGCATGACCCTCGCACGACTGCTGCGTCTGAGAGGCCAAGAGCCAATCGTTCTGGAACGCATGCCCGAGGGTGCGTTCATTCCGCGCGGTTACATGTTGCCGTTTCAAGGCTTCCCGCCGCTTGAGGAAATCGGAATTCTCTCCGAGCTCCGCAGCGAAGGATGGGACATCGCGCCACGCGAAGATGGATCGAGCGTGGCGATATGTGTGCAGGTTGGCAAGATTCTTGGCGCGTTGGCACGCGACCTGCCGGTTGAATACGGACACACCGTGACGGAATTGGTCCATGATCCAACGGGTCGTGTGGTCGGCGTCGTTGCCGAGGGACCCGATGGGATGCGCACTATTCCCGCCGACTTGGTGATTGCGTGTGATGGATTCGGGTCTCCGGTGCGCCAGATGGCAGGTCTTGATGCAGAGATCGAGCCACTTGCCGACGCTGCATTGAGTTTCATGAGCCCGGAACCGGGCGGCGTTTCGTTCGCGATGGCCTACACCTCGGATGGGGGTCACATTGGCACCCTCGGATGGCCCGAAGGCTCGGCCGGGTGGCGCAGTTGCGACCGTGTCGGTGCGGAGGCAGCTCTTGCCCCCGGCGTCGATGCAATTAAGAAGATGTGGGTAGAGCTGCTGCCCGAATCAGAAAAGGCAATCTCTGGGGTGACGTCGATCGATCAGGTGCGCTACAGCGAACCGTCGCTTCTGAGATGTGCGGAATGGTGGAAGCCGGGCGTCCTCTTGATCGGGGACTCCGCACATTTCTTTGGTCCGGAAACCGGTGTGAGCTCCGGGATCGGCATGGGAGACGCGCACGCGCTTGCAGAGGCAATCCGGCAACACCCGGATAACTCAGATGCTGCAGCACAGAGCTTCATCACATGGCGTTCCCCGGTTGTGCGCCCATATGAAGCGATGGATCCGGGTCGTCAACGCAAGTTCACGATCGGGGACCGGGAACCTGGTCCGGGCGAGGCTTGGCCTCCGCGCAGCTGATCCCTCCTGAACTACACATCGGGCGCCGTTGAGGCGCCCGATGTTGTTCGTGTCACTACTTCAGCTCGAGATCAGTCGTCGTCTTCGTCTTCATCACCAGCGTCGAGCACCTGCGCGAGCGCCTCATAAAAGGCTTCCTCAAGCTCGTCACCAATTTCAACGTTAATCGCGACGACGTGCATGTGGGTACCGTGAGAATGCGCTTCGGTGCGAATGGATGCACCGGCAAGCACATACGCAGGCAAGAGGCTCAGCTCGTCGATTTCATCGTCCACCGCGGGGTCGACGCCGAACTCCCCGAGCAAATCCACAAGGCGTTCTGAATACTGCGAACCATCATCTGTGATCTTCATAATCAATGTCATGGAGCTATCCTCGCCGATCTCGCTACAGATCGCTAGGGGCGCTGGCACCCGAGCGCGCACGGATCATCGTCTGTTACGCCGGTCGACAGCTGCAAGAATGGCTAACATCGGCGCGACGACGCCAATCGGGAACGAGTGCATGGCGTGCGACGACCCGCATCAATAATGGAGTGTGCATGACGAACCGAGACAAACTCGCCCCAGACGACTTTAAGGTCGCGGACCTTTCGCTGGCAGAATTTGGCCGAAATGAAATTCGGCTTGCCGAGCACGAGATGCCTGGACTTATGTCCGTGCGGGAAGAATTTGCCGATAGTCAGCCACTCGAAGGAGCCCGCATCACCGGCTCCCTGCACATGACAGTGCAGACGGCGGTGCTGATCGAGACCCTGACCGCGCTCGGTGCACAGGTCCGCTGGGCCTCTTGCAACATCTTCTCGACGCAAGATCATGCAGCAGCAGCCATCGCCGTCGGACCGTTCGGTACCCCGGAAGATCCACAAGGCGTCCCCGTCTTCGCCTGGAAGGGGGAGACACTCGATGAATATTGGTGGGCGACAGAGCAGGTGCTCCGTTGGCCTGATGGGGGCGGGCCCAACATGATCCTCGACGATGGCGGCGACGCGACGATGCTGGTCCATAAGGGTCGTGAGTACGAACTCGCCGGCGAGGTCCCCGACCCGGCGACTGCAGAGTCAGAAGAGTTTGCCGTGGTGCTGGAGCTCTTGCGGCGATCCCTGCGGGAGGATCCCACCCGCTGGATCAAGATCTCTGAACACATCCTCGGCGTCACTGAGGAAACCACTACCGGTGTGCATCGTCTCTATCAACTCGCCGAGCAAGACGCGCTGTTGTTCCCTGCAATTAATGTCAATGATTCGGTCACAAAATCCAAGTTCGACAACTTGTACGGCGTGCGGCACTCATTGATTGATGGCATCAACCGTGCCACTGACGTGATGCTCGGCGGTAAGGTTTCTGTCGTCTGCGGATTTGGTGATGTGGGTAAGGGTTGCGCCGAATCTCTGCGTGCGCAGGGCTCACGGGTCATCGTCACCGAGATCGATCCTATTTGCGCGCTTCAAGCAGCGATGCAGGGATATCAGGTCGCGACCCTTGACAGCGTGATTCGCACCGCAGATGTGTTCATCACGGCAACCGGAAACAAGAACATCATTACCGCCGCCCACATGGCCCAGATGAAGCATCAGGCGATCGTCGGCAACATTGGACATTTCGACAATGAAATCGACATGGCAGGCCTCACGAACTTCCCTGGCGTGCGGCGCAACACCATCAAACCGCAGGTCGACGAATGGATCTTCCCAGATGGACACGCGATTATCGTGCTGTCGGAGGGGCGCCTCTTGAACCTGGGTAATGCAACGGGACACCCATCCTTTGTGATGTCGAACTCGTTTACAAATCAGGTCATCGCGCAGATCGAGCTCTTCACCAAAAATGACACGTACGAGCGCCAGGTCTACGTGTTGCCGAAGCATCTCGATGAGAAGGTTGCGCGTCTGCACCTTGATGCACTAGGAGTCAACCTCACCGAGCTCACCGAAGAGCAAGCGGGCTACATCGGTGTGTCAGTGAATGGACCGTACAAGCCGGATCACTATCGGTACTAAGCGGTCGGTAGGCAGCCCGGGAGGCGAGTGCTTCCCGGGTTACGCCCCTGCGGGATGCTCCGCGGCGCGGTGACCCATCTCGCGCAACCAACGGGTGTGCGAGCGTAGCGCAGACCACGCCGTTGAATGGCGATGGTAGGCAATCCCGTAGCGATCACAGACGCCGCGCACCTCGACGCTCAAGGTGCGGTAATGCACGTGGCAGATGCGCGAGAACAGGTGATGTTCAATCTGATGATTGAGCCCACCGAGATACCACGATAAGAAACGATTCTCGGTCGCAAAATTTGCGGTCACGGCAAGCTGATGACGCGCCCACTCGACCGGTTCGGCATCCGCCATATCACTGCCACTCATTACCGCGGCATCCTCAACACAGTGGGCAAGCTGAAAGGTGATCGCAACCGTAAACGCCATCACAAAGGACGCAATTGCAAAGCCGAAGAGTGCGGCGCCGAACGGTCGCACCACGAGGGGGATCACGATCGCCCAGGCCACGAAGATTGCCTTTCCGACAACAACACCGACCAGATCGCGGCCCCGGGGACGTGCAAACGACGTACCCTCTATCTCGCCCATCGCGAGATAGGTGATATCGCCAAAGAGCTGCCATTTCACCGCAAACAAACCGTACAAAGGCCACACATAGATGTGCTGCGCGCGGTGAAACCACAATCTGCGTTGATCGGGTGCGAGACGTAAAAACGGAAGTTGGCCAATGTCGGAGTCCACCCCCGACACATTGGTGAAGGTGTGGTGAATCACGTTGTGCTTCACCCGCCACACGTACGAGCTTGCACCAATCACATCAAGTGAATATCGCAGCGCTCGATTGACACGGGGGGAGGGGGAAAAGCTGCCGTGATTGGCGTCGTGCGTCACATTAAATCCGATCCCGGCGATGGCGAGTCCCAGGGATACGGCAAGCGCGGCCCCCGTCCAAAGGCTCGGTGCCCAGAACACCAAAAGCCACCATGAGGCGATCGCCCACATCGAGATAATCACGGTCTTGAGATACATCGCCGAGTGATGACGCCGGTCGGCACCATCGAGCACCGCCACGCAGGCGCGGATGTCACCCGAAAAGTCACCGTTCCCCCGAAAGCGAATCGTTGGGGCAGCACCTGCCGTGCTCACCGGACACCGCCTCGGGCATACCTGCACTCATTATCCAGCGCACACGCTGTCATCTCACGTACGTCCTTCGGGTGGGGGCAACCGACGGGGGCAGCCTCTCGCCATACACCCCAAGAAGGCTGGGATGACGGGCGCGTCGAAAGAACGGCGTCCGAAACTATCGTAGCAGCCACCCCTCGTGCGCACGGGAGTGCAACGCAGCTCGTATCCACCACACAGGCGCCCCCCGAAGGAATAACCTTGAGAATGTCACCCCCCTTTGGGATGGCGTAAATCCTCATCGTCTGACTAGTTCGCAAGCACTCCAGCCCGGACTAGCCTCTCCATATGTCAGCACCACCCCCATTTGAGGAGTAGCTCGGTATGACTATTCGGACGGGCACACGACTGCACACAGCCATACGAAGGGCTGCTCTCGGGCTCCTCGCGGGTGGGGTCGCCCTCCTCACACCGGCAGTGGTGCAGGCTGCGCCAAGCAGGGCCCATGTACAGATCACCGGCAACGACTATCTCGTGCGACACGGGGTCGTTCCGCCCGTGGATGGCATGCCGATGGCAGGTACCGCACTCCTCGCAAACACTGCCAACTCTTACGACCTCTCCTACCAGGGCGGCGCACCTGGCGCCGGAGTTGATGTGGGCGCCCCCAAGGTGTACCTGGTCTTTTACGGATCACAGTGGGGCACAGCGTCGACGTCGAGCTCAAGCGGAGTCACGCTGACAACATTCGCCAATGACCCAAGTGGCATGGCTCCTGCGTTGCAAAATCTGTTCATCGGCTTGGGGACCAACCAGGAATCCTGGAGCAACACGATGACCCAGTACTGCGAGAGCACGAGCCTCGTGACGGTGCCGGTCGGTGCGATCGATTGCCCGACAGGCGCAGCCCATGTCGGCTATCCCACCGGCGGAGCGCTCGCTGGCGTGTGGTATGACAACTCCGTCGCTGAGCCGACAGTCGCCAGTCAAAGCGATCTCGCGACCGAAGCTCAACTCGCTGCGTCTCATTTTGGCAACACCACCAGCGCCGCGAACGCCAACGTGCAATACATGATCGTCTCATCCACCGGATTGAATCCCGGCGGCTTCAATGCACCGCTGCAGTGGTGCGCATGGCACAGCGACACCGGTGGAACCAACGGCACCGTGGCCTATACGAATATGCCGTATCTGACCGACGTGGGATACAGCTGTGGTCAGAACTTTGTCAACGCCAACGGAACACTCGATGGGGTGTCGATGGTGGCGGGTCATGAGTATGGCGAGACCCTCACCGACAAGTACCCGGCAGGCGGTTGGTACAACGCAAGCTACGGGGAAACCGGCGACCTCTGTGAATGGAACGCAAATGGCGGTGTGTCGGCGAATGTGTCGTTGGTCACTGGCCTCTTCGCGATGCAGCCAATGTGGTCAAACTCCGCCAATTCTGGTGCTGGCGGGTGCGCAATGTCAACACCCACAACTGTGACGAACACCGTCACGTTTTCGCCGATCGCACCGCAATCCTCGACAATCAACGGCGTCATCACCGCTCCCGCGGTCAGCGCAACCGATTCGGACACCACCCAAAAACTCACCTACTCAGTAACCGGTTTGCCGCAGGGCCTCTCGATCAATGCGACCTCGGGAGCAATCACCGGCACACCCACACAGGCAATCTGGAACGCGGCGGTCACCGTCACGGCAACTGACCCATCAGGGGCCACGGGATCAACGTCATTCACCTGGACCGTGACGAACACCAGTGCCAACACGATCACATTCCCGGCGCAATCGGCCAAATCATCACCAATTGGCCTTGCAATTTCGCCGACGAGCTTCGCTGCCTCCGATAATCAGCTCAATCAGAGCCTGAGCTACTCCGCGACGGGCTTGCCCGCAGGGCTCTCAATCAGCAGCACGGGCAAAATCACCGGCACGCCGACAACGGCAGGAACGACATCGGTCACCGTGACCGCAACCGATCTTTCCGGCGCGCAAGGTGCGGTGACATTCAATTGGACCATCACTGTTCCGCCAAGGATGTCGATTACACCGTTGAGCGCATACACATTCTCACCATCCACCACGATTCCGTCGATTCAGGTGGTCGCCTCCGACGGCACTGCGAATGCGTTGTCGTATGCGGCATCAGGATTGCCGTCAGGACTATCAATCTCCGCGACAACAGGAATCATTTCCGGCAAAACGGGCTCGACGAAAACTTCCTATAACGTCAACGTCACCGTCACCGACTCGACCGGTGGCGCGAGTGCCACGGCGTCAGCAACATGGAAAGTGGTCGCAAACACGATCACCGTCACGAAGCCATCGACGCAAACGACCCTTCATTCGACAACTGCGACACCACTGCAGATTGTGGCGAAGGACTCCCAAACTGTTGGGGCACCGACATTGAGCTATTCGGCGTCAGGTCTTCCCACCGGATTGTCGATCTCAAGCTCAACGGGAGTGATCAGCGGGAAAGCGGGAACCACCGCAAGGTCCTACAGCGTCTCGATCACCGTGCGTGACCAAAGCGGGGCGAGCGGCACGACCTCGTTCACTTGGACGATTAGTTAGTCGCTCACAGTGCTCGTCTCGAGGGAACGGCTCGCGCCGTTCCCTCGAGCGATGCCGGGCACCAAGCAGCACTGTTGCCGCGGGCCCCGGCACCAAGGAATGTCCTCCTTCGCGCGTAACATTGAGTCACATTACGTCAGGTAAGGGACTATGAAACGGCAGATCTGTGCAGCGGCCACCTTCGTGGCACTCGGTGCGACGGCGTTCATCGCGAATGCGGGAACACAATCCTCATTGCCCGGCTCATCCGCAGCACTCAACGTCACCCCAGTCCAGGCACTGATCATCGGCGGCGGGCGCTACCCCGTCCAGGTGACTGTCGCCACCGCGGCGAATGTCACTGTGACGGTCGCCGGAGCAAGCCACCAGTCCTCGATCACGCAAAACATCCCTGTCGGCACCAGTCTGCTTGCACCGCAGCTCACCGATCCCAACGGGCATCCGTTTCCCAAGGGCCTGTACACGGCGAGCATCTCAACCGACGCCCCCGGACCAATTGCGCCCATCACGACGACGTTGCAGTTAGGGAAGGGGTCGACTGCCCCGCGCATTGACCTCACCCCGGCGACTCTGCAACGCATCTCGTCGCATTCGCGCATTACGGTCGATTTTTCACAGCCAATTGCAGGAATCTCCAAGTACCTTCCCGTGATCACACCCCGCGTGACGGGATCGTGGTCCACGGCGACCCCATACTCCGAAACTTTCACGCCAAGTGGCAACGGATTTGCGCCCGGTACACGCGTGACTTTGCGCGACACTGCCATCTGGCAGTCCAATGGGACACACGTGCGCTCCGTTGCTGTTGCACCGGTCACGCAAGCTCGCATCGACGAGGTCCTTGCCCAACTCGGGTACCTCCCACTGACATTTACGCCGACCGGACATGTGATCCCTGAAACCACCACGACCGTCCCCGGTACGTTCGCGTGGCGTTACCGTAATATCCCTGCAGATCTGCGACACACATGGGTTCGACACCGCGCCATCATGCGCGCGGGCGCCCTCTCTGCATTTGCGAGCGATCACGGCCTGTGGACCTCGAACACTGACACGCTGTGGCCCGCCCTCGTCCACGCACTCACTCATCACAAATTCAACCGATTTGGCTATTCATTCGTGCGGGTGTATCGATCGCTGCCGCAATATTTGGTCGTGTGGCACAACGGGGCCTACCTCGACAGAGAACCGGTAAATACCGGCATTCGGAGTCGCCCCACCAATCGTGGAATTTTCCCGATCTATCTGCGCCAGGCATCGGGCACCATGACCGGGACCAATCCCGATGGGAGCCACTACAACGACTCAGGGATTCGCTGGATCAGTTATTTCAGCGACGGCGACGCGTTGCACCAGTTCTCGCGCAGCAGCTATGGCTCCCCGCAGAGTCTCGGCTGTGTCGAGATGAACGAATCAAGCGCACATCGGGTGTGGCGCCTGACCGAACTCGGGACCCTCGTCGACACCCAATAGCGCGGGATAGCCAGCTGCACTAGTACCAAATATGCGCGAACCACAGAACGATGCTTGCGGGAAGAAAGGCGACAAGAATGAGCCCCACAAGGCTCACGCCAATCCACGGAAGTATCGTGATCGACAGGCGCTCGACGCGCACTTTCGCGATGCTGCCCACCAAAAACAGGACAAGTCCTACCGGTGGATGGATCAGTCCGAGCACTAAGCTCAGCACGACCACAAGCGCGAATTGCACTGGGTCGATGCCATACACGCTCGCGGCGATCGGCGCCAGAAAGGGCGCGAACATATAGAGCGCCGGAAGCGGCTCGACGAACACCCCGATTACGAGCAGCAGCACCATAACGATCGCCAAAAACAGGTACTTATTGGTTGTGACCCCAGTCACCCATGCCTGGAACGACGACCCAAATCCATCGATGTATAAAAGATTCGAAAGAATTGCGGAGTCTCCAAGTAAGAGCATGACAATCCCAGTCTCCATCGCGGCGACAAGCGTCGCTTTGAGAAGTATTCGCACAGAGATCGATCGAAAACAGCTTCCGATAACTAACGCGACGGCAAGGGCCACGGCCGCTGATTCGGTTGGGGTGAAATATCCACCCAAAATTCCGCCAATGATGATCACGGGAATCATCAAGACCGGGAACGCATGTAGTCCCGATCGGCCAACTTCGCCCCATCCACGAAATGCATGGGGTGGCACCATTTTGCGTCGTCGGGCCACAAACGCCACTGCGCCTGCCTGTAGGAACAAAAGTCCGATCACCAAGACGACGCCCGACAAGAGCATCTGGTTAATCGGGGCTTGTCCAACGCCAGACACGATGTAGCCATATGCGATGAACATCACTGAGAGTGGCCCTACTGGTCCCTTAATCGATGCCCCGGCAACAACCGCCGCGGCCATATCGCGGTCGTAGCCTTCCTCCTCCATGGCAGGCACCAATAGCGGGGTCATGATCGCCGCATCCGCCTGCGCTGAGCCCGATATGCCGGACAAAAGGGCAGAGGTTAATTGGCAGACAAATGCCATTCCACCACGAAAATGGCCGACGAGTGAGCCCGCAAAGCGGATAAGGCGCTCGGACAAGCCTGCGCCATTCATCACCTCTGCGACCATCAAAAACAAAAAAATCACCACAAGCTCGCCGCCGGATGAGAGCCCCATCGCACTTTGTGTTGTCCGGAACGGAAAGAGCGGATCACCTGACGCGAACGCGAAAAACTGCAAGCCGAGAATTGAGCTTGCGCCCAGGATCCCCACAAATGACAACATAAAGACGACGGGCATTCCCGACAGCGTCAACGCGACAAAGACAATCGCAAGCGGCACAAGCGGTGCGACGCCTGCCGAAAGTAACCCAAAGCACATGGCCCACATGACGATTCCAATTGCGATGCCACCAGAAATCGAGACGGCCGGTGTACGCCACGCCCGTGGCCCTGCATCGCGCAGCGAATCGATTGCCCGCGACGCCTGATAGAGGTAATGAACCGCGATGCAGGCGTAGCCGACGGGCATTGAAAGGACTGCAATCCACATCGGCCACCCGAGCGCCGGACTCGTGGAGCGGACGGACTCCTGTGAGAACACATATTGGGTCGAGCGAATACATGCGTAGACAATCAGAAGGGTCAAGGCCGTCATTGAAAATCCTCGCAAGGCGAGTCGCCACCACTGTGGACCATGTGAGATCCCAAGCGTGAGCACGGTGACCGCTCCGCGTCGAACGGCCATCGACACGCCCATCCAAATCAGCCACAAGAAGGCAAAACGGGCAAATTCGTCAGAGCCAAGGATCGAGTGGCCCGTAAATTCGCGATCCAACACATTTGCGAGCACGGCAACAAAAATGCCAATGCCGGCAAGGACAGCGACAATCGCGGCGCCGACATATACGCCCTGCGATAGCCAGCCAAGAACGCGCGATCGCGCGCTCATCGTGGGCTGAAGGGGGGCCGTGGACATCGGCATCATCCTATGCCTTGGACCTACGACACAGGTCCAAGGCAGACGGATACGTCCGTACTACTTGGCGGTACATCCCGCCGGGTACGGCTTCGGTGCGGCTGGTGGCGCCAAGGACGCCTTGATTGCCTCAATATCTGAGACAAACTTCCCAGTCGTTGGGTCTGCGGTGTACTTGGTATATACCGGTGCCTCTGCTGCCTTCAGCGCAGCAATTGCTTCAGGAGTTGCCGTTGCAAACTTCATACCGGTGGCGCAGATATTTGCCACCAATGGGCTCGCAGGGTTCGACACGATCGCGAGCGATTCAGCAGGAAGCTTGTCTGCAGCAGCGCTGATCCATCCCTGCTCTTGGGCGGTCAATCCATCCCATGTCTTATGGTTGATCGACAAAACGGAGGGGAAGGGCCAAAAGTTGACATTGCCGGTGATGCACTTGGCAACCTCGTAGTACTTGTTGGTGTAGACCAAACCAAGATTCGCCTCAAGCGCGTTCACGGTGCCGTTCTTCAGGGCGAGGTACACCTCGCTCAATGGCAACGCCTGTGGTGATGCCCCGAGTGCAGCGAGGCTGTCGGTCAACAGGCTGGATTGCACCGAACGAATCTTGACACCGTTAAAGGCTGCAAGATTGGTCAAACATGCGCCTGCAGATACAGGCTTGCGCAGGCCACCTTCGTGAATCGCCAAGCCATGGAGGCCGAGCGCTTCGGTACCGGCGAGCATTTGCTGCTGGATCGAGCTCGCAAGCACCGCGCCTTCGAGCTTGTAGCTCGACACCAGGAACGGCATCTGCAGCGCCTCAAACGACGTGACACCTTCCGTGCCCCACACTGCTGCAGACACAGAACCCATGCTGACGACGCCACCCTTGATGTCGTTCAACAAGTTGATGTCATTCCCACCGGCATACACCGGAAGGAGATCGATCTTGAGCTTTCCACCTGACGCCTTATCAACCTGGGCTGCAAACTGTGTCAGCGCGAGCCCATACGGGTGCGTCGGACCTGTCACATAGCCCAGCTTGAGGGTTTTGGTGTTTGAGCTACTTCCGCAACCTGCGAGCGCGAGACCGACGCCGACAATTATCAGCGCCAACACCACACCCAAAAACCGCCGCGTGGAACGCATTTTGCCCCCCCTCGTCAATGCGAAGAATGATGTGAATCTACGGGGTACTGCACGAGGTTGCAACAATAGATACAAGGATATTTCGAACGCTATTCTGAGACCTGCAACACGCCGTGTCTGCGCCTTCCCGCCGACCGTGAAGGGAGACGCGCGCGACGTTATGCGTTTGACCACCGACACCCGCCAGCATCGCCTGCGCGATCTACGGGCGGCAAGTCACACAACTGCGATCATTGAAAGACGAAATGCCATCAGGAGACCCAACACGACGTGACATCTCCGGAGTGAGTTGCTCCGCAATTGTCGATGCCATCGGCGAGCGTTTTCAGCATCCCGCGCACATCATTGACCTCGTAAGCCCGACGCCAGGGGCATCGGTCTTTGGTCCTGCAATCACCATCGCATTCGCCCCGGTGCGCGACGACCACCGCGACGGCATCCTTCACGATTTTGCCGCCCAATTTTATCGCGCACACCAGAATGCACCGTCCGGGGCAATCGTCGCAATGTCGAATGGGGGCCACCCGGACGCCGCACTCGCAGGTGGGCGAAAGCTTGCCCGTTTGCACCACACAGATGTCGCTGGGCTGGTGACCGATGGTCGTCTGCGCGATTTCGATGAAATCGCCGACTACGACTTCGTCGCCTATGCCCGCGGGGAGCAAATCCGCCAGGCGACCGGCCTGGTCGTTCCCGTCGCGGTGAATGTGCCAATCGCTGTCTCGGGGGTCGCGATCTACCCCGGTGATTACATTTATGCCACATCCAGTGGTGTCGCAGTGATTCCTGCGAGTGCAGTTGACGACGTCATTGTGGCCGCAAGGGCACGCGAGGCACGTGATGGGGTGCGCATGAACGTAATCGCAGACGAGGATCCGGACGACGTGATGCGCAACGGTGAGCCCACGTAAGACGCAATTCGCACGACGCGCGCGGCAGGATTTGAACCTGCGAC
>CAITWD010000027.1 GCA_903896045.1 uncultured Actinomycetes bacterium
ACAATGACAACTCTTGTGACCGCTCTGCGGCCACTGACCGTGTTCCGGTGAGCGTCAAAAGCGCCTGCCCACGCAGCCCCGCAACACATCTGGCTATTGGTCGGCATCCGCGAATCATGCTGGTGGTATGGATCTGCCCGCACGACGCATCTGGTTCCGGAGTCGGTGCAAGTATTGGCGATCCACCAACGAGGCGTTTGACTTTTGTGCGATATCCCACGAAGCTCACGAGACGAGCATTTGCGGCTGCTCCCTCGATGAAAGAAACACGATGAGACATTGGCATCCGCCGCGGCATTTTGCTGGCCTGCACTCCTTCGCGCGACCAGACGCGAAGGAGGCGTTGAAGGTCCGCAACTTCCGTCTGCTCTTCATTGCGCAGGGGGTTTCGACCAGTGGCGCCATCATGCAAGAGATCGCTGTGGCATGGCTGGTACTTCACCTGACCCATAGCTATACGGCCCTCGGATTGGTCGTGGTATTTCAATACATGCCCATGCTGCTCTTCGGTGCGTGGGGGGCGTGTTCTGCGATCGGTTCGACCGGAGGCTGCTGCTCTTTGTGACCGATGCTGTCGGCGGCACGCTGGCGCTGACACTCACCATTCTGGCATTCACCAACTCCGTGCACATCTGGGAGGTCTACGCTCTGGCATTGCTCCTCGGCATCGCCAATCTGGTGAATCAGCCCGCCGGACAGAGCATCTTGGGCGAGTTGGTTGGCGAGGATCTCCTGACGACGGCGGTCGGTTTGAGTGTGTCGTTGCTGAGCATTGCTCGGATCATTGGTCCGATTTTCGCGGCAGTCCTCTTGGCAACTTCGGGCTTCGGCGCATGTTTTCTATTGAACACCGGCACCTTTGTGGTGTCGCTGGTGTGCCTTGCAGCAATGCGTTCGCACGAGATGTACTCGGTCGTCCATGTCCCGCGGGCGCATGGACAAATCCGTGCCTCGCTCAGGTATGTCGGGGGAAATCACACCCTCAAGATCACCCTCGTGTTGCTCCTTATGATGGGAATCTTCTGCTTCAACTTCACGACCATGCTCCCTGTGTTGTGCAAGGGGGCATTTGGGGCCGGTCCGGTCGGATTCGCGAGCATTTTTGCGTTCTGGGGATTTGGTGGTGCCCTCGGCAGTCTTGTGGCATCCCGCAAGTACACGCCCGAGCTGAACCGACTCGGGTGGCTCGGTGTACTTTTCGGCATCTCCGTGCTGATCTTGGCGGTTTCCCCGACCCTGGCCGTGGCAGATGGGGTCAGTTTGCTCATCGGGATGTTGTTGTTTTGGTTCCTCGCGGTGAGCGCAGATCTCCTGCAAGTATCGGCTCGAGCCGACATGCGCGGAAGGGTGATGGCCCTGTGGGTCATCGTGCTGTGGGGTTCGAACCCGATTGGTGGCGCTGTTGTGGCGTGGGCGGCCAATACGTCCGGACCTCGGGCCCCGCTTGTGGTGTGCGGTGCGGTGGCGGTGGCACTCTGTGGCATCCCGGTGCTGTGGGCTCGCCGCCGTGAGCTCGAGGCGGCCTAACCCACGAAGACCGATCCACGCGATCGGGGCACGAGAGCTGCTATCAGCGTGCTACCGGTGTCGCCGGCGATGATCAAAGATTCACTCGATGAGCCACGACAGGCAATTGGCCGATCCTATGACTGGCTGTTGTGTACTCATGATGGAGAGTAACGACACCGTCATATCTTTGATGGCATCTCGACATCGAGCGGTTTCTTGACCGCACTGTGGGCACGTCGTAGGTTGCGTGATAACAGCGATCGAGAAAGAGTGCCGAACATGGATCCGTGGCTTACATCCTTGCGGACACAAACGCCGCAAGAAGGCTTTGAACTGGCCATCAAGATGTCGCGCATGGGCGTCAAATACACCCAGCAGTCGGACGAGGTGCGTGCGTCACTGCGCGAGGAGTATGTCAACGACTACTCGGCGCTGACTGCCGCATCACATGTCATCGCGGTGCACTTTCAGACTGTTGCCGCCGCAAACGACTGGTGGCGTTAGTCGACCACGTGGTTTCGGTCGAAGGCTCGTGCACACAACGGTCAACGCAACGTGCAGCAGTCTTGTACGTGTTGTAGAAAATTGGGAGAAGGAAGAGAAAGGGCGCCATATGGCGCCCTTTTGGTGAATGCGTGTCTGGTTGGTGGGAGTGAGGGTGCGGTGGCCCCGCCCACATTCACCTATCAACACTCACCTATAGACACTCATGCAGAATCGATGTATACAAATAACGACGTCGGCGCCGCGTTCCTCAGGCGCGCCGTGCCTATCCTGACCGGACCGATACGAAAGCAGGGCGACGCAGATGAAGAAATTCTCGGTACGAAGCGCAATTGCGATTGGTGGGTGCGTCATCGGCGCCATCGCCCTTTCTGCCTGCGCGGCACGTGGTGAAGGCACCATCAATGGGGTCAACTACAACGGCACCACCAACCAGGGGCTTGCACACCTCGATTTCCACGTGACATGTGTCAACAACACAACTACGGGAAAGGGAGAGCTTGAATACAGCGATCGGAGCACAAACCCACCGGTGCGTTTTGAGGCGCACTTTGTAACCGGTGGGTTTAATGGGGAATCGGTCCCGTGTGGCTCCGGTGGCGTTGCAGGAGTCTCCCTGATTGGAACCTACCGTACTGAGGGCGAAACGGCGGGTCCTCGGACCGGCCAAATATCGTTCATTGTCGAAAGCCCATGTGACAACGTGTCAGACCCATGTCCTATTTCGGATCGGACCAAAACTACCGCTGTTGTTTTTGTGAGACTGACTGGCGGACCGTATGACGGGTACGTTAATTCGGGCCAGCTTTCGAATCCGGTGACCTTCCTGCCGTAAGTGTGAGGGTGATCAATTCACGCGATAAAGGGGAGCCAAATGGCTCCCCTTTGAGTAATGCATGTGGTTGGGAGAAGTTAGTCGCCGGTGACTGCCCACGAAGCAATGACAGAATAAGGCGCAGACGTCTTGGGGAAAAAAGCTGCCCCGTTGAGGGGAGAATCACTCGCAATCAAATCTTGCACGGGCGCTGTTTCGGGGTCGCCGTCGTAGTAGACGCAGAGATAGCCCGGCGCCGCGGAAGGCACTGGTTCGCTTCCCGTGCAGTGTGCGTCAGTGGTTCCATTCTCCAAGATCTCCACCGTTGGCGCCGTGGCAAGTGGCCACGTCCACGAGATACCGTAGTCCGGGGGTGGTGGCGTAATGTTGTTGTTGACGGTCAGCCTAAAATCTTGAGCGATAAGAGTTCCGACTACCGTCTTTCCATAGGGAAGTGTCGTCGGAAAGGGGCCTGGTGCCCCGGTTGCCCCAGGCGTACCAGGAGTTCCATCGTTACCGGTCGCCCCAGTCGCCCCAGTGGGACCAGCACCCGTGGCCCCCGTGGCCCCAGTGGCACCCGTGGCCCCAGTGGCACCAGTCGCACCAGTCGCCCCAGGACTTCCTCCGGTCGCACCAGCTCCACCTACCAGAGTGGCAGTAAAGCCAGTTGGGCATGACCCTGTTGCACCTGAACCGCCATAGAGCAGTTCTTTTGAATCATGGTTATAGGCAGATGTGCCAGTGCGGTAGCAGACCCAGATTGGTCCACTTGAAGTTGATGTTGTGGCGGCGGCAATAGCTGCACCACCAATAAGAACGCCTGCAACTGCACCAGCAGCTGCCCAACGGGCTTTCGTGCTCAAAGGAGCCATGGATGTGACCTTCTCGATTGAGGCGGTCATCCATGACCTGTGTGCGGGAGGGATTCTTTTTGAATCAACCGGTCCGCGAAAACATCGTGTTGGCGCAAAACGGCTGAGAAAATGAAACCCATTCCCAGGCAATCTG
>CAITWD010000028.1 GCA_903896045.1 uncultured Actinomycetes bacterium
AGGACCGATAGGCGCCACCGGTCCACAGGGGCCGACTGGGGCACATGGAACATTCCCAACAGTACTTCCCTATGGGCAGACTGTGCGAGGCATCATCGCGAGCACCGTGGAAACTGTAACGGGTTTCACCCCGATCTCATGGATGTACCCGCTTGCTACCGCGCCGACGATAGAGATTACTGGCACAACAACCGCAGATTGCGCAGGCACCATAGCCATGCCTCAGGCAGCACCAGGCTATTTCTGCGTGTACTACGACACCGAGCTCGATACTCCGGTTTATGACAGTACCGCAACCGAATCGCCGCTTCTTGGAGCCGTTATCCGCGCAAGCCACTACGGAATTGTCGGCAGCTGGGCCGTCAGCGGGGATTAACAACAACCAACCACACCCATTACTTAACGGGGAGCCAAATGGCTCCCCGTTCGCGGGATTTCGCCAAGGCCCATCCTGGCCGTCGGCATTCTTCCGCTCGTCCACCACAACCCGACGAATGAGACTCGTCCTCCAAAGTCTCGTTATGAACGCTCGACCGCGCCGGGGTGTCGTGAAGACTCACGTGTGTGCCATATGACCCCTTGGGCTGCGTGTATCTGATCGCGATACGCGGTTT
This sequence comes from uncultured Actinomycetes bacterium, assembly GCA_903896045.1. Taxonomy (GTDB): domain Bacteria; phylum Actinomycetota; class Thermoleophilia; order Miltoncostaeales; family Miltoncostaeaceae; genus CAITWD01. Next base: position 615 of record CAITWD010000028.1, read on the forward strand.
CGCATTCCGTCGATGGCGCTGATGCCAACAGGGCAACGGCATCAGCATCAAAGCAGTCGGATGCCAAAATCATCCCGAGGTGAACCAGTACCCCCGACGGGGGATCTGCCTAATGCCCCCTTGGACAGGTCACCGATGCCAACAACTTTTCTCGCGCCTCACGTCACTCGTGCTGCCGCACGTGGTCGTGTATCCGGGTCATCAACATGTTTGCGCAACACGCCGATACTCTCGGACGAAGATCGAACACGCTTTACTGTCTTCGCTGGGAGAGCCTCACCTTCGGATGCATACCTAACCTCCATCACTGCATCGGTTGGTGACCCCACGCACGATGCAGTCACAGTGGCGAGGAAATTGTTGACCGATCTCTGCTTGTGGATAGGAAGGTTTGTCGATCATGCTGGGATGCTGGTGTGCGTCCTTGATACGCGCGTGTCGCTCGTGCCCGCGCCTATGCGCTAGGATGCCGAGGTTCGACGCCGCGTTCTCCCTGACGCGCAGGACAAAAGATGCCCCGAGGGGGCACCAACCGTGGCGGAGTAGCTCAGTCGGTTAGAGCAGCGGAATCATAATCCGCGTGTCGGGGGTTCGAGTCCCTCCTCCGCTATTGCATTGTTCGACCCCCGTCGTGACATTTTCACGACGGGGAGGTCGTCGTCGCGGTGCGCGATAGGTGCCAGGCTCATAGACTTGTCCTCATACAACGCATGAGGAGGTCCCCATGGATGCATTCGATGCCATTCGTACACGTCGTGCGGTGCGCACATACACCGATGCACCAATCGATGATGCGCTGCTCGATCGGCTCCTACAGATGGCGCTTGTCGCGCCAAGTGGAAGCGGAGCGCAGGCATGGAGCATCCTTGTGGTGCGCGGCGGGGAACGGCGCCGGCGCATTGCCGACCTCGTGATTGATGGAGCTGGTGAGTACTTTGCGCGCATGCGTCCCGCCGCCGACGGGATCACCCCAGAGGCGCACCTCGCATGGGCGCGCGACTACGCCCAGACAACCCTCGCAACCTACCGGCTGGCTCCCATCTGGATTCTCGGAGTGCTTGTACCTCGCGACAACTACCCCGAATCCATGCGTGAGGGCGGGGCGATTGACGATCTGCTGTCCCTGGGATTCGCGATGGAAAATCTCTTTATTGCCGCACGCGCCGAGGGGCTCGGCACGGTACCGACCACCGCATTTCAGCGATTCGCAAAAGATGAGTTACGCGAGATCGTCGGCCTGCCACCAGAAATCGATCCCGCAATCATCACCCCCTTGGGCACACCGCCAGCATTTCCCGAAGGGCTTCCCCCAGCCCTCAAAAGTATGCGCCGCCCGTGGCGGACCCTTGTCCACGATGAGACCTGGGGAAACCCGAGGGCCTCTTAAAACTCATCGGGTGCGTCCAACCCTCGACGCACCTGTTCAATACGACGGCGATCTCGCTTTGTGGGACGCGCGCCCCGATCTGCCCCGGGAACGGGTGCCAACTTGTACTCGGCACGCTGGTGCTCTCGTCGCGCTGCACTCTCCGGGGTCTCCTCATAGAGCTCCTGGGCGCGCGCGGCCGTCCCGCGGCGCTCCTCGATATCGCGCACGACGACGGTCCAGTGATAGTCATGGACGGTGAGATCAATCACATCCCCCGGCCTGACCTCTTTTGCAGACTTGGCCCGGGTTCGATTCACCTGCACATGTCCTGCCTGAATCGCCTCGGCGGCAAGTGAGCGGGTTTTAAAAAACCGCGCCGCCCATAACCAGCGATCGATGCGGACATGTCCCTGATTCGGTGCCATCGTTGTTCCATCATCCCACGTTCCCAGCTCATTTCATGGAAGTGATGCGGCGCTGGTCATCAAAATAATGTGGCACGCAATTTAAGGTTTCCGACCACAGGGCCGATGAGCTCCTTGTGAAACGAACTCGCGCATTTCTTATCGGCCTCGGTGCCGCACTCGCCACAACGGCGACCGCGGTTGCCGCGACCACCATTGCTGCCGCCCCGAATGACCCCGGCTACAACTGGGCACAAACGCCGATCGCAAGCCTGGTGGCACACCATGGCTGGCCGGCATCGGACACGGCAAACCTCGGCCGGATCTCCACTCGACGTGAGCTCGCTCGCGGCTTGGCAGAACTGATGACATCTCGTGGCCAGACTCCTCCGGCAGGGCTTGTGCGCCCCGCAGACATCGCCGCGACCGACCCAGATGTGACCGCAATCTCATGGGTATCGACCCTGCGCCTGCTCGGTACACCGGGTGCGACGTTTTCTCCGGACGCGACCGTCACCGCAAGCGCCGCCGAATTGGCGATCGCCCACATCTTTGGTCTTAACGCAGAATTGAGTGCACTTGCTGGGCTCCATATGGATAACGGTGCGCGCATTGCAGTCCCCGCGGGTTTTGCCCAAGAGGTGCTCGGTTCCGAGCTCGGCCTGCGCTACGACTACTCCCAAACCTATGACTACCTCGAGACCGCCGACAGCGACCCGATGCCCGTCGCCTCGCTCGCGGGAATCATCACCAATGCAATTGCGGAACCCGCGTGGCGCATCGCCTCAATGGCCAGCTTTGCATCGATTTCACTGCCGGTCATGACCACAAATCAGATCACCGCAGTGCAAGCAGCCCTTGGGCAGGTCGGAAAGCCGTATGTCTGGGGTGGCACATCACCAAATGTGCAAAACCTCTGGGGCGCCCCGACCGCCGGTGGTTTTGATTGCTCTGGCCTGGTGTGGTGGTCCTATAAATACGATGCGAGCTCTGCAGCACTTGGCCTCGGCAATGACCTCATCGGTCGCACCGCAGATGCAATGGCATGGGAAAACCCATCGCAAAAGGTTCCGGTGAGCAATTTGCAGGCCGGCGACCTCGTCTTCTTTGGCCCGAATGGCCCCACGTCTGCCAAGGGCACCATTAGTCACGTTGCGATCTCGCTCGGCAACGGCTGGATTGTGCAATCCACTGGCTCTCGTGGTGGCGTGTCGGTCAGCCAACTCTCGACCTACTGGCCGGCTGCGACCGCATTTGGTCGTCGTCCCGCCGCAATGGGATCCCCCACAACGGTTGCCGTGGCACACCCGATCCGCCCTGGGACGTACATGGTGCTCGCGGGAACATCACACAACCGCAAGTGGGCGCTGCGTGTGGCAACTCGACTCAAGCGCGTTGCGCCCGGCACACAGATTCTCATCCGTCATGTCGGTGGCCGTCTGACGTACCTGGTTGTTGCTCTGCGCGCGAACACGCACGCTGATGCACTCGCGGGCCAAGCGAACCTCGGGACATGGGGCTATCGCTCACGACTGATTCGCTCGCTGCGCACCGATGCCGCACCACGCCCCGCCGCCCTGCAAACGGTGTCGATCTTTGTGAAGGCGCCGCCGCCAACACCCAGCACATTGCTCCCTGGCACGACCACGGTCCCGACTGCTGCTGCACCGCCACCCGCCTGAGTGCGGGTGGGCGGAGCGCAGATGCGGTAGAGGCAACCATCGCCTCTATCAGCAAGCTCCTTAGAGGCGCCAGCTCCGCGAGATCGCGGCAGCAATCACTTCATCTTGCGTGTGTTGCACCAGATAGCGCCGCGCGCTTCCTGAGACCGCAACACCCAGATGCATTTCAATCAGCGTGGTAGAAAAGCCTTCTGCTGACATCTCTGCAGCGCATGCGTAGCGAAGACCGAGCGGGTGCACGCGCTTTGTGAGCTGTGCGCGGCGCGCAAGACGCGGAAGCAACTCACGGACGTAGGCTGCCTTCAACTCCTCACCAGCGAGTGTCGAGAAGAGAAACCCTTCCAGACCAAGGCCCAGGGCCTCGCGTCGCGTCACCCACCGCCGCACGAGCTCGATCGTTTGGCCATCGAGACCAACCGTGCGGCCATTACCGCTTTTTCGCGCAGGAATACGCACAGTTCCAGCATCGAGATCCGCATCCTGCACCTTGAGTGCAAGTGCCTCACCCGGACGGAGGCCAGCGCGATAGAGCGCGGCAATCAGTGCGCGGTTACGAATCCCGGTTGGTGCCCGATTTGACGCACTGCGAATGAGCTGACGCACCTCATCATGGGTCAGTAATTCATCGACAACTGGTGGTGTGTTCGTCGCCGGATCAGCCACAACAGGGACAACACTTTTTTCAGAAGGGATGTGTCACGTCCTACCTGTAATCCCGGCGCACACCGAGCGAAGCTCATTATGGGTCAATCACACTGAATGGTAAGCGATTTTTCCGCTGCGTATCAAGGTTTTCTTACGCTTTTATTACGAGCCGTCACCATAACGCCAAATTCACGGAAAGACCGTCGCATCGGTTGCGCACTTGTAAGAGTAGGTGACTATTTCGCACTCATCGCGGGTCGTGGGTGCCACAGAACATCGCGACAGCGCAAATAATTGGTGACGAATGACCGCACAGTCGTGTCGAGACATCACTCCCACACGCACCACGCCCGCCACCTGCATCACTCAGGAAGCGCGGCGACCTCGGTCAAAATCGGTCCAACTCCCGAGACGTCAAGCAGACGGCGCACGGCATCTGATGGGGCGTAGATACGAATCGGAGCAGCGCCTTCACGACTGCGCTCATGTGCGGCAAGAAGTGCGCCAAGTCCCCGACTATCCATGAAGGTCACCCCGGATAAGTCGATAAAAACCGTCTGGGAGCCACGCTGCGCATCGGTGAGCTCGTGCGAGACCACCGGAAGCGAGAGCGCATCCACAACGCCCGTCACGGCAACAACCACTGCGTCGCCCTGGGCATTCACTGTGACCTGTACCTGTTCATCAGCCATCGGCCGGGGAGATTATCACTCTCCAGGCAACGTGCCGATATTCGGTGTAGATTTGTGCGGATCGGACTCGGTGTTGAAGGAGTAGCAATGCGCGGCATCCCCGCCCTCATGATTCTTGCGTTGATTGTGCTGAGCGTGTTGATGATCACGGTCGGGTGGGCCAACCGGGCTGATGTGGGCTACATCCCCGTCATCATTGGCGTGATCTGGGGTGTCTTCTCCTTGGCATGTATTGCGGGTCGCGCGGCCCCAAGCGCCAGCTAGCACTCATGGCCGCTGGGGCGGCCACTGATGATGCTGCGGACACATTGCAGCAATGATTGGCGATGACCCTCATGGTTCGGGTAGGCTGCGGCCATGTCTGAGAACCCATATGCACGCCCTAGCGATCCCGCCAAACGCAAAAGCGCGGCGATCACCGATGGACCCGATCGAGCTCCCGCACGCGCCATGCTCAAGGGCACTGGCTTTACCGATGAGGATCTCGCTCGTCCGATTATTGGCGTTGCCACGACATGGATTGAAACCATGCCGTGCAACTTGAACCAGCGTGAACTCGCCACCTACGTCAAGCAAGGCATCCGTGATGCCGGCGGCACCCCGATGGAGTTCAACACCATTGCCGTCTCCGACGGCGTCTCCATGGGCACCGAAGGCATGCGCGCCTCCTTGGTGTCGCGTGAGGTCATCGCCGACTCCATTGAGCTTGTGGCCCGCGGCCATCTCTTTGACGGGCTCGTCTGCCTCGTGGGATGCGACAAAACCATTCCCGGCGCCGCCATGGCGTTGGCACGGCTCGACATCCCAGGACTTGCGCTCTACAGCGGCTCAATCGCCCCGGGACGCTTTCGCGGACGCGACGTCACGATCCAAGATGTCTTTGAGGTTGTCGGGGCCCATGCAGCGGGTAAGGTCGGCCCCGAGGAGGTGCACGCCCTCGAAAGCGTCGCCTGTCCTGGTGCAGGCGCCTGTGGCGGGCAATTCACCGCCAACACGATGTCGATGGCAATGGAGCTTCTGGGTATCAGCCCTGCGGGCCTGAATGGGATTCCCGCCAACCACCCGCTCAAAAAAGAAGCGGCGGTGCAAGCCGGGCACCTGGCGATGAAATTGGTGCGCGCCAACACACTCCCGAGTGAGATCGTGACCCGCGAGGCGATCGAGAACGCAATCACCGGTGTTGCGGCAAGCGGTGGTTCCACCAATGCGGTGCTGCACCTTCTGGCAATTGCCCGCGAGTTGGGGATTCCTCTCGAGATCGATGACTTTGACGTCATCGCCGAGCGGACACCGATCATTGTCAATCTGACTCCCGGCGGAAAGTATGTCGCCACCGATCTGCATGCCGCTGGTGGCGTGCCGGTCATGACACGTGAGCTGCTCTCCAAAGAGCTGATGCACCCTGGTACCCGCAATGTCGATGGCCGGACAACCGCGGAAATTGGCGCACAGGCAAAAGAGGCCGAAGGACAACTGGTCATTGTCCCGATCGACACCCCATTGAAACCCACTGGTGGTCTGGGAATCATGCATGGGAATCTCTCTCCTGAGGGCAGCGTGGTGAAACTCGCCGGCCACGAACGTCGTCGTCACGTGGGCCCGGCTCGCGTCTTTGACTCTGAAGAAGAATGCTTTGCCGCCGTCAAGGCGCAAGCAATTGTGGCCGGAGATGTCATCGTCATTCGCTACGAGGGGCCGGTTGGCGGACCCGGAATGCGCGAGATGCTCCATGTCACCGCAGCGATTGTCGGTGAGGGTCTTGGCGAAGAGGTTGCCCTGATCACCGATGGCCGTTTCAGTGGAGCAACCCACGGGCTAATGGTCGGCCACGTCGCTCCCGAGGCGGTCCGTGGTGGACTGATCGGCATCCTCAAAGATGGCGACACCATCACCCTCGACGTCGATGCACGTCGTCTTGATGTCGATCTTTCCGATGAGGAGATTGCGGCTCGGACGGCCGCGTGGGTCGCTCCGACACCGCGCTACACCACAGGAGTACTTGCCAAGTATGCCTCACTGGTGTCCTCTGCCGCACAAGGCGCAGTGACCCAACCCAAGTAATGGTGCGCTGCCTGCAGTTCGCCACGCGCGACTGCAGGCAGCTGCCCTGTGCCCCTTTCCCCCGGCCATGCGCGATACGATCGCTGGTGTATGCCACCCCGCATCCTGATCATTACGGCGTCGGTTGGTGCCGGCCATGACCTGCCGGCACATGCCCTGGGACGCCAGCTCACCGAGGCAGTTCCGGGGTGCGAGATCCACATCGAGGATGCCCTGACCTATATGGGGCCCATCGTCTCGACAATCAGCCACCGTGCACCACAGGTCGTCTTTTTTCGATCGGAATGGATTTGGGATGCCGGCTTTTGGCTTTTTGCACAATTCCGCCCCACGCGCACCGCAAGCCAAGCGATTCTGCACCGCTCCGGAAGCCCGGGACTGCGCCGACTCATCACCCGCATCCAACCCGATCTCATTCTCTCGACCTGGCCAATTGCCACCCACACGCTCTCGTGGATGCATCTGCGGGGTGAGATCACCGTGCCCGTCGTGGCATCAATCACCGATATTTCGGCCCTTGAATATTGGGCGGCGCCCGGCATCGATCTGCATCTGATCAGCTACCCCGAATCTGAACGCGAGGTACGCCAGATCGCGGGTCCCGCGACACGGATTGCCAATGTCGTGGGCATGACCCGCCCAGAATTTCTGGTGCCCCGATCACGCACCGAGGCGCGTCGTGCCCTCGGACTCCCCGAAGAGGGTGCAATTGTGCTGATCTCAGGCGGGGGCTGGGGCGTGGGCGATGTCGCCGGCGCGCTCGACGCGGCATTGCGTGTCCCCGATCTTGCAATGGCAGTGTGTCTGTGCGGACGCAATGATGTTCTGGCAGCCGAGCTTTCCACGCGTCGTGGCCACGATCCGCATGTGCGTATCGAAGGCTTTACTGACCAGATCTCTGACTACATGGCAGCCGCCAACGCCCTAGTGCACTCGACCGGGGGGAACACCATTCTGGAAGCCCACGTGCGCGGCTGTACCCCTATTTCCTATGGGTGGGGTCGCGGCCACATCCGGCTGCATAATCGGGCATTTCGTCGATTTGGCATTGCCGATGTGGTCATCACCCCGGATGAATTGGTCGGGGCAATCATGCGCGCCATCGCAAGCCCCCGCACACCCGATACCTCATTTGCCGAATTGCCCACCGCGGCCTCGTGCATTCTCGAGCTCCTGCCACACACGGCCACCGCATGACACACCGAACCGGAATGATGATCGGCGGCATTGCGACTGCGGCCGGACACTTTGCCCCCGCCGCAACCTTCTTCCCACCCGTGCGGCGGCTCGCCGAGCCGTGGGTCCTCTGTCGCGCCCATACCGGACGCGCGGAGGTCGCCATCACCTTTGACGACGGCCCCGACCCCGGCTATGCGCCGCAATTTCTCGAGACACTCGGCAAGACGCCGGCAACGTTTTTCTGGCTCGGTACACGCGTGCGGGCCCATCGGGATGTGGTCCGCGACGCAGTCGCCGGTGGACATGAGATCGCTTGCCACGGTGATGATCACCGCACTCTTGCCCGCCTCGGCCCACGCGCGACCATCGACGCGCTCACACGGGCACGTGATGCCATTGGTGAGGCCGCAGGCACGCCACCGGCCTTCTATCGCCCCGCATATGGGGTCTGGAATGGCACGGCGTGGGGAGTGGCCCCACGCTTGGGAATGCAACGCACCCTGTGGTGCAAGTGGGCATGGGATTGGCATTCGCGCACCACCACAACCCAGATCGTGGAACGCACACTCGCCGGGGCACGCCCTGGCGCAATTCTTCTTCTCCACGATGCGGATGGTGCCCCGGGGGCGCCCACACGCACACGGGATGCACTCACCGCGATCCTCGAGGGGCTCTCGGCACGCGGGCTTCGCCCAGTCACACTCTCGCAATTGATCGCACCCACCCCGTAGGGACCGGCACGACGAGCGGCGCGTTAGGCCTGGGCAGCCACTGCACTCTCGGGGCGACGCCATTGGAAGTACCAGGCCAAGGCCCCGCCTCCCAAAACACCAATGAGCGCAATCCAGAAATTTAAGCGCTCACCAGCGATCAAGGTTGCAGGGTCAACCCGTACCAACTCCAGCACGCACCGCATTGCGCTGTAGAGACAGACGTAGAGACAAAACAGTGCCGGCGGTCGAATCCGCATCTTTGACGAGAGCACCAGAAGCAGTACGCCAAGGCCGATGTCCCAGACCAGCTCATAGGCGAATGTGGGCTGAAATGTCGTGCGGGTCACATAGGTGGCCGGGCGATATTGGGGATCGATACGCAGGCCCCAGGGAAGATTGGTTGGCCCACCAAAGAGTTCTTGGTTGAACCAATTCCCGAGTCGGCCAATACCGCTTGCAATCGGAATTCCCGGGGCGGCGGCGTCGAGAAACGCCATCACACTGGCGCCCCGACGACGCACCACGAATGCGCCAGCGCCCGCCCCACATGCAATGGCCCCCCAGATCCCCAAACCGCCCTGCCACACCGCAATGGGCGCATACCACTGATGCCCCATTTGATCGGGGGTCGTCAGATCAAAATAGAGCCGACCGCCAATCAGCCCTGCGGGAATCGACCACAGCGCCACCTCATAGACCAGGTCCGGATTGCCCCCCTGGGAGGTCCAACGGCGATAGGTCAACCAGACACCAATCACCACACCAATGATGATGCACAGGGCGTAGTAGTGGATATGCAGCGGCCCCAGGGTGATCGATCGCGACGATGGCGAGGGAATCGATGCCGCGATGATTCCGACATGCTCAAGAGTCAACGGCACCTACAACACCCCCGGTCCGAAACGCTGCAGATCGATGTTCAACCGCGTCATCAACCCGGTCACCATCAAGATGCCAAAAATGATCATCACCACCGCGCCAACTTGGCTAATGATGCGCACATGGCGTTTGAGAAACCCCATCGCCAGTGTCGCCTGGTGAAAGAACAGACCCGCGAGCAAAAAGGGGATGCCCATCCCTAATCCATAGACCAACAACAGGCTCCCCCCGAGAAACCAACTCCCGGATCCCGCCGCGAGCGTCAGGGCGGCGCCCAAGGTCGGGCCGATGCAGGGGGTCCATCCAATCGCGAATGCTGCCCCCACGAGCCCTGCCCCCACCATGGTGGCCGGTCGAACCGCACGATGAAATCGCCAGTCGCGCTGTAAGAACATCGGAATTCCGCGTCCAATCAAGACGATGCCCATCGCAATGATGAAGAGCCCCCCGATGATCTCCAAGGTGCGCCGCTGCTCAAGGAGATAGGTCCCAAAGAGGCCAACACTTGCGCCGAGTGCCATGAACACGACTGAAAAACCGGCCACAAAGGCAGCAGTTGGGAAAAAGACCGCCCAGCGACGGCGTTCCAAATCCTCAAACCCCACCCCTGACACCACGCCAAGGTAGGCGGGGACGAGCGGAAGCACGCAGGGTGAAGCGAACGAAACGAAGCCCGCCGTAAATGCCACTGAATACGACACCGGATCTGCGCCCAACATATGTGCCGCCGAGGATGGCACATCTTGTGCGACGTGCCCAGGTCAGATGCCCAACATCCCGCGCGGCCGGTGACGGTCGCGCGGGAGTGTGCAGTTAGCGGCGACCGCCTCCACCCAGCAGGCTCAACATCATCAAGAACACATTGAAGACATCCAAAAAGATGCTCATCGCCAGCATGATCACATCGGCCTCACCGGCCCGATGGATGCGCTGGAAGTCGTACATCGTGAACACCGAGAAAATCGCGAGCCCGACGATCGACCAAATCATGTTGAAGCTGGGAATCGAGATGAAGATGCTCAAAAAACCCACGATGATTAATCCCAAAAGGCCGAACATCGCGATGCGCATGGCCTTGGAGAGATCGCGCTTGGTGGCGTATCCGACGCAGCCAAACCCTGCGATAAACAGCCCCGTCAACGTGGCGGCCTGCCAGAGCACCGTCGATCCACTCGGAGAATTGGCGTAATGGGCGATTGTTGGCGCAACCGCAATCCCGAGGAGCAACCCGAATGCGAAGAGCAACCCCATCCCCAGGGAGCCATTCTGCGCCTTTCGGGCAAAACTCATGCCGAGCATGATTCCGAATGCGGCGATATAGGCAAGAAGTGATGTACCACTGGTGAAGTGCTGACCCACGTAGGCGCCAAGTGCGGCAAAGCCGGCCGTAATTGCCACCAAAAACATTGTTTGCCCAAAGATTGCGCGGGTATCGACACCGGACTCGACACGCGTGTCGCCCCCGGGAACGCCCCATGTCTGCTGATCAATTGGCCCTCGGCTACTCATGTTCCCCTCACGATTGGACTCTCGTGGCTACAGCGTAGCCCGAAATATCAGTCGGTAACACCTTCGTCGGTACGACCTGACATACCTTCGTGCAGATTGGCGCATGCCACCGCAAGCGATGAGTGGTGCGCCTCGGTGGGGGGACCCAGTGCCCGCCAGACAATTTGGCCCTCGCGCACCAAAAGCGCAACCACCGCCCGCGGCCCATCGAGATCCAGTTGTCGGCAGACGGCGGCGACATTGGTATATGCCGTCACGGTGTGCGCGCGGATTGTGGGATCGGCAATCGCCGTGGTCATTCCGCCGTCAATCCAACCACGCATCGGCGTCCACCCGCGCCCGAGGACCGGGACCTCCCAAAAGCCCACCGGCGATGCGAGTGCCACTGATGAGGCGACCGCCCGCCAGGCATCGACATCACTCTGATGGTGGCGTCTAAACGCGCAGACCACAAGATCACACGGCCCGGGCAAAGCGTCGGGCAAGACATGCGGCGTCCCGGACAAACTCCGGGTGACAAGATGCGGAAAAGGGCGATGCATCGCTGTGGAATCCATCAATGCCTCTCATTGCGTGCGGGGTACCCCACACGATGATGATGGCAGGTCGGCATGCGCGATCTGCGCAGCGGAGGGTACGGACTGCGCAACATCACAGACGCAACAACGGGGTCCCGTACGGGACCCCGTCGCATGTAACTTCCCCCTCAGCCGTCCGGTGACCCGGTCGACAGTTGACGAGCCACTACGAGCAGCCTGATGTGCTCCCGCAGTTCTCGCACTTGTAACAGGTGCCCGACCGGATCATCGTCCAACCGCAGCTTCCACAAATCACACCGTCATCCTGACGAAATGTGTATTTGCCACCCCGGTTCGGAGGCAATGCCAATTCGGTTTGGCCCTGCGCCGCAGGTGCGGACACCGGCAGCTCGATTACCTGTGCACCCGCACTCCCAGCGGAGTTTTCCGCTTCGATCTCGTCGCGGGCCTCATCACGCATGTCTTGGGTGATGATCCCCACCTCGCGCTTTTCTTCCTCGGTCAAAAACTGCGAGGAGAGCCAACGCACGACATAGTCCACAATCGATTTCGCCATCGGGATCTCAGGGTTCGCGGTGAACCCGGATGGGTCGAAGCGCATGTGACTGAGCTTGTCGGCCATGATCTCGAGTGGCACTCCGTGCTGGAGTGCAATGGACATGCAGATCGCGAGCGAATCCATCAGACCCGACACGGTCGAGCCCTGCTTGGCCATCTTCATGAAGACCTCGCCCGGGCTGCCGTCCTCGTACTTGCCAACGGTGATGTACCCGTCATGACCGGCAATCGAGAAGTGATGGGTCGTGGCTTCGCGAGTGTCGGGTAAGCGGCGGCGACTCGGGTGGGCCGAGGTCACCAGCTGGGTGTTGTTTTCTGACTTCCCTGTGGAGAGTGGCTGCGTGCGCTTGGAACCATCGCGGTAAATCGCGAGTGCCTTCACGCCGCTCTTCCACGCCAACATGTAGGCGCTCATGATCTCTTCAGGCGTTGCCTCAGCTGGCATGTTCACCGTCTTCGAGATGGCGCCGGAGATGAATGGCTGCACGGCACCCATCATCAAGATATGACCGCGATAGTGGATCGACCGGGTTCCATTCAGCGGCGTAAATGCGCAGTCAAAGACCGACAAGTGCTCGTCTTTGAGGCCCGGGGCGCCCTCGATGGTCTCGTGCTCGTCGATAAAGGCGACGATTGCCTCGACCTCGTCATCGGTGTACCCCAGCTTGGTGAGCGCAGATGGAACCGTGGTGTTCACGATCTTCATCATTCCGCCACCCACCAAGCGCTTGTACTTGACCAGCGCAATATCTGGCTCAACGCCGGTGGTGTCGCAGTCCATCATGAAGCCGATGGTGCCGGTCGGGGCAAGCACAGATGCTTGCGCGTTTCGGAAACCATGCACGGCACCGCGATCAGCCGCATCGGCCCATGCCGTGCGGGCAGCGTCAAGGAGTCCGTCGTCGGCAACAAGGTTCGGGTTGATGTCCTCCACCGCACGCTGATGCATACGAATGACACCCTGCATTGGCTGCGCGTTCTTCTCGTATGCGGCAAATGGCCCCATCCGCTCGGCAAGACGGGTGGACTGCTCGTATGCACGACCGGTCATCAGTGCCGTAATCGCCGCACCGTAGGAACGGCCAGCGTCGGAGTCGTAGGCAAGTCCCTTGCTCATGATCAAGGCGCCAAGGTTGGCGTATCCAAGCCCAAGCTGACGGAAGTCACGGGCGTTCTTGCCGATTTGCTCGGTCGGGTATCCCGAACGCGCGACGATGATGTCCATCGCGCTGATGGCGACATCGATTGCCTGACGGAAATCGTCGACCATGAACACGCCCTCGGCGTCCACAAACTTCATCAGGTTGAGTGAGGCCAAGTTGCATGCCGAGTCATCGACGTGCATGTACTCAGAGCATGGGTTTGACGCATTAATGCGACCACTGTTGGGGCAGGTGTGCCAGCGGTTGATCAGGGTGTCGTACTGCATACCTGGATCGCCGCAGACCCACGTCGCCTCGGAGATCTCACGCAACAGATCGCGCGCTTTGACGGTCTCGAGGGTCTCACCCGAGGTCACGGCCCGCAGATTCCAATCGCCGTTGGCCTCTGCTGCGAACATGAACTCATCGGTCACACGCACGGAGTTATTGGCGTTCTGGAACTGAATCGACTGCCAGGCCTCGCCATTCATGCCCATGTCGTAGCCCATCTCACCGAGGGCCCAGGCCTTCTTTTCTTCGCCGGCCTTGCAATTGACAAAGTCATAAATGTCGGGGTGATCACAGTTGAGTACGACCATCTTGGCGGCACGGCGGGTCGTGCCACCGCTCTTAATCGCACCGGCGCATGCATCTGCACCACGCATGAATGAGAGTGGGCCCGACGCGGTACCGCCACCGGAAAGAAGTTCCTTACTCGAGCGCACCGCAGACAGGTTCAGACCCGATCCGGAGCCACCCTTAAAGATCATGCCTTCCTTCGAGATCCACGACAGGATCGATTCCATCTCGTCCTGCACGGACAAGATGAAACACGCCGAGCACTGCGGGTTCTCGCGGATACCGACGTTGAACCAGACGGGCGAGTTAAAGGCCATCTTTTGATGCACCAACAGGTGCATCAACTCGGCCTCGAAGTTCTCGGCTTCGGTGGCGTCAGCGAAGTAGCCCTCTTCCTCACCCCATGACCGCAAGGTCAACACGACGCGATCAATGATCTCGCGCACGCTTGATTCACGCTCTGGTGACCCCATCGCGCCACGGAAATACTTGGATGCCACAACATTGGTTGCCAACTGGCTCCAGGACTTCGGGACATCAATGTCGTCCTGATCAAAAAAGCTTTGGCCACCCTCGCCGGTGATCGACGCGCTACGACGCTCCCAGGACACCTCGTCATACGGGTGTGTTCCTGGGGTTGTGAAATAACGCGTGATACCGAGCCGCGAGCTCTTTGCTCGCTCGGTGGCGGTGGCGCGTTCGTTGAGCGCCTCAGTCGCCATCCGGAACCTCCAGTGTTGTGGCTGATTGATGTGTCGTCATGGGGTCATCTGCGACGTCAGAGGGGAGTTCGTGACGCCCACCGCGAAGGGCGCGCAAACGCACCCGGTTACCGCTGCGATGCGTGGGGTCGACGCTCCCAAAAAGGTGGTCATCGATCGTGACCTGACCGCGGGCCAGAAGTGGCTCGCGCTCGAGTCGTGCAAGCTCTTCTTCGAATTCTTCAACATCCGCAAACTGCCGGTAGACCGATGCGAATCGGACATACGCAACCTGGTCGATCTCGCGCAGTCGCCGAAGCGCCAGCTCACCGATCAGTGATGTGCGGACCTCTTGGCGCAGACGATTGCGCAACTCGATCTCGATATCGCGCACCGCGACCTCAAGAAGCCCAGTTGGAACTGGGCGCTTTTGGCAGGCGCGCTGTAAGCCGGAAAGGAGTTTCGCGCGATCAAACATTTCCCGCTCACCCGAGCTCTTGATCACCACGACCGCCATCTCCTCGACGCGCTCGTATGTGGTGAATCTGCGCCCGCACCCTTGGCATTCCCGGCGTCGACGAATGGCGTCTTTGCTATCGGGAACTCGTGACTCAACAACGCGGTGATCGGGGTGCTCGCAAAATGGGCAGATCATGGTCTCAAAACTATATATGGGGTGTCGGGAGAGCCCTACACGCTACATTCAGCGTGTGGGGGAGTAATCCTCGCCGAAACGCCAACCCGTTTCCAGACCGTTTTGACTGCCCGGACATCTTGGTTCCCGCAATATGCACAGAAAGTTGTGCGCGGCATCTCAGGGCGCTCACCCACCGGCGACAGCGCACCCACCCCATGCACTTAGTTCAAGAAACGGATCCGACTCAGGGGCCAATAAATGATCTCGGCTTGCCCGATCACATTTTTCTGGGGCACGAATGGGTCCACCGCTGGGTTTGGCGGGGTACTGATCCACTGATGCGAATCGCATGATCCCGGGCGGTTATCCCCGAGCACCAAGAGATCTCCCTTCGGAACCCGAGGGAAGGTCATGTTGTACTCGGGCGTCAGGGCACCTGACACCACGAAGGGCTTTCCATTGACCCGGGTGACCCCGTTATTGACCGAGACAACATCCCCAGGAAGACCAATCACGCGTTTGACAAATGGCACGCCAGGAGCCGGAGAACATGTTTGCACCGCAGATGGGGGAGGCGAGAACACAATGATGTCGCCCCGCTCGATCCCACGGAACCGATAAATCAATCGGTTCGCAATGACACGGTCATTGCCCTGGATTGTCGGCACCATTGAATCTGTGGGGATCTCATACGGCTTTGCGACAACCGCTTGGATCACAAAGGCCAGCACGATCGCAACCAGACATGGCAACAACACATCACGAATGAATCGACGCACTTCGCTCCCTCTGTGTTGAGATGTCCGCGCCGAGGGCGGACACTGCCGTCTGCGAGGGCATGGTAGCCCTGACCCTACCGACCCACAACGTCACCTGGGTACGCGCCGCGAACGTCACCGAGGTGCGTGCGATTGCCCACCGACCCTGCGACGCAGGCGCGGTACAAGGGCAGCCGCCTCCCACACGATGCCCCGCGACATCTTCGAGACCCCGTGGGTGCGCTCGGTGAAAATGATCGGTACCTCCACAACACGAAAGCCCAATTGCACCGCGCGATAGGTCATCTCGATTTGAAATCCGTAGCCCGCAGCCGCGACCTCATCAAGCGGAATCGTCTCGAGTACGACGCGACGAAAACACTTAAAGCCGCCGGTGAGATCATTTATGGGAAGGCGCAGGATTGCTTTTGCGTAGATGCATCCCGAGCGGCTGATGACCTGTCGGGCCCACCCCCAATGACGGGTACCGCCGCCGTGGACGTAGCGACTCCCCAAGGCGAGATCAGCATGCTCGGTCCCCGCGATGAGGGCCGGCAGGGCGTCTGGGTTATGTGAGAAATCGCAGTCCATCTCCACAATCCGCTCAGCACCCTGATCGAGGGCGTACCGGAAACCGGCGCGATAGGCGGGCCCAATGCCCTCTTTCACGGTGCGATGGAGCACATGTACGCGGGAATCATTCATTGCGATTGCCTCGGCGAGCGCCCCGGTGCCATCAGGGGACCCGTCATCGACAACAAGCACAAAGCCATCGATGTCATTGCGGCCGCAGACATCGGTGATGGCCGCGATCATGCGCGCAACATTCTCTGCCTCGTTATAGGTCGGCACCACAATCCAGACCGGCCCACTCATCATCTCGACCAACCTTTACTGATTCGGCAGGTGCGCATGTACACGCGCGTGGCACAATGACTTCGGCGCGCGCTCGGTAAAAGAGCATACGCACACCATCGACGTGACGATTACGCGCGACGACCCTCCGACACCCCCTCGAGGCCATGCACACAACACCGCTTGTTCTCCTGCATCCCTACCCGCTCGATGCAACATTCTGGGCGCCGATGCGTCGATACCTGCCGAGTGATTTGGAGGTCATCGCCCCAAATGCACCGGGGTTTGGCGGGCGTGCGCAACGCGCGGGGTGGCAGATCTCAGATGCCGCAGATGAGGTTGCACGCATCATTACGCGCCGCAGTCCGACCGGGCGCGCCCACATCATGGGACTGTCTCTGGGTGGATATCTCGCCCTGGCCCTTGCGGCGCGCCACCCCGATCTCTGCGCACGGCTGATTCTTGCCGACACCCGTGCGGATGCGGATTCCGAGAGTACCCGTGCCGCGCGCGCCGCAGCACGCGAGGCACTCGGATCAGGCGCACGGGCGGGTTATGTCACCGGGCTCCTTGCGGGGCTCGTCCACCCAGATGCGCCCGCATCACTGATCTCGCGAGTCCGCACCATCATCGATCGCCAACCCGATGACGCCCTTATCAATGCCCTCGTTGCCCTTGCCGAACGCCCCGACCGAACGCCAGAGCTTGCGCGTATGACGCATCCAACCCTGGTGTGTGTCGGAGAAGGTGACATTCTCACCCCGCTCGCACTCGCATCCGCCATGGCCACTGCCATGCCGAACGCACGCCTCGAGGTCATCCCCGACGCAGGCCATTTGAGTGCCATCGAGGCGCCGCAACGCGTGGGCCAGATGGTGACGCAATTTTTGGCCCACCCATAGCATCCTTCACACAACCATCATCGGGCATTGTTTGACAGCGCGTGATACGAAGAATAGATTAACCGGTGAAACAGTTTGCCAATTCACCTGCTATTTGTGAGGTTTGGCACGAATGCCGTCCCTTCCTCCTGCAATTGATCTGTATGTACACAGCCGAGGCCGCGGTCAACTTGTGGTGGGATTGCACGATCTGAACCACACCGGGCGCCAGATGATGGACGCGCTCAGCCAACTGGGGCCACGCGAATTTCACGTTGTTGCACCCGATCTTCGTGGACATGGCAACTCGCCCGCCCCCGCAGGTCCATGGAGCATTGACGACTTCGCCTCGGATGTTGCCCGCGTGATCTCTGAAAGCGGCGGCCCCGCAATCGTGATCGGTCAAGGGGTTGGCGCGGCGACCGCACTTGCCCTCGCGCTTGGTCATCCAAGCCTGGTGCGCGGACTCGTCATCACGGGCGTGGGACCACGCAATGAAGATGCAGATGCCCAAGATCGCTGGACCAAGGTCGCGCGCATCTTGCACGAGCGTGGTCAAGAAGGAATTGCACTGACCGCAGAAGCCATGGCCGCACGCCCCGATTGGCGCGGAGCACTCCCGCAGATCGATGTGCCCACGGTTGTGCTTGCGGCAACTGGCGACCGCAGCGTGCCGGTTGAGTCTCAACGCGAACTTGGCACATGGCTTCGTCAGGCACAGGTCCATACGGTCAAGGCCGGCCACGATGTCGCCACCGAGTTCCCCGAAGCGCTGATTGATGCGCTGCGAGAAATTACCGCGGGGGATCGCGCAGTCGTCACGGCCTAGCGGGGCAGGGTACCGTCACCGCGACGGGCCATGCATCCATCCTTATGCGCTCGTGACCACCGGAGCCGGATCCACGCGCTCATAGAGCGTGGTGCGCTGATACGGCGTCCGGCCCATACTCACAATCGCCTCTTTGAGTTCATCGGGTGTCGCAAGCTGCCCATGCGCCGCCCCCGAGGCACGCGAAATGCTCTCGTTCATCAGGGTGCCGCCGATGTCATTACATCCTGCCCCAAGCAACCGCGCTCCTGCATCCAGGCCGAGCTTGACCCAACTGGCCTGAATATTGGGAATCAATCCATCAAATGCGATGCGGGCGACCGCGTGGATGAGCACCACCTCGTCCCAAGTCGGACCGGGGCGGGACTTCCCTTGCAGATACATCGGCGCGCCCATGTGCACGAAGGGCAGTGGAACGAACTCGGTAAAGCCACCGGTACGACGCTGGATCTGACGCAGCACCTCGTAGTGATTGGCCAACGCACGCGGGTGATCGATGTGTCCATGCATGATCGTGCTGGTCGCACGCAGGCCCAAATTGTGGGCCTCGATCATCACATGCGCCCACTCAGGGGTCCGCAACTTGTCCGGGCACAAAAACTCCCGCACCCCATCATCCAAAATCTCTGCAGCGGTCCCCGGCAAGGTGCCAAGCCCCGCATCCTGCAACCGCACCAGAAGCTCACGCACCGAGATATCAAGCGTTGCCGCCCCCTGCCAGATCTCAAGGGGGGTGAAGGCATGGATGTGCATGTCCGGCAACTCGGCCTTGATTGCCTTCACGATGTCGACGTAGAAGTTCCCATCAAATGTCGGGTGGATTCCCCCGACAAGACACACTTCAGTCGCATTGCGATCCCAGGCCTCTTGTGAGCGTTCGACAATCGTCTGAATCGACAACAGATACGGGTCATCGCGGAATTCAAGACTCTTGGGGCCGCGCGAAAAGCCACAAAATCCGCATTTGAAGTAGCACTGATTGGTGTAGTTGATGTTGCGATTAATGACGAAGCTGACCTCATCGCCACAGCGCCGCACACGCAACTCATCGGCGACCAACGAGATTGCATCCACCTCATTGCCACGGCCACCAAACAGCACTTCGATCTCATCACGCGTCGGAGGCTGATCCGCCAACGAGCGCTCGAGGATGCCGGCAATCTCAGGACGAATCTGTTGACGTACCGCCGGTGCGGTCCGCATATTCCACGCCACATCGGGCCACTCGGCAGAGAAGCGCTCGGGTGGGACCGGCGCTGCCATATCGCGTCCTGGTGCCCAGACATAACGTGGGCGCGCCGCGCCCGAGCCGTCGGTCTGATGCGACCAGGTCCGAAATTGTGTCGCCGATAATGTCGCCCGCTGGGTGTCGATGTCGGCAAAGAGTGGCAGCGCGGTGCGCTCGATGAGCAGATAATCGCCCAATCCATCGCGCAGCTCGGCAATCTGTCCATCACCCCATGCCACAGGCACGACCAGATCCGATGCACCGGCACTCACCGCCGCAATGGCCTCAGTGACATCGGCCACCACGACCGACACATCCACATCCACCGCAGGCATCTGCGCAATCTCAACGGCGGTCGCAATCGCATCGATATCCACCCGCAGCCAGGTTGCATAGGCCCGCACTACCGCATCGATGACCTCGCGAAATGGCCCTGCGTGGCGCACAGTAATACGGTCGCCGGCGATCCCGCGCTCGTGCAATCTGATTGCATCCGCCGGGTCAACGACCCAACCAACCACCGCATCATCGATTCGGCCTCCGACGGCAAGCAATCCGCTCGCAAGCACCCGCGCTGCCAAATCGTCTGAGCACGCAGCGATCTCAAGCGTGGTTGCACCGGCTGCGTGTGCCGCCGCAAACTGATCGTCGGTGACCGATGCGTCGGCCTCCATCGTGCGACAGAAGGTAATAATCACGATCCGACCTTCACAAGGTTGTCAGCTGAATCGAGTTGCGCGTCAATAAAGGGACGCACCGCATCCGAGACGAATCCTGGGCGCTCGATGTAGTCAGAGTAAATCGTCAAGCGCTCCATCAGGGTGTACCCGGCCTCGCGACACAGCTCATCCAGCGCACCGATATTTGGCCACGGGGCTTCCGGGTTAATGAAGTCTGGGGTCAATGGCGAGATGCCACCCCAGTCATCAATCCCGGCAAGGAGCAGTGGGCCATAGTCGGCAGAAAGATTCGGTGGCGCTTGAATGTGTGCGTCGGGGCCCATGATCAGTCGTGCGATGGCACAGGTGGTCATCAACTCGATCAGCCCCGGCTCACCCGCGGCGGCCATCGGCGTGTTTTCCTTCGCCCGGAAGTTCTGCACGATGATCTCTTGGATGTGTCCGTACTCATCCTGGAGATCACGGAGGGCAAGGAGTGCCTCGACGCGTTCGCGCGGTGTCTCGCCAATGCCGATCAGAATGCCGGTCGTAAATGGGATCTGCAGCTGCCCAGCCTTTTTGATCACCGAAAGTCGCGTCGACGGGCGCTTATCCGGAGCGTGCTCATGGGGGCCGCCTGGGCCGCAGAGCCGCTCGGCAACGGTTTCGAGCATCAGGCCTTGGCTCGCCGACACCTCTTTGAGCTCGGTCAATTCACGTAGTGACATCACACCCGCATTGGGATGTGGCAGAAGCCCGGTTTCCTCGAGCACCCGGCGACACATCTCTACTAAGTAGCTGTGGGTTGATGTGTGGCCATACCGCTTGAGCTGCGCCAAATGGCTCGGCCAGCGCGCCTCGGGGCGATCACCTAAGCAAAAGAGTGCCTCTTTGCATCCCATACGCTCGCCTGCCCGCACGACCGCCATGACCTCATCTGGGCTCATCGTGTGTGCCCGAGGATCATCGGGGTTCTTGGCGAAGGTGCAGTAGGAGCAGACATCCCGACACAAGTTGGTCAACGGGATAAAGACCTTGCGCGAGTAGGTCACAATCGGATCACGACCCTGATCACGCATCTGGGCCGCGGCCGCCCACAAGGCGGGGTGGTGACTACGCGAGACATCCGCGAGCGAGAGCGCGAGCTCTTGTGAGATGCGACGCCCCTGGTGGGCGTAATCAATCGCTTCCCAGAGTGCGCGCGAACCATCGCTGGGCGATGAGGTATGTGAGTGGGTCGAGGTCATGGTGTCGGGTTTGCTCAGCCGGGTTCTGGGCCGGCGCCATCGCGGAACTTCCGCCAATCAGCCTTGCGCTTTTCCTGGAAGGACGCAATGCCCTCTTGCGGCTCGGGTCCATAGATGTGGTTCAGCGCCACGAGCTCAAGGCCATGCTGGACCGATCCATGGAGCAGATCGGTTGATGCGTTCATCGCGAGCTTTGCCAGACGCAACCCTTGCGGGGAGCGCTGCAGGATCTGGGTGCACCAGGAATCCACTTCGGCATCGAGCTGGTCATCTGGGACCACCTTGTTGACGAGCCCCATCTCTCGTGCCTCGTGGGCGGTGTACTGACGGGTCAGATAGAGGATCTCGCGCGCCTTTTTTTCACCCACGACTGCCGGCATCAACTGGCATCCCCACCACAACGGGGCGCTTCCGATCTTCGGACCGGCTTGACCGAATTTTCCGGATTCACCGCTAAGGGTGAGATCGCACATCACATTGAGCTCATTCCCGCCACCGATGCAGTAGCCGCGCACCTTGCACAACACGGGCTTGCCGTTATTGCGAATGGCCGCCACCAAGCGGTCACCGACGTGGTGCACGTGACGCTTCTGGGCAAGAGTTTTGGTGGGATCGGCAACATCGCCGCCGACACAAAATGCGCGCTCGCCAGCACCGGTGAAGACAATGACCCCGACGGCATCATTGTCTGCAGCGTCCTCAAATGCGACGCAGAGTTCCTCAAGGGTCTGCGTCCGGAATGCATTGAGTTTCTCTGGGCGGTTCAAAGTGATGGTTGCACGGGCACCATCAATCTCGTACGTGATGTCTTCGAACTGCATGCCGACACATCCTCCTGTGGCGATCTCATTTCCGGCGACGTCATGGCAGTTTAGCCGTCTCGCGCCGCACGGCGAACCTGCGTAGGGCACCAAATGCAGTGACGTGGCGCAATTACGCGATTCGGCATGAATGAATTGCGCAAAAAGCCTTGTGTTGCTCGTACAACGGGTGTACACATGGACTTCGTTTCATCCGTTACGAGACGCGGTCTCATAATGCAAGAAAGCGCTGCAAAACAACTCCATCCTGTCGACCCCGCTCCGTCGGGGCCTGACCACTTTCACCCGCAATACCGGATTCAGGCGCTCGAACGGGCCGCAGGAATTCTCAAGATATTTACCGCGGATGAACCTGAGCTCCGCCTGACCGAAATTGCCGAACGCCTCAACCTCCATAAGGCAACGGCCCACCGTTTTCTGGTCAATCTTGAGCATCTTGGCTTTGTCGAGCGCTCACCGCGCTCGGGCAAGTACCGACTCGGCTGGGCCCTGTTTGAACTGGGGTGTCTTGTCTCCCAGAGGATGGATCTTTGGGATGAGGCGCTCCCCTTTCTCGAGGATCTTGTGCGCGCGACCGGTGAAACCGGACACCTCGCGGTCCTTGAGGGCGGTCAAGCGGTCTACATCGAACGCGTCGAGACGCGCCGCGCGCTGCGCTTGCCATCGGCCGTACGCCGCGGATATCCGGCACATGCAACAAATTTGGGCAAGGTGCTCTTGGCGCATGCCCGCCCCGATGTCGTACACGACATCCTCGGCGGACGCGACCTTGCGGCATTCACCGCCAACACCATCACCGATGTCTCCCAACTCACCCGTGAGCTCGCCACCATTCGCGAACGGGGATATTCGGTGGATGACGAAGAGTTCGACGAGGGCTTGCGCTGTATTGGGGCCCCCGTTCGTGACAGTTCCGGACGTGTCGTTGCTGCAATTGGCATCGGCGGACCTGTCACCCGCATGACCCCAGCTCGTACTGATGAGCTCTCCAGGGTGGTCATTGCCACCGCGGAAGCCTTATCAGTGCGACTTGGCGCAGGCCATACACCCGCGTGGGCGAGGTAATTCACCCAGGCAGATCACACAACGTAGGTATTCGGTCGGGGAAGGCCGTCAAATCGCTAATCTTTGCGCCGCGACGACAGACCCCGAATTTTCTGTTTCGTACTCGTCAAGCATTAAGGAGAACCGCCTCATGGCGACCGGAGATTCATCACCACTTCGTCTCTCGAGCCGTACCTCGCATTTTGTGTTGCCCAAGCAGTGGGCATCGATGCGCAAGGCCGAAGCACTCGAGAAGGAAACTGGCAAGCGCGTTATTCACTTTGAGAAGGGCGATTTCCAGGGAGACGAGTTCTACCCGGCGCCCCACATCTTGGAAGCTGCTTCACGTGCTGTGCACGAAGGTCACGTGCGGTATGTCCCGGGTCCGGGTCTGCCGGAGCTGCGTGACGCTATCGCTGAAGAGGCCACCAAGCGCGGTCGTCCGACGACCCGCGACGAGGTCCTGGTCACCATGGGTGCCAAGCACGCCTTGACCCAGTCGCTTCTGACCATGATTGATGTCGGCGATGAAGTGATCTTCCCGAACCCTGGCTACCCACCGGACGAGTTCTGGATCACCTACGCAGGCGGCAAGGTCGTCTACGCACCGCTGGTCGAGCCGGACTTCCACTTCGACCTTGACAGCTTGAAGAACCTCATCACCCCCAAGACCAAGATGCTCATCATCAATTCGCCGCAGCGTCCAAACGGCATGATTGTTGGGCAGCTTGAGGAGATCGCACAAATCTGTCTCGAGCACAACGTGATGGTCTTGACCGATGAGATCTTCAGCCACATGGTCTACAACCCGGCCGAGCACAAGACCATTGCAGCGGTTGATGGCATGGCCAATCAGTCGATCTTGGTAGACACCTTCTCCAAGACCTACATCATGACCGGCTTCCGTATTGGTTGGTGTGTGGCCAACAAAGAGCTCATCACCGCGATGGATATCTTCCAGCAGAACTCGGTCACCAACGTGCCGGCGTTCGTGCAGCTCGCAGCGCTCGCAGGTATCACGGGTCCACAAGACCACGTGCTCACCCAGACCGCGCGCTTGCAGGCAAAGCGCGACAAGACCGTCGAGTTGCTCAACAAGATCGACGGCATTGACTGTCAGACCCCTGACGGTTCGTTCTACGTGTTCCCGGACATCCGCGGAACGGGTATGACCGCTCAGCAGTTCGCCGACTACCTGATCGAGAACTTCCAGGTCGGAGTCGTCGCCGGTACCGCATTCGGTGACCGGGGTGAGGGCCACATCCGTTTGACCTATGCATGCCCAGACGAGGTCCTCGAAGAGGGTCTGGACCGCATCCGTCGTGGTGTCGAGAACCTCTAAACCCGTTTGACCTACTCAACATCTCAATACAAGGAGCCGAAGCGTGGCTGAATCTCGCCTGCTGTGGGAAGATCTCAACACCGGTGACGAGGCGATCTCCGCCGGTCGCACCATTACCGAAGCCGACGTGGTCAACTTCTGTGGACTTTCGGGTGACTTCAACTGGTTTCACACCGACAAGGTTGCAGCTGAGGCATCGGTCTTCGGACAGCGTGTTGCCCACGGCATGCTTGTTGCTTCAATCGCAACGGGCCTTCAGGTGGGACAGATGGACCCCAAGGTCGCGACTGCAGCGTTCATGGGTCTCTCGGATTGGCAGTTCCGTGGAGCCGTCTTCTTTGGTGACACCATCCGCGTGAAGCGAACCATTGGTGCCAAGGCAGAGCACCCCAAGAATGCTGGCCAGGGATTTGTGGACTATGAAGTCGAAGTCCTCAACCAGGACGACA
This sequence comes from uncultured Actinomycetes bacterium, assembly GCA_903896045.1. Lineage (GTDB taxonomy): Bacteria > Actinomycetota > Thermoleophilia > Miltoncostaeales > Miltoncostaeaceae > CAITWD01. Next base: position 26,017 of record CAITWD010000028.1, read on the forward strand.
AGATCGTCCAAAAGGGCGTCTGGAAGATGCTCATTCGGCGCCGGAG
>CAITWD010000029.1 GCA_903896045.1 uncultured Actinomycetes bacterium
TTTGACGGCCGCAGATTCGTTGTCCGTGGAGAGCCACACACCGTCGCGCCAAATGAGCCGATTGGTATCACCCTCAATGATTGGGATTTGGCTCATATCTATTGGAATACCACTGTTGCCCAAAGAACTGCGCGAAATCCGGCATCGAGCAATGCAATGCGCATCGACCTTTGCCGGCGCTGTTCGGGGTGCACAAGAACACGACGCTTTTCAACACCTTGAACTGCGGACCACGCCGCAGTGGCTCTCGGTGTTTCTCCCGATTGACTGGGTCTCCATGGAGGGCGCAGACTCTGAGCATGCGCGATCGTCACACCACGCACGGACTCCGCCGGATCTTGCGGCCGCGCAGATCAAGGCACCACGCTCGCCTGCCAGCGACGCGCCCAGCGCGTTGTGTGCGAACGCACCCGTGGGCGTGCTCCACCGACACAGGAGGACCACATGTCACGCAAGATTGCTGACTGCCGCAGGTTTCCCAGCGAGAGCAATTGCACCCTGACAATTATTGGTGAGGCAGAGGAGGTTGTGCGGGCGGGGGTCGCACACGCGGTCTCGGTACACAGACACGCCGATACGCCCGAGCTCCGGGAGCAAATTCGTGCGATGTTAGAACAAGAACACAGCTATATCGAAGGCGTACGTCAACCGGATGCGGCTATGCGATAGATCTTTGCCAGATGCACAGGGCGCGCGATCCGGCGATGGACCTTCCGTCTCGATCGTTCGGTGCGTTGACGCATGCCGCACGTCCAGGGTGGCTCCGGGCGCGTGCTGGTCTGCGGTTTCGCGTGATGCGGATACGATGACCGCGATCGCGCTCTGCAGGCGCCAAATCTCGGTCGGCATCTACTGACGTTCCCGATTCAGATGGGGCACTGACGCTGATGCAGTTGCCCTGGTAGTGCATTTTCGAACGTCACTAACCCTGCGCTCGCGCATGAAGTCCCTGCAATCTGACCGCAACAGACGCAGTGCGTTCCTCCCACAACCCATCCAGCACTGTGCGTGCTGAATGGATAGGACAATCACCAAAGAGCTATTGGCGGGGTGTCGGGGTGTCGGGGAACATTTCGATGCCGTATCGAGCACCGGTCGCAGCATAGCGCCCATTCACTTCATCGATGTTGTCCGGGATAGGCATAGAGGGGTCAGAGATGCGCTCGAGGCACTCCTCAAACCACTTCTCGATGCCCGATGGTGTGAAGGTCAAAATCAGCGTCGTTGGGCGATCGCTGAAATTATGAAAACAGTGCAACATCCCCATGGGGATATTCACAAAATCGCCAGGTTTGCCTTCGACCCAGTGGTCCTGCAGCCAAAATGACGGCGTGCCGTCCAGCACATAAAAGGTCTCGTTTTCACGGGTGTGGACGTGTGGAGCTGGGCCACCGTTTGGCGGGACGACGGCGTGGAGGGCAAAATACTGACCGTCGGATTCTTCGCCCGTCACAAGCCATGTGTAGATATCACCTGGCCCCAAATACAACGCACCCGTTCCCGCAGGGCGGTGGAAACAATCGCTCATGGCAACTCTCCGGTATTGAAAATGGTCCGATGTAAGAGCGCGTATAGCCGATACCGCTCGCGCCAGAACCGCGATATCCGATGTACCTACGTTGCGGTCTGAAAAAACATCAGTTCAGAGACACGTTCCTGGGCGGTGGTGGTGAATCCACCCGTCAATCCCGCAAGAGTCGGGATGAGGCGTTGCACACGAAATTGATCGAAGGCCTCACGCGACTCCCACACCGCAGAAATCATCCAACCGCCGTCAGTGGGGCCTGCAGCACTTGATACCTGTCCGCGAGGAAGCTCTCCGTCGGGGTGCAGCTCAACAAGCATTACCTCATACTGCGCAGCTGTCCCACCCTCGTAAAAGTGCGTCATCAAAAACGCCATCGAGCCCTCCTTTGGATTTCTTTCTCCCCACCCATCTGAAGGGTACACCTGTGGGTCGCACCGGTGATGTCGCCATCGCACGAGCTGAGTTGATACCTCATCTATCTGGGACATCGGCACGTGTCACCTCAACCCCAGTGCAGACGCAGACGCACTCACCCATGCACGTTGACGTGCATGGGTGAGTCGGTAACACAGATCAATCAACGCACGCGGTGCGGCACCAATTTGACAACCTTGCCAGTGTTTGGCGAGAACGTAATCGAGTTGATCGACACATATACCCCGCCACCCCGTGCTGGGGCGATCCCGCCTGGCAATGGTGTTGTCGTCGGAGTGCCGTAATGGGTCAATGCACTCGGATGTGCAAACGGCACTGACACGACGTCGTTTGCAAACATCTCCGTCGCCCAGAAGTTGCCGGCACGGTCAAATGTGCACGATGTAATCGTGGTGAAGCCTGTCGCCCAAAGTGTTGCCACCTTCGTCGGATTCCTCTGGTGAGTGAAGGGATTCACACGCCATACATTTGACTGGTGTGGGCCAACAACTATGCCGGAAGGAACCGGATAATTGGGCGGACCAAAGCCGTTCTTGAACTGATCCAGTGCGCCGATATACAACGCGCCGTCTGGGCCTTGGGTCAGGCAGGTGGGAGCCGCGTCGCGGATACCATCATTCGGAATGAAGGCAATCACGTGAGCGACACCGCGGGAATTGACTTCGCTGACCGTGTTGGCCCCCGCATCCACAACAAAGGTCCAAACACGGGCGGCATGCTCGCGCGTCGCCGGAGTACGTGTCATCAAGACCGCATATGGATTGGAATCTGGGAATTCCTGCCAGAGAGAACTGTGAACCCCCGCCCATGCATATTCTTGGTTACCGACATTGCTCAATGATTGAACGGCGTGGGTCTTCACGTTCACTGAAAAGAGCTGACCAAACTGGCTGATGCCAAGAGGATCTTTATTGGCTGCGTTGGCCGGATCGGCCGCATACCCCGCCTGGGATTCGTTGGTGAGCACGCGCACTCGATCACCGAGCACAGAGATCCCAGAAACGCCTTCCACCTCTGGGGCACCTCGCGAGTTGGTGTACGCGCCCTTCATGACAACCGACCATGCGGTCTTCTGGTGCGAACCACCGACACCGGTCACCTTTGCAACGGCACCATTTGCAACAAACCCATCCTCAGGATGGGTTGGGTCGGTCGGGTATTGGCCCGGGTAGGTTCCGGCTTGCGTCACGTACAACGCACCAGCCTCATCGACGGCAAGGCCGCGAGGGTTATTCAAACCTTTAAGCACCGGTGTGATCGATGCCGATCCGGAGATCTGGTGCACTTTCGGTGATGCGAATCCGCCGGTCACAGCGATTGCGCTCACACCCACCGTTGCCACAGCCGCAGCAGCCAATGGACTCAAAAA
>CAITWD010000030.1 GCA_903896045.1 uncultured Actinomycetes bacterium
ATGACGAGCAGGCAGCTTGACCGCGAGAAGCTCACCATCAGTCCGCCAAGCAGGAGCACGATGACAGCGGTGCCAATCATCAGCATGCGCGTTGACGGCCGCAGCCACATCCAGGCCACTGCCGCGACAACCGCAATTGCCAGATAGCGCCCCATGATGTTTGGGTCATAAAAAATGCCGTTGACACGGAAGAATTGGCTATAGACGTCGGCTTGTTGGAGCTTCGTATTCCAAAAGATCCATCGCGTGGCGTATTGCACCAATGCGAGAACCGAAATTGCGCTGGCGAGCCCGATGGTGACTGCGGTCCCAATCGTGATGGCATATGGAATACGCCGCCACCACGCAATGACCGTGTAGAACAACAGCGGGAACGGGAGGTAAAAGAACACGATTTGGATCGCGGCGTCTTTTGTATCGCTCGTCCACAACACCGAGAGCAGTGTGAATGCCAAAAAGATACTGATCGGGAGATCAATTGGTGATGACGGGTCATCCTCTGACGAGGCACCCCGCACGCGCTTCCAGAGGTAGGCGATCATCCCCCATGCGATCAGGAGATAGAGCGGGAGTAAGAGATTTCGTGACGTACCCCCGACAGGGATCGGGACACGCACTGGCAGCGCTATGACAAGGGCGATCCACCATGCAACGGGCCAGCGTTGCACTCCCCAAGCACCGATCCCCAGCAATGCCACCGCACACACCACTCCAGCAATCGTGATTGCGGCCAGCTCGGCAATACCAATTGGCCCCGCAATGAGGTGATGGAGGCGATGCCCGATACTTGCGGGTGCAAGCGAGGCAGCCAAGATGCACCAGCTCATAAGCACGAGGAGAAGTCCGGTACAGCGAATTGCGAGACGTCGTGCACCGGGTATTGGCGTCATCAGGCCAACGATGCCGATGGCCCCGACGACCGCACCGATTTCGCGAGTCACGGTAAGCCCGCTCATGGAGTACTCCCAATGATCATGAGCGCGGTGCCGGTGGAGGTGGTTGCAGTGAGCCAGAGTCGGCGCGCCGGAATTCCGTGAGGAAGTTCAGCGGTTGCCGCCCCTGCGGTGGTGTGTATCGGATGACCGATTGGGGATCCAAGCGGTTGGCCGAGGGTGGTTCCCGTTGTGGTGCGACGGGTGAATTGCAGCACGACCGGTGTCGATGGCGGAAGAGCTCGACCGATGAGCGAAGCGAGATGCGCTGTCACGACCGGATGTGGAGGATTTGGGGTGAGCGTGAGGTCCCCGATCAGATTGCCGATCCAGCAGTTGGATACCTGATTGAAGGTAAATCCGTTGACGGAGGTGGTGTGGATCGACACCTGCACAACACCCGGAGGCTGAAAACGCCTATCGGTTGTTCGTCCATTCCAATTCCAAATTGCGGGCGCCTGGGACGATCCAACGAGGACGGCGTGAATCACACGACTACCGTTTTCATCGGTGCTGAATCGCACTGGGCCACTGGTTGGTGGAGTGACGGTGATCGCGCATTGCATTCCCCGCGCAAGGGTCCCAAGGTTTGCAAAGACGGTGTGCACGGTTGGAGCGGATGGACGTACGCGGTTGATCGTGACCCGACGACTTGCGTCAAAGCTCTTTTGGCCGGCAACCGCGAGCAGATGAAAGGTGTAGGTCCCGTCGGGCATTCGGTGCCCTGCGCTATTGGTGCCATTCCAGGCAAAAAAGTGTGCACCCTTGCTCAGCACTTGGTTGTTCACCAAGGTCCGCAGCACTGTTGTTGACTGGTTGACCGTCAACGTGACTCGACTCGCATTGCGGATATCTAGGGTCACTCGCGCGGTTGAACGTCCTCCCGGTGTATTCGGACTGAATGCAACCCGCGAATTAAAGTGGGCCACAATGGCCCCTTGCGTTGGGAATGCGAAGGGCAGCAGAAATATCCCGAGAGCGACGAGAAATATTGCCAATAGCCCGATGCCGACTCCGGCCCGCCGCCGTTGGAGCATCTGGGGCGTCGGTGAGCTCACGTCGGCATCTCGTCGCTGCGGACAGGGAGCTCCCCGGGTCGATGCATCGCTATGCAGAGGATACCCAGCACGGGTGACAGCTTATCTGGCCGATCCCCTGATCTGGGATTGGAGGATATTTTCGTTGCACATTGCGGCCCGTGCTCGGCGACGTCAGGAGGCCGTCACCCGCCGAAGCTCCGCAATCGCAGTACCCAGGTGCTCCTCGCTACTTGCGGCGAGCATGGGGTCTGCGAGCGGGGTCATGTTGACGATTTGCAGGTGGCGCGCCCCTGCGCGCACAATGCCGGCAAGTTGAGATGCAACGGTCTGCGGGGAGCCTGCGATGACGGTATCGAGGATGACCCCGTCGGGGACCTTTTCGGCGAGTTCCAGCGCATGAGCGCGCGTCAGACCCGATGGGACGAAGCTTGTCAATCCCATTACGCCTACGCCGAGTGGATGCTCGATTCCGTGGCGATGAAATGCTTCGGATGAGGCGGTAAGGGCGATAAATCGAAGGAGCAGCGAACGTGTGGCCACGCGACGAGCATGTTCGTCATCCTCGGTCACTACGACGCGGACATAGCAGCCGGGGGTGATCGCATCGTCGTCGCGTCCTGCGGCCTGACGACTTGCTTGTACCTGTGCCCACATGTGGGCGTAGGCCGCAGGATCTGGGCAGAGTGGAAGCCATCCATCTCCGAGTCGCCCCGTCATCTCGAGGCCCCGTGGCCCGTGGGCGGCAACCCAAATCGGCGGCGGCGTCGCACCAAATGGACGAAGACCTACTGCGACCGCACGGAGCGTGAGATGGCGGCCATTGAAGTCGACCTCATCGGGGGTTGCAAAGAGCATGCGCAGTACGGTGAGCGCCTCCTCCAGCCGACCTACCGGATGGTGATTTTCCATTCCCAGTGGTGCGAGGTTCAGCGATTCGCCGGTGCCGACTCCCAAAATGAACCGTCCCTCGGTGATGTGGTCAAGGGTGAGGGCAGTTTGGGCAAGCGCCGCGGGATGACGACGAACGGTGTCGGTGACGCCAACGCCAAGTCGCATCGTCGGTGCAACGTCCGCCGTTCCCGCAATCACAGCAAAAGGATCCATCCATACATGAGGACTTGGCTGCTGCTCGGCTTGCGGCACGAGGTCTTTCGTCCAAATCGAGGTCGGAAACCAATGAAGGAGGTGATCTGCCCACCACACCGCATCAAAGCCCTGTGCTGCACGACGGGCGATGCCGGCACGAATACCTGCAATGGGTGGCCTGGCCGGCGCCGCGGCCGAAATTTCAAGAGGCGGTGTACCTGGGTTGGACATATCCGAACCGGCCTGTGACGAGAGTGATTGACGTGACTGACATGTGACGACGCAGCGCTAGGGCGAATGTCGTCGATTTTTCCGCTGGAGTCAATCTTCGATGTCGCGTTTCGTGCGTGCGCGCTTCTCCTGTGGGACCGGACATCGAGCGACAGACCGAAGGGTCGTGGTGCATTACCCGCGCGCGCTGTCGTGCGCCCGCTTTTCGGTGATGTCCGTGCGCTGTGCGGTGATCCACTTTTCAATGTCGTTTTCATGCACGATGCGCTTGATGTGGAGGAGTCGCTCTTGGCGTTCATTCGCCGGCATCGTGAGCGCTTCATATAGGGCCTCGGCCTGGTGTTCGATATCGAAGGGATTCACCGATACCGCGAACGAGCCGAGCTCCTCGTGCGCCCCGGTGTTCTCACTCAAGATCATGACCCCATCGCGCTCATTCATGAGTGGGCCCTCTTTGGCGACAAGGTTCATTCCGTCGTAAATGGCATTGACCATCAGCACGTCGTAATGCTTATATGCGGCGACCGCGCGGGCCATATTGGATTCAATGCGCAAATCGATTGGCATCCAATCGGTGTTTCCATGCTTGGTATTGATGCGTGACACCGTTTCTTTGATCTTGGCCAGATAGTCGACGTATTCCGGTACGTCTTGACGAGATGGCTGGATAAGCGCCAGAAACGTGATCTCCTCCAGAAATTCGGGATACCGGTCAAGAAATACATCGAATGCCTGGAAGCCACGGATGGCATTTTTTGACAAATCAGCCCGGTCGACGCGGACAACGAGATGCGTGCGCCGGCGGCGAAGGATTGCACCTTCTTCCTCCGCAACTTCGGGCGACTGTGCAATTGCTTCAAATGCCGGGGCATTGACCGAGATGGGATACGAGCGCACCCACACATCGCGGCCATGCCAGTGCACCAGACGTCGTTCATAATCGACGCGCAAGCCGAGGTGGTCCTCGCAACACAACAGGAAGTTTCTGGCATAGCGAGAGGTGTGGAAGGCAATGATGTCGTTGGCCAAAAGGCCTTCCAAAATAGCTTCGCGGATGTGGTTTGGCAGGACCCGCCAGTAGTCCGGTTGGCTCCACGGGATGTGCACGAAAAAGTGGAGAAATGCATCTGGATGTGCGGCGCGGATGATTCCCGGGGCGGTGTAGAGGTGATAGTCGTGCAACATCACGATTGCATCTGGGCGGCGCGCAAGCTCCTGGGAGACCACGTCGGCAAATTGGGCATTGGCGACCTGATAGCCATGTTCCCATGCATCGAGCTCGCCACGCCGAATGTCTGGCGCCTGAGAGAGATTCCAGAGGTAGTGCTGGATGAACCACAGCATCGGATTGGCGATGATGTTGTAGTACTGGTCGTAGACCGTGGGATCGATCACGACGAATCGGCCTGCAGTGGTGCCGCGCTGGTCAGGGAGCGAGATCGCAGTGTTTCCGGCCTCCGCCTGCATGCGCGCGTCTTCATCCGAGATCGCCGCCGATATCCACACCACCGGGGTCAAGTCAACGAGCCCTGACAGTGCGGTGACAAGCCCACCTCCACCACGGATCGTTGTGGGGTGTCCGTCTGCATCGATATCAAAGGTGACGGGACCACGATTTGAGACCAGAATGACTTCGTCGTGTCGTTCCGAGGTGGGTGGCGTCATTGGCGATGGGTCAGGTTGGTGAGAATGCGCAGCCAATCTCGTAGGAGTCGTGGTGTGAGAAATTCCGCACGCACATGTTCTTTGCCTCGTTGCGCCATTGCCGCAGCGGAGCGGGGGTGGTCCATAATTTCACGCATGGAGTGCGCACACTCCTCTGGCGAGCGCACGAGGTAACCGGTCACCCCATCTTCGATTTGCAGTGGAATTCCTCCAGTGTTACCACCAATGGTGGGACGCGCCTTCCACATCGACTCTGTCACCGTGAGGCCGAATCCCTCACGAGTCGATTTTTGCATGACCATATTGGCATGGACTTGGAAGGCATTGACCTCAAGTCCGCCGACGTTGTTGAGGTTGCTCAGGATGAATATGTCGCTATCACCCTGCGCATATTCCACTGTGCGGTTGTAATACTCCCAGCCCTCGGGGTCATCGCTTGCCATTGAGCCGATGAGCGCGAGCTGAAGTCCGGGAATGTGTGGGCGCGCAAGGCGATATGCATCGATCACTCCCAATGGGTCTTTCCAGGGGTCAAATCGCGACACCTGAAGTGCCAGGGGCCGCGTGAGGTCGAGGCCGAACTGGCCGACGATGTACGCTGCGTCCTCCGATGAGAGCGCCATATTTTTCGGGGTGAGCGGATCGATTGCCGGAGGCACGATCACCACATTTGGAATATTGCCCTGAGGAACGTACTGAGCCATATGAAAGACGGTTGCGTCATACCCTTCGATCATGGGACGCAAATATTCCAAGACCCCCGGGTTGGGATCAGAAAGATCGATGTGGCACCGCCAAATCCATTTGGCGTTTTCCAGAGTGGGGGTATTGCCGCGCAGGGCCAGCGGCTGAGGATCGTGGACGATCACGACGTCGTAGTCACCATCCAGACCACCGGCGTTGAGCAAGTTGTATCGCTCGAAGATGCGTTGTTCGGTTGGCGTGATTCCCGTCGAGGAGCCTTGCAGGGCGTTATGGATGGTCTTGGTGACCTGAAAAAACTCTTCGCGGCCAAACATGACGCGCCATTCGGCGGCGATCCCGACATCGTTCATGAGCGGGACGAGGCTCGTAAGAATTTCGGCGACTCCTCCGCCGAAGCTTGTCGCGTTGATGTGACACACCTTGAGTCCGCGGAGTTCGTCGGCAAGCTCGGTGATTTCCGCGAGCAATTCATGGGCAACGATCGAGTGATAATCGGCCAAATGCTTCATGCCAACGTTAATTCGGGAAAGCACGATTGTCGTCCCTTGGGGTGTCGCCGTCCACTGCGTATCTCGGCAGGATCTTTTTGCGGCAGACATCATCCTAGTCGTGGTCAAGCCCAAATCGGTGAATGTGCGGGGACAATCTCCTGATGCTCAATCGACGCGTGTACAGAATCGGGTGGCTGATCAGCATTGTGGGCGTGATCATCGTCTTGCTGACGCTGCAGTCTCCTGGAGGTTTGCCGCAGCCTGCCGTTCCGCCTGCGGTCAATGGCGCTGTCGTCGTCACGACAAGTCAGCAGCTCGTTGCTGTTGCCCCGAATCGCCTTCCCGGATCAACCGGTGATGTACGTGCGGGTGCATGGGTTGCGCAACAGTTTGTGGCGATTTCGGGTTCCGCATTAGCCGCATCTGGACGTCCACACGTCATGCAGCAACCCTTTCTTGCGCGATGGCGTGATCGGCTGATTGCGGGGAACAATGTCGCGCTGGAGTTGCCGGGAGCGACGACCGGGTCTGCGGCGCTTCCCGCCATTGTGATCAGTGCCCCGCGTGACATGCGTGCGGGTGCCCCGAGTGATGCAAGTGCGACAGGCATGATGGTTGCCCTTGCCCAATTGTCTGCATCGACCACCCATCAGCGCCCCCTCATTTTTCTCTCGAGCGATGCAAGCACGGTGGGTAATGCCGGAATGCGGTGGTTTCTCGCGCATCGGCACCAAATTCAGGTCGCTGCGGTGATCAATATTGATGCGCCGGATGAATCCGTGAATCACGCGACATGGGTGTGGATTGATGGTCGCAATAACACCCATGCACTTGATCTTGGCCGTTGGGCTGGGACGGCGATCACCCGAGCGGGAGGTGTGCCAGCGTCCATGGAAAGTACCGGTGCTCAGCTTTTGGGACTGGCGGTACCGCAGACATTTGGGGACCAGGCACCCGTGATTGCCGACAACATCCCTGGGGTTACCATTTCGGGCCGTCCCGACACACCGTCATTTGGCGATGCGCAGCTCACACCGACACAACTCGGGACGACTGGTGATGCGGTGCTTGGTCTCGCCGACGCGCTAGATGTCACTCAGACGATTCCTGGACCAACACAAGCGATCTTTTTTGCGGGTCGTCAACTCAGTGCGACGGCGATGCGCCTGATATTGCTCCTTCTGGTGTTGCCGGTCGTACTTGTCGGAATTGACCTCATCGTGCGGTTGCATCGGACGGGGCTCTCTGCCCGGGAAGGCGTGTCTGCGCTTGGATGGCGCCTGTTGCCATGGGGAGTTGCTGTGATCATCGGTGGAGCCCTTGGGCGGGCAGGCTTGTTGCCGACTATGTCAGCAGGCGTTCTTCCACTTCCCGGCGATGCACCCTTTCTTACCCGAAGTCTCATGGTGATCGTCGCAATGGCGGTCGCGGGTCTCGCGGTCGCCATGGTGGGTATTCCCAAGATCAATCGTCTTGGTTTGACGCCGGCGGCAGATGTCGCGGTGAGTTTGATCGCAGTGACCGCTGTGCTTGGAGTGGAGTGGGTACTACGGCCAATGTCACTCGTGCTTCTTGCGATCCCCGTGCAGGCGGCGGCCGCGTCGCTCTTGGCATCACGGCGCTGGCAGCTTCTGGTGTGTGCTGTCCTTATGGTCGTCCCGCTCGTCGCGCTCTCGGTATCGGTCGGAAATCAGCTCCATCGTGGCGCGGTATATGCGGCTTGGTATTTGATTGTCACCACACTGCAGGGTGGACGTGGGGTGGTCGGACCGATCCTTGGTGTCCTTGCAGTGGGCTGTGCATGCTCAGTGATTGCGATCGCCTATCGGCGCTTGACGAACACCCCCTACGTTCCGACGGCTGCGTTGTGGCAGACCGCATGGGAACGTTTGCGCGCCCAAGGGGCACCCCGCTAGCCGAGGTGATGGGTCGCGGGTGTCACGCGTTCCGCAGTCGATGAAAGGACGCATGGGGATGATCGGCCCAGAAGTGCATCCATCATGTGCTGGGGTGTGACCTCAAACGACAAGGTGACCATTCCTGGGCGGTCGATGTGGAGGGCAATCATTCCATTTACCGCCGGCCGAATGCAGCTCTGGGCTGTGGATGAGACGGCCGACCAGTACGGCGTGTCATGGAGACGAATATCGATCCATCCCGGATGCAGTACTGCGATGTGGAGCTGCGTTCCCGACAGCGCAACCACCTTGGCATTTCGTGTGGGGGTCACGATTGGGGTTGGCTGCGGGAGCGCGTAGATCGTCCATGCCCCGCCGTGTGCAACCGCACGTAACCCAGAGCGCCCGCTGCGCAAAAGATGCGCTTCTTGAATCGACGTGAAATCGAGTTGGTCAGTGGAAAGCAACACGTAATTCACGCCGAGTGTGCGGAGCCAGGATTGGTAGTTGGCAGGTGTCAGCGTGCCATACAGCACTTTATTTGCGGGGAAATCATCTTGCCGGTACCAACCGCGTGCCATCGCATGGTGATCGCGGGCGATGTAATAGGCCTCCCAATAGCGCTTGGACTGCACCACCTCGACGCGAAAGTTCGGATCGTTGTGCGCATCGAGAAAGCGCAATGCAGGTGTCCAGTAGGCCGCCGACTGCCCCTGCGCACTCGCGGAGTATCTCCACTCATTCACGGGTGGAATTGCTTGCCATACGGCGACGATGACCAGGCAGACCACGGTGAGCAACGCTGGACGAAACCTGCGTGCGGCGAGCGGAATGATGATCACAACGATGCCGAAGGTCGCTGCGAAGCGAACCGCGTTCCCTCCGATCGCATTGGGAATCGCATAGTCGATCAGGCTGAGTAGGCCGTAGATGATGAACATCATGCGAAGGCCGCGGAACTCTGGGCGCCGGGCGCTGAGCGCACCGCCGACTCCGCAGATGACAAGGATCGCGATGAGATCCTTGGGATCAAAGATGTAGTGCGCGCCGGGCAGCGAAAACAGACGTAAAAGCACCAGTTGCATGATCGCCAAGGCGATCAGTACTCCCGCAAAGATGCGGTGCCGCACCGATGCGATCCAGGTGCGATCTGTCAGCGCCCAACTTGCAAGTACTAGGACCGCCATGCCAAAGGCCAAGCTATGGGTGGCAATTGCCAATATCGCCAGGAGCGATGCCCATCGCAGTGCACCTGATTGCACCGCAACGAGCATCCACAATGAAAAGGCAACGCCCAACAGGAATGGATATACCCCTGCGATAACCTCAAGCGGGAGCGAGATGGCAACACAGATCGCCGGCAGGAGTCCGAGGTTCGGCCATTGGCGCTGGATGAGCAGCACGGCTGCAGTCGTGCCCGCCCCGACCGCACCCGCGATGACCACGACCGGTGCGGTGAGCACGGCCGCGGGATAATAGAGCAGGCTGTAGTTCACAAAGCTGTATCTGCCGGCGTACCACAGGTTGTCCCAGAAGACGATGCCATGCTGGCGAAACAGTTCGGTCTGATAGAGGTGTGTTGCCGCATCTCCACCCGGAGGCCCAGCGAGATACAACAGTGCTGCGGCGATCGCTGCGGCAATACCGAGTAACAGCGCATGGAGTGACGTGCGCTGTGCCCACGGCACTTGGGGACCCTTCAGTTGATCCACAACATTGGCCACCGTGGATTAATGTGACGGGGGTGGCGGAGCGGCGGTTGGTTGTGGTGAGGGTGTTGGGGTGTGCGTTGGATGCGTTGGATGCGTTGGGGGCGCAGTTGTCGTCGGTTGGGTCGGCGTTGTCGGCGTTGGCGTCGGAGCGACGGCTTGGCTGAACTTGCTGGTGAATGGCTTCCATATGAGCGGTGTCGTTGGCACGGGGTACCCTTGCGCTGGACAGGCGTAGCGCGGATCCTTGAGGACCTGTTCCATAAATGCAGCCCAGATCTTCGCCGGGAAACTTCCACCGGTGACGTGGATACCGTGGACATTGGTGAGGTCCTTAGGGGTTCCTGATGCATTGGGGTATCCCACCCATACTGCTGCCGCATAGCATGGGGTGTATCCCACAAACCATGCGTCGACATAGTTGTTGGTCGTACCTGTTTTGCCGGCGATATTTGGGGCGATGTTTGCGTTGACGGCCGTGCCCTGGAGCACATTGTCATGAAGGATTTGGGTCACGCCGTAGGCGACCCCATCACTGATGACCCGTGTAAGTGACGGCTGGGTCGTGATGACGGGACCATCTGGTGGAACGATTTGTGTGACCGAGAGTGGGGTCACTCGTTGACCCCCATTTGACAAGGCGCTGTACGCCGTTGTCATATCGAGGGGCGTCACAACCCCGGAGCCAAGACCAATTGAGGCCACAACTGGGAGATTGCGGTCGCGGGGAATACCGAGCGTATACGCGGTGTCGACGACCGCCTGGGGCCCCACATCGAGGGTGAGTTGGGTGTAGACCGAGTTGTCGGACTGCAAGGTTGCGTTGTGGATGTTGATCCGCCCCGGATACGTATTGCTGTAGGTCTGCACATTGATCGCACCCCAGTTTGGGTCAACAAAGTTCAATGGGTGCGAGACGTAGTAGGTCGTATCTGGGTTGATTCCTTGATTGATCGCGGCGGCGAGTACGAATGTTTTAAAGGTCGACCCAGGTTGACGCAGCGCTTCGGTCGCGTAGTTGAATTGGCTATTTGGTCCGAATGGCTGTGTGGACTGCATTGCCCGGATGGCGCCAGTGTGGGTATCCATCATCACGAGGGCCGCTTCCGGATCACCGGGGCTTCCGAGTTGGCTATTGATTGCATTCAGTGCAGCGTTATCGAGTTTTGGATCGATCGTGGTGTAGATCTTCAGACCATCGTCGGCCAGTGCCGCTTGTCCATAGGTCGCCTCAAGATTCTGTTTGACGTACTCGAAGAAATAGCCGTCCTGGGGGGTTGCCGTATATGCCGTTCCTGGATTGAGTTCGAGCCCTTGGCGCTCGGCCGCTGCCGCCGCGGCCGGGGTGACATATCCCTGGGCCGCCATTTGGGCCAGTACTTCATTCCGCCGCTCTTTGGCGATCACTGGGTGCACAAGCGGGTTGTACTGGGTGGGTGCCTGAGGAAGGCCCGCCAAGAGTGCGGCCTGGGCGAGGCTGATGTTCTCAACGTGCCGATTGAAGTAGGTGACCGATGCCGCCTCGACTCCTACGGCATTGTTGCCGTAGAAGACGCTATTGAGATAGTCAGTCAGGATCTGATCCTTGGTGTGCGACTTCTCGTAATGCAGCGCGAGGTAGGCCTCTTTGATCTTCCCGGACACCGAGTGGTCATTTCCACCCAGGACAAGCACCTTCATCAACTGCATGGTGATCGTGGAACCCCCCTGCAGCCCCCCGCCCCCGGAAACATCGTGTGCCGCAGCGCCGAGCAGGCGCACATAGTCGACTCCGTGATGCTGGTAAAAGCGCTTGTCCTCGATGGCGACGGTTGCCTCTTTGAGGATTGGCGGAATCTGTGCACTGGTGACGATGGTGCGGTTTTGGGTCCCCGCAACAACGCCGAGAAGGTGGCTATCGCGATCAAAAATGGACGTATTTTGGCCGAGGGTTGCGATGTTGAGGTGTGCCGTCTCGTGGGTAATCGTGTTGATTTCTCGATTGAGGGCGAGCCCACCCACCAGAACACCCCCGACAATGATTCCCAGGACGATGAGGATCGTGAATCGGATCCGTGATGCGCGGCGCTGCCGTTGCTGACGCGTTCTGCGCGCACGCTTTGTCTGGAAGTGGGTCATCGAGTTAGTTGGCGATCACGCGGGCGTGCGCAGGCCTGAGCGCGGGCTGGTGGAGCGGCGTGTGTGGTGCACCCCATCACGAGGCACGACTCCTCCAGCTGCAGCACATCTCGAATCCACGATGTCGTTCCTACTGTTGTGGTCGTCTGTGTATGTGCGACATTCGACCGAAGATCGCGCCGATCGGCGCCGCTGCGCCGTATTGAAGTGCAATGTCAGTGCTGACCGGTGATGATGCCGAAAATCCCGTCACGTGACTGCGACGTTCACCCAGGTCCGGTGGAGTATAAACCGCTTATGTCCGCGGCTCGACACAAGAAGGGTTTGGTGTACCAGGGCGCGCCGGTCACGACGCTTTTGTGCGACGCAATGGGAACATTGGTGCACCTCACGGACCCGGTCCGCGCACTGGGTGAGGCACTCATCGCCCGGGGCGCCCACAACAGCGCCGAGGTTGTCGCGAATGCCCTTCGTGCAGAGATCGCATTTTATCGTGCGCATCATCTGCGTGGGTCGACCCCCGCGGGGGTCGCTGAGCTGCGCGCAGAATGCGCCGATGTGTGTTCTGCACATTTGACCCAGACGGTGCGACATGAGGATCTCGTCGCGATCCTCGTGGAGGCCCTTGCAGTCGTTGTGTATCCGGATGTCCACGCGGCGTTGTGGGATCTGCGCCAGGCAGGGGTCACCATCGTTGTGGTGAGCGATTGGGATGTCAGCTTGGGCGCGCAGCTTCGTGCGCTGGGTGTTGCCGATCTTGTGGATGCCGTTGTGGTGAGCGCCGATATCGGGGTGACCAAGCCTGACCAGCAGTTGTTTCATGCGGCGCTTCGGGCCGTCGATGCGCTCCCTGATGGGGCGATGTGTTGCGGAGATGACCTCATACGTGACGTTGCGGGCGCACACGGGTCTGGCATCCGAGCTGTACTACTCGATCGGGATGGACGATTTCCTGAACGCACCGATACGGTGCGTTCATTGGCGGAAATCATCGAACTGCGTTAGCGCGAAAGTGATCCGAATCGCAAAAAGGTTGCGATGGCATCTTCAAGTTGCGCCACACAGTCGCCTTCGTCGGTCAGGACGCAGGTGCGCATTTGGTCGGTGATCAGGTGTAAGCCCACCTGATCGAGCGCAGCCTTCACCGCGGAGAGTTGTGTCAACACCTCCCGACAGCTCGCACCTTCATCCAACATTCGTTGGACGCCGCGAAGTTGTCCCTCGGCGCGGCGCAAGCGTACTTGGAGTTGCTCAGGAGGGGTTGTCTGGGCGGAGGTCGTCATTAGTGACCCCCGCACGCCCCACCGCAGCACCCTCCGCCACCAAAGCTCGTGACGGTTGGGGCAGCGGTCACCCGAGTTGGCCGTGGGGCGACAAAGCCCGTGAAGCGTTGATCGACCTCGCGTGAACCACAATCAGGACACACACGGTCTTCGTCGCGGAGGAATCCTTGACGGAATGTTTCAAAGTGCGTTGCGCAGGAGGCGCAGGCAAGGTCATATGTGGGCATCGAAAACTCCTTGATACCTATTGCGTGAGGCCGAGCTGCTTTTCCAGCTGCGCCTTTGGCATTGCGCCAACCGCTTGATGGGTGAGTTGACCGTTTTCAAACAGGCCGAGGAACGGAATCCCCTGCACGCCATAGTGAGCGGCAATGGTGCCGTGCTTGTCGACATCGAGCTTGCCAACGACGAGGGTGCCGGCGCGCTCGGTGGCAATTTGTTCCACGACGGGAGCAATTGTGCGGCATGGGCCACACCATTCCGCCCAAAAGTCGACCAAGACGGGGTGTGGATTTTCGAGAACTACGCTCTGAAAGTTATCTTGTGTGATTTCGAGAACGTCAGCCATGGTGGAGCCTTCCTTGGTAGTCGAGTGAATTAGGCGTGCTGGGCGGCGGCGCTATGCGATTGGGCTTCGACCCATCGTTCTGCATCAATCGCCGCCGCGCAACCACTTCCCGCCGCGGTGATTGCTTGGCGGTAGACGGTGTCTTGCACATCGCCGCAGGCGAAGACGCCATCGATGTTGGTACGTGTTCCGTTGGTGATGATGTATCCCGCAGGATCAAGGTCTACCTGGCCGACAAACAAGTCGGTGTTCGGAAAGTGCCCGATTGCGACGAAGACCGCTGCCGTAGGGATGGTGTCGAGCGCACCAGATGTGGTGTCCCGGACGACCACACCCTCAACGGCACTATCTCCGGTGATGCTGTCTACTTCTGCATTCCAACGCACGGTGATCTTGGGATGGGCAAGCACGCGCTCAACCATGATGCGCGAGGCGCGGAATTCATCGCGTCGGTGCACCACCGTGACATGGGAGGCGATGCGAGCGAGAAAGAGCGCCTCTTCCATTGCGGTGTCTCCGCCGCCGACAACCACGACATCGCGATCGCGAAAAAAGAAGCCATCGCATGTGGCGCAGGAGCTGACCCCATAGCCACGTAGGCGGGTTTCGCTCTCAAGTCCCAACCATCTTGCCGAGGCGCCCGTGGAGATGATGATGCTCTTGGCGCGATATTCTTGGTCGCCCATCCAGACACCAAATGGGCGTTGCGAGAGGTCAACCCGTGTGACGTCAACCGTCAATATCTGCGCGCCGAAACGCTCCGCTTGGCTGCGGAACATCTCCATGAGTTCGGGCCCTTGCACGCCATCGGGAAAGCCAGGGTAATTTTCCACATCGGTCGTGATCATGAGTTGGCCGCCGGCCGCGTACCCCTCAATGATCACCGGCGCGAGATTCGCCCGTGCGGCGTAGATGGCGGCGGTGAGACCCGCAGGGCCTCCGCCAATGATGATGACCTCATGTACGTCCGACACATCAACCCCATTTCACCCTGCGTGCAATATACCCAGGGGGGTATTCTATCATGACCTGTGCGGAGGGGCGTTTACGCCTCAGGCGATGAGGATGTGGACTGGGTGGTGGATGTTGAGCGCGGCTGCCAGACCAGCACCGAGCCGACGCTCACCGGGCGTTTGCATGCGGCGTAGTAGGTGCGTTGCTGCTCCATCTCAATCTGCGCGACACGGGCAACATCGCGTGCAGTGACCACGCCCCAAGCGATAAAGACCCCGACGACGACCCCTTCTGCCATTCCCCCTCCACCCAGCACGGCGGTCAAAAAGCCCATGATGAAGACGCCAGCAATGGTCAAACAGATCAACAGTCCGATGCCCCAAGCACGCCACTGCCTGTCAGTTGCCTCCAGCCGCCGAGGTGATGATGGGTTTGGTGTTGCGTCCGGCAGACGACTGCTGGGAAGGCCACTTGCCTGCATCCAGGTGCGCAGCAGCACAAGAAAAATCAGCGTCGTCGCGACCACCGTAATCAGTGCGGTGAGACACCAACTCATACGTTGGGACCCGCTCTGGCCGATTTGGAATGCAGCGGCAATGCAGAGCACCAGGAGGCCAGTGAGGATGAGCATCCGTGCCCAGATGTGCGACATCCGGGCGTAGTTCCAAAGCTTTTCGTCGGTCACAAGTATCGAGGCTATCGAGTCTGATGGGCAGATGCATGATTTGATGCAGCGCACGCACCTCGTGTCATGGGGCGCCTGTGGGAACCGAGAGGACACAATGACTCGTTGGGCGTGGAGCGCAACACTCGCGCTACTGATTTTTACGATGGGTACGAGCATCGTGACGCCGCTGCTCCCCCTCTATCAGACGCGGTTTTCACTCAGTGATGGGCAGATCACCCTCTTGTTTGCGGCCTACACCCTGACCGTGGTCCCGACCATGTTGGTCATGGGTGGAATCTCTGACCGTATTGGTCGCAAACGTGTGATGTTGCCGGCAATGGTCAGCGTCACCCTTGCCTCGGTGGTGCTCGCCTTTGCTGAGAATGTCCCAATGCTCTTTGCCGGCCGCGTGTTACAGGGCCTTGCAATCGGAAGCTTTCTCGGCGTGGGTACTGCATTTATCGTCGATCACGCCCGTCCGCGTGAGAAGGCCTGGTCGGCGATGGTGGCAGGGTTGGCATTCCGTTTGGGATTTGGTCTTGGGCCGGGTCTCGCCGGGATCATTGCGCAGAATTCGAATGAACCCATTCGTCGGCCCTTCGAGGGCCATGTGCTGCTGATGGTGATTGCATTTTTGGCATTTGCGGTCACGCCCGAGACGGTACGACGCCTTCCGCGGGATCGATCGAGCGGGAGATGGCGTCCCCAAGTCGGTGTTCCTGCGGGCCAAATGGCGGGATTCGCAACCTTCTTGGCCCCTGCGGCATTTGTCTTGGGATTTCTCGATGCGACCCTTTTGTCTGTGGTGCCGCTCTACATGGTGGCGGTGCTTGGTGTGCGCAACCTGATCTTGATCGGCCTTGTCGGATTTCTCGAACTCGGCCTTGGTGGGGTCACCCCCCTGCTTGCTCGGAATATGCCGCCGCGGATTGCGGTGATGATTGGTGTGGGCGGGGGTGCTGTGGCATCGCTCCTGGTCGTGTCCGCCTCGCAACTCCATTCGGTGGCGTTTGTGCTGATTGCCGCCGCCGCAATCGGGTTGTTGAACGGGCTGACATTGCAAGGTGCGACAGCGATTTGTGGTGTCTCGGTGCCAATCACTGAGCGTGGAAAGTTGGTGTCGGCGCTCTACATGTGTGCATACGCGGGGACAATTCCCACTATTGCGCTTGGCTATCTTGCGCAGGGGATTGGCATTACCCCTGCACTTGGCATTTTTTCGGTCGCCGCCATTCTGCTCGCGATATGCGTGATTGTGGTTGGGGGGCGGGTCTATCGCGAAGTGGTTCCGTATGTCGAAACACCCGTACCAGCGACCGATCACCGCGCGTGAGACCCGTCGCGCGCCGCGCTGATCCGATACCGATGCCGCACTGCATCGAGATGGCAACCGACGATCGCAGTGTCATTCCATGCCAATTGGCGAACCAGATTGCGGCGGCACATGAGCTCCGACTGCTACCGTCGTCGCATGGATCGTGACGTAATTGGCGGATTACTGACCCAATGGGGTGAGTCGTCCTATCGGATGGAACAAATTATTCGTGCCCAACGTACTGGGGCACAGTCGTGGGACGACGTCACCACGCTGGGCAAAGAGCTGCGTGCGCGTCTTGCTGAGCACGGCCCGCTGTGGTCGGTGACACCACGTGAACGCCTCGTGTCGGTTGACGGCACGGTGAAGTGGCGTCTTGGACTGCACGATGGCCGTGAAATTGAGGCGGTGTTGATTGCGCATGCCCGTGGTCGGCGGACCTTGTGTGTGTCAAGCCAGGTGGGCTGCGCGCTCGGCTGCAAGTTCTGCTCAACGGGAACCATGGGATTCGGTCGCGACCTCACCACGTGGGAGATTTTTGAGCAGGCGTTAATTGCCGCTCATGAGGCAGATCAACAGGGTGCCCGGCTTTCCAACGTGGTGTTTATGGGCATGGGTGAGCCCATGCACAATTTGCCCGCCGTGTTCGGGGCGATTCATGAAATGCATCGTCCGGCGCCCGGACTCGGGATTTCTGCGCGCCAAATTGCCATCTCCACCGTGGGTTGGGTCCCCGGGATCGCCGAGCTTCAGGAATTCCCATTGCCGGTGCGTCTGGCGGTGTCACTGCACGCTGCAGATGACGAGACACGCAGCAAGATGATGCCGATCAATCAGCGCTATCCGATTTACAACTTGCTCTCTGCATGTCGGCGCTATTGCGACACGACGGGGCGTCGTGTCTTTATCGAATATGTCCTTTTGGATGGGGTCAACGACTCACAAGCAGATGCAAAGCGCTTGGCAAATATCTTGCGCGATGGGCGTTTCCACGTAAATCTGATCGAATACAACGCAACGGGAGGGGAGTTCCAAGGATCTCGCCCTGAGCGCCGGGAACTCTTTCTTGCCACGCTTGAGCGCGCGGGCCTTGAGGCGTCGGTGCGTCGTTCCCGGGGTGCCGATGTCGCGGCGGCATGTGGTCAGCTGGTGACGGCTGCGCGTGGGAAAGCGGTTGGCAAGGTACCAACCGCATCCTGACCGCGTGCATCCGGGTCCCTGATCGAAGGAATGCAGACCGAAAGGTCGGATAAGTACACGCCATGGAAGAACCTCGCGAACCCCAGTCAGATCCCACCATTGGATGGACACTTGGTGCAGATGGTCTTCCTCGGGTCGCGTGGCTGATTCTTGCGGTGCTCTTGGTTGGCCTCGGAGTCGTGCTGCTCTTGGTGGGGTATCTCGGTTATGGCGTACTGATGGCGCTTGTCGGCGCCGCCGCCGCCGTCAACCTGTTGTGAGCGCTCCCGTCAACGACCCTGAACAGATTGCTGACGCACTGATTGCCGCCCATCCCGAGTGGGAGCCCTTCGAGATCTCCGATGACCAGGTCCTCGAGTGGTCTCGTGACGAGGGACTTGATCTGTCGGATGATCAGATGTTTGCCGCGGTGATGCTTGCCTGGGAGTTGCGTCGAATGATCTAGGCGCCCACTGGCGGGGTGATCTCGGCGAGGGCGCAGAGTCCGTTCAGCGTGAGTGGTGTTGCGTCAAGGTTGAACCGTTCGACAAATGCACTGCCAAGCAATGACTCGACGCGTCGACGATCCGGATCACCAGACTCTGCCGCGATTGAGGTTGTCCTCACCCCGGGTGCGCCACACGCGGTCATGAGCGCGCTCCATTCAAGATCAGGATCGCGATTGAGTGCGATGCCATGGGTCGTGATGCCATGTTGCACGCGAATGCCAACTGCTCCGAGCTTTCGGCCGTCTCGATAGACCCCAACGGTGTCGTGATCGGCAACGACATCGGTGACCCCGACGCCAGTACATGTATCGGCCATCGCATCAACGAGGTGGTCGATGACCGTGCGGATCTTGCGATGGGGGCGCACGTCGATAATTGCATACACGGTTGATTGTCCGGGGCCATGCCAGGTCATCTGCCCACCCCGGTCGATGTGATGCACCTCCGCGCCCATCAGTGCAAGCTGTTCGTCACTGAGAAAGAGATCCGCGCGCGTTCCATTGCGGCCAATGGTGTACACAGGTGGGTGTTCCAGTAGCCAGACCACGTCAGGGATTCGCTGCGCCTCTCGTGCGATGGCGAGTTCGCGTTGCAGACGCCAGGCCTCGGCATAGGGGATCGTGTCGGTGTGGACGATCACTCCGGGTCGGGTCATCAGATTGCGGCGACCAGCCCGTAGGGGGCTTCGATGAGCTCTGCAATACGTCCGAGAAAACGTGCCCCTTCGGCCCCATAGAGGCTGCGGTGATCCACGGAAAGCGTGAGCGTCATCATGGTGCGAATGACGATTGCATCCTCGTGCACGACCGGTCGTGGTCGAGCGGCGCCGACTGCCAAAATCGCCGCCTCGGGCGGATTGAGGACCGCGGTAAATCGGTCGATGCCGAACATTCCCAAATTACTGATCGTCATCGTGCTGCCTTCGAGCTCGGCAGCGGTGATGCTGTTGTCACGGCATCGGCTGATGAGTTCATGTGACGCGGCGGCGATCTCGAGGAGCGTGTGCTGTGCGGCATCACGCAGGACCGGCACCACGAGGCCGCGGTCGACAGCGACAGCGAGTCCGATGTGCACCCCGTCAGGGATCACGATGGTGTCGTTGTCCCATTGCGCGAGTGCCTCGGGTTGCTCGCTCGCCGCGAGTGCCACCGCGCGGATAATGAAGTCATTGAGCGTCGGTGGGGTGTGGTCTGGGGTGCGCACAGTGATTTCTGCGCGGACCTCGAGTGCACGTGTTGCATCGACATCGCGCTGCAGGGTGAAATGTGGGGCGGTCTGCGACGACAGGCTCATTCGCCGTGCAATCGTGCGTTGCAGGCGGGTGGCCGGAATGCGCGATCCGGGTGCGACATGTGGCGTGACTGGCGCCGGTGAGACTGGTGATGGCGCGGGGGCGAAGGTGGATGGCGCACGTTTGAGTGCATCCTCGACATCTGCGCGAATAATGCGGCCTCCCGGGCCAGTCCCATGCACGCCCGCAAGGTCAAGTCCGCCATCGGCTGCCAGCGCACGTGCGAGCGGCGATGCAATCACTCGATCGCTTTCAGGTCCCGGTGATGACGGCGCATCTGTACTCGGGAGTGCGATCGGTGCCACCGGCGTCACCAGATGTGGTGCGACGGATGGGAGCTCATTCGGGGTACCGTCGTCGCCAACGGGAATGTTGGATGCCGGCTCCTCATCGGGGGCGGGGGTCACCGGGAGAGGGTCCGCATCACCGATTTGTGCAATCGGTGCACCAATGGCGAGCACATCACCCTCGTGGGCAATGACGACCAGGACCCCGGACTCCATTGCCTCGACGGTCATATCGGCCTTATCGGTTTCGATTTCGACAATCGATTGGCCACGCTCAACGGTGCTCCCATCGGGAACAAGCCACGACAGGATGGTGCCTTCCTCCATCGTGTCACTGAGTTTGGGCATCAGGAGGTATCCCATTACCGCTCCCGTCGCGCGAGGGTTGCCCGAACTGCTTGTGCCACATCGTCGGCTCTGGGGAGTGCGGCTTGTTCGAGATCGTGGGCATAGGGCATGGGCACGTCGGCGGCATTGACCCGTCCAATTGGGGCATCGAGCCAGTCGAAGCATGCCTCATAGACATGGGCGGCAACATTCGCGGCCAGCCCACACTCAGGCCACCCCTCATCAACGACCACGCAATGGTTTGTCCTGCGGACCGAGGTCGCGATCATCCCGAGATCAAGTGGGCGGGTTGTGCGTGGATCGATGACCTCGCAACTGATGCCCTCATTGGCAAGGATGTCTGCGGCAGCGAGGGCGATCCACACCATGCGCGACACAGCAACGATCGTGCAATGGGTGCCTTCACGTCGAATGATTCCCTGTCCGAAGGGAATGAGGTCCTCCGCACCGCCGACCGGACCCTTCTTTGCATACAGCCCTTCCGACTCCAGAAAAATGACCGGATCGTCATCGCGGATCGCCGTTTTCAGGAGTGCTTTGGCGTCATATGGCGTTGACGGGCAGACGACCTTGAGTCCCGGAATATGCGTAAACCATGCCTCGAGCGAGTGGGAGTGCTGGGCACCGAGTTGATGGCCTGCTCCACCCGGCATGCGAATCACCATGGGGACGCTGACCTGACCGCCAAACATATAGCGCACTTTGGCGGCGTTATTGACAATTTGGTCCATTGCCACAATGGAGAAATTGACGGTCATCAGCTCGATGACTGGTCGCAAACCCGACATCGCCGCGCCAATCCCGAGCCCGACAAACCCGGCCTCAGAAATGGGGGTGTCAACGATACGTGTGGGGCCAAATTCGGTCAACAGACCACGCGTCACTTTGAATGAGCCCTCAAAAAGACCGATGTCCTCACCCATTAAAAAGACATTGGCATCACGCTGAAGCTCCTCACGCATTGCCTGTGTGAGGGCCTCACGGTAGGAGACCGAGGTGGGCGTCGACGTGCTCACTGATCGGCACCCGGCATGACCGCTCCACCGCGCGGGTTGGTGTTCCATGGGTGCGTGTAGACATTGTCGGCGAGGGCGCTGATCGGCACCTGCGGTGAGCCTTCTGCGAAGCTCACTGCCTCGTCAATGCGGGTGACATTCGCGGCACGGAGCTGTTCGAGTTCTTCCGGAGTCGCAATGGCATCACCGAGCACGACGCGCTCGAAGGTGATGAGTGGATCGCGCGCGCGCCAGCGAGCCTTTTCCTCTTCGGGGCGAGTGTTATCGGGATCACTCATCGAATGTCCCCGATATCGGTATGCAAGGGCTTCAATCATGCTCGGCTCATGTGCGGTGCGCGCATACTCGGCCGCATCATTGACCGCGCTGTACACCGCCATGACATCCATGCCATCGATGCGTCGTGATGGCATATCGAATGCTTGGGCACGTGTGAACAGCTCCGTGTCAGATGCGGCGCGTGTGATCGAGGTACCCATTCCATACTGATTGTTGAGGCAAAAAAAGATCACTGGCAGGTGCCACAGCTTGGCCATGTTCATCGATTCTGAGAGCACCCCTTGGTTGGTTGCCCCATCGCCAAACATCACCATGACCACGCCATCCTCATGGCGGTAGTTGATGGCAAATCCCAAGCCAACTGCCAGTGGAATGGATCCCCCCACGATTCCATACCCGCCATAGAAGGCGTGCTCACGGTCCATAAGATGCATTGAACCGCCGCGACCATTGCACAATCCGGTTGTGCGGCCGAAGAGCTCGGCCATCACCGCATTGGGATCACTCCCTCGTGCCAGCGCCTGGCCGTGTTCACGGTAGGTAGAGGTAATTGGATCGGTCGGCCTGAGTGCCGCCACCGCACCAACCACGGCTGCTTCTTCGCCAATTGCCAGATGCAGAAATCCGCCGATATTGCCACGCATGTATTGCTCGGCGGCGCGTTCCTCAAATGTGCGAATCAGGTGCATTTTCGCGTACATCTGTCGCATCGTGGACGCATCGATAGATGCGGGTACCGGCGACTGATCGTGCGCTGTTGCAGACTCCGTCATCGAGCTCCCCTGCACCGTGACTCAGGCAAATCTTATTCTGGCATGGATGAATATATGCGCATGACGGCGCCCTGCTTACCCGGAGTGGCCAGAGGGATCGACCACAAGGTGGCGTTCGACCAGGGTCACATCGCGCCACTGCCCATTGAGCGTGGCGTGCGCCTGGTGCGTGCCAACTGTGCCAAATCCATGCCGATGGGCTAATCGCAGCCCCGCGTCGTTGTCGGAGAGAATCATTCCGACGAGTTTCCAATAGCCGAATGCGGGTGCCGTCGCGACCAGATCTGCGAGGAGTTGGCTCCCGATATTCATTCCACGTGCGCCGCGCGCGACATAGACCGTGTATTCGGCGACACCGGCATACCATGGCCGATGTGAGAATGGGGCAAGCGCCGACCACCCCAATGCAGTGTCGCCGTCCCATGCGCAAAACACCGGTGCATTTTCGGGGCGTTTGGTGAGCCATGCGACCCGCTCTTCGGCGGGGTGCGACCCGCTCGCGAAGGTGGCATTGCCATCGGCAATGCCTTCGTCGTAGATGCGTCCAATAAATTCGGCATCTGCGAGGCGGGCGCGGCGGATGTCAATCGGTCTCGACACGGTCTACAAATGAGTGTGGCATAGTCGACTGCGCGACATCGGTGATTCGGCACCAAAAATGTGTTGCCGGGATACGAAATGATGATCGCAGGTCGTCGCCTTACCGAGATACCTGGCGGTCGTGAGCGGTACGGGCGACATCGTTGTGTCGAAAGAACCTCAAGGAGTCTGCGTGGGCGCACCATTCGATCCGGATCCAAAGATCAGTCAGTATGCGCATCCTGAACGCTTGGTGACACCTCAGTGGCTGGCCGATCACGCCGATGACCCCAACATCGTGATTGCAGAGTCCGATGAGGATGTGCTGCTGTACGAGACCGGGCATATTCCAGGTGCGGTGAAAATCGACTGGCATGCGGATCTCAACGATCAGATCACCCGCGACTATGTCGACGCCGAGGGGTTTGCGCGGCTGATGTCGGCAAAAGGCATTACCCGTGATACCACCATCATTTTTTACGGAGACAATTTTAATTGGTGGGCGGCGTACGCGCTGTGGGTCTGCAGCTTGTTCGGGCACGCCGATGTCCGCCTGCTCGATGGCGGACGGCAACGTTGGATCGCCGAAGGGCGCCCAGTTACCACCGACGCCACACATCGCACCCCGACCGAGTATCCGGTAACACCACGTGATGACGCGACAATCCGTGCATTTAAAGAGGATGTGCTCTCACACATTTCCCATGGGCCACTCGTGGATGTGCGCTCGCCCGGTGAGTACAGCGGCGAGCTGATGCACATGGCCGACTATCCCCAGGAAGGCGCCTTGCGTGGTGGTCACATTCCCACTGCGCGCAGTGTGCCGTGGCGGCGCGCAGCCCAGGATGATGGAACATTTCGTCCACTCGACGAGTTGCAGGCGATTTATGTCGAGGAACAGGGCCTGGCGCATGATGATGATGTGATTGCGTACTGCAGGATCGGTGAGCGTTCGAGTCACACATGGTTCGTGTTGACCCACCTGTTGGGTTTGCCACGGGTCCGCAACTACGACGGCTCCTGGGTTGAGTGGGGCAATGCGGTTCGGGTGCCGATTGAGCGCCCCGACCCAACCGCGTGAGCCCACTGTCATGCTGACACCCGCCTTGCAGGAGATCGTTGACGACTTTCAGATGTCGCCACGCGAGATGCGCTTGCAGATGTTGCTCGATTACTCGCGGGGGCTACCGGCGCTTCCTGAGCGGTTTGCCGATGCCCATGAAACGCTCGAGCGGGTCGCGGAGTGCCAGACCCCATTTTTTGTCGCGGTCGAAGTGGTCGATGGCCATGTGCATCTGTTTTTTGATGCGCCCCCCGAAGCGCCGACGACACGCGGCTATGCCGGAATTCTGGCCGCCGGTCTTGATGGCGCAACGGTTGATGAGGTCCTTGAGATTTCGCCTGATTTTGCGCTCAAAATGGGCCTGGGGGAGCTGGTATCGCCCTTGCGCCTACGTGGCATGAGCGCGATTTTGGCCAGAATCAAGCGCCAGGTGGTGCTCCATACCTATGGTGAGGCTGGCCGACCCAGCACCGACTGATCTCCGCAGCTCGCGACCGCGCACCCAACCTGTCATTGCTCTGAGTGGGCACGGGAAATATGAAGGTTGTGCGGGATACCGAGTGAAGGCTCGGTGAATATCGTGGGAAAACTCCTCACGGACCGCTACGTTTGTGACTATGTCTGATCGCATCATGGTGGTAGAGGACGAACAAGCGATTCGTGCGGTGATCGAGTTTGCGCTCACCGATGCGGGTTTTGAGGTTGTCAGCGTGGGTCGTGGTGACGAGGCGCTTGCCGTCATCGGCGCGCAGCACATCGATCTGGTGATTCTGGATCTGATGCTGCCCGGTGTGGACGGCCTTGAGGTCTGTCGCCAGATTCGTGCGGAACGGATGACTCCGATCATCATCCTGTCGGCGCGCAGCGAGGAACTCGACAAGGTCTTGGGCCTTGAGCTCGGTGCAGACGATTACGTCACCAAGCCATTCTCTCCTCGCGAGCTTGTGTCTCGCGTACGCGCAAACTTGCGACGTATGCGCTCTGAGCCAGAGCGTGGCCAGGTGATGGAGGCGGGCGACCTCGAGATTGATCCCGTTGCACGGACTGTGGTGCGGGCTGGCGAAGAGATCTATCTGACCTTTAGCGAGTTCGAGATTTTGCACAAACTTGCATCGTCGCCGCGGCGGGTCTTCACGCGCGAAGAATTGATGAATCACCTCTGGGAAGGTTCATTTTTCGGTGACTTGCGCAGCGTGGACGTCCATGTGCGCCATCTTCGGCAGAAGGTCGAGGTGGATGCGGCGAATCCTGAGTTAATTCGCACCGTACGTGGTGTGGGATATGCCTTCGGGGCTGACGTTACCCGCACGTGAGCGAGCGTATGCGTCGACCAGGTCTGCAGGTGTGGCTTGTCGCGACCTTGATCGCGGTTGGGGCACTCGCGAGTCTCTCGGTGCTGATATCGATCTTGCCGACCTTCGAATCGAGCCTGCGTGATGCCCACGCAACTGCGACCGCACGTCAGCTGCGCAGCGACCTTGACCAGCAACTCAGCGAGCTCCCACCGCAATTGCCTGCGTCCGGCGCCGCGCTCAATGCCCTTGCGACAGCGATTGGCAGTAACGTAGGCGCGCAGGTCCGGATTATTTCCGCCGGCCTGACGACACATACGGGTACATCGGTGGGGTGTTGTGCGCTCCTCGATCACTTGCACGCCCAATATGGGAGTCGCCTCCCTGGCAACGCCGCATTTGTCGCAGATGGCAATCGCGCGGTCTATGCGCGAGTGGCCCAAGTGCAGACAGACCTTGATCCGCGCATCGTCGGCGCGGCGGGGAACTTCGTCATTGAGGCCGCCACTCCGGTGCGCGGTATTTCTGGTGACGAGTTGGCCGCAATCCAGTTGCGTTTGATGTTGGCGGTGGCCGCGGTGCTCGGCCTTGCCGCCCTCGCGGGATATGGATTGAGCGTGTTTGTGGGGCGACGCATCGCGGTGCTGGCATCGACGGCATCATTATTGGCGGGCGGCGATTTGTCGGCGCGGGCGCCCCAGCAAGGCATTCGTGAGTTCGCGGTGTTGGGCGATAGCCTCAACAGTATGGCGAGTCAGATCGAGGGCCAAGTCGGCGAGATCACCAGTGAGCGCGACCGTGCGCGCGTGCTGATTTCATCACTTGTCGAGGGCGTGATTGCGGTCGCCGATAGCACCCAGGTGACGATGCTTAACCCCGCGGCTCGGCGGATTTTGGGCCTCGAGCGCACTCCGAGTATTCGTACGGTGAGCGATCTGCCCACGCCGATTCATGATGCGATTCGCGCCGCTGGAGCGACGGGACGTGGTGAGATTCATGAAGGGGAAGTCACACTCGATGATGGGACCGAAGTCGAGTTCGCCGTCACAGGTTTGAGTGCGCCAAGCGTCGGTGTGGTCGTCACCGTCCGCGATGTCACCGAGCAACGACGCCTTGATCGTGCCCGTCGTGATTTGGTGGCCAATGTGTCCCATGAATTGAAAACGCCGCTTGCCGCAATTAAGGGACTGCTTGAGCTCCTCGAGGGCGGGCGTGTTGACGCACAGCGCCAAAAGGAATTTCTTGGACTGATGAGCGGTGAAGCGCAGCGTTTGGAACGATTGGTTGAGGAGCAATTGCAGCTGGCGCGCCTGGATAGCGGCGCACTTCCGTTGGACCGAGAGCACTTTGATTTGGATGCACTCGTGACCGGGGTCGTCGCATCGCGGATTCCGCTCGCCGAAGCTCAAGGTATCTCATTAACGGCCCGTAGCGATGCGTTTGCCACGGTCGACGCTGACCCTGCGCGTATTGAGCAGGTACTGCTGATTCTCCTCGACAATGCGCTGCGTCACACCCCATCTGGTGGCGCAATCAGCGTCGGTGCCCGTCGGACGCCCGCCGAAGGACAAATCCTGGTCACCGATACAGGTGAGGGCATTCCCTATGAGGACCAGCCCTTCATTTTCGATCGCTTTTATCGTGGCGACCAAAGCCGAGAAGGACGAAGTGCCGGCTTGGGCCTTGCGATTGCCCGCGGGATTGCAAAGGCGCACGGCGGAGTGATTGATGTGGTCTCAGTGCCCAACGAGGGAAGTACGTTCACCTTGCGATTGCCACTCGCGGTGCAACCCCATGTGCGCGATCTCGATGATCAGTAGGTGAGTCTGGGCGACCGAACCGCTAGCCTACCGGCCATGAGTACTCCAACTGTTCTTGTCACTGGTGCGGGTCGTGGGATTGGCCGTGCAACGGTCGAAGGCTTTCTTGCCGAGGGCTGGAAAGCGGTTGCGGGTGTACGTGATGTGGATGCGGCACAGGCGGCATTTGCTCCGCATCCCAATCTTGCGATCGTGCATCTCGATGTCTGTGACGCGTTGAGCATTGCCAGCGGTACCGCGGCGGCGCGCCAATTTGCAGATGCGCCGCTTGCGGCGGTGGTGCCGAATGCCGGATACGCGGTGATGGGATCCTCCGAGGACACGGACCTTGACGTCGTACGTCAAATGTTCGAAACCAACCTGTTTGGGAATGCCGCCGTGATGCAGCATGTGTTGCCCGAGATGCGTGCGTCGGGGCAGGGTGTGATCGTCTGTACCTCATCAGTTGGTGCGCGCTTGGCCAATCCACTCCTTGGGATGTACCACGCGAGTAAGTACGCGATGACCGCGTGGGCGGAATCGATGGCGCTTGAACTTCTGCCATTCGGCGTGCGTGTCCATCTTGTCGAACCGGGCATGGTGAACACCGATTTTCCGATGGCGACGCGAGCGACAGGAGCGATTGCTCAGGGTGAGGGCCCGTACGCGCCACTTTTTGGGGAGCTCCGCGATGGATTTCGTTCGTGGCGTGAGCGGTTGGGTGTTGGGGCAAGTGATGTCGCCGAGGTGATTGTGGCGACCGCGTTGGACCCACGCGCTCCATTTCGGATCCCGGTAGGTTCAGATGCGATTGAAATGACGGCAGCGCGCGCGAAACTCGATGATGCTGCGTTTCACCGCTGGCAGATGGACTTTCTTGGGATGTCGTGGGGGCAGGAGCGGCCGGAGGAGTGATTGGTCCAGTCGTTGTGGCCCCGGCAGCATTTAAGGGGGCGCTTTCTGCATCGGAGGCGGCCAGGGCAATTGCGGCAGGGATCCAACTCGCGGCGACCGGTACATTGGTGCGCATCGTTCCCGTGGCCGATGGCGGTGAGGGGACGTTGGATGCACTCGTTGGGGCGCGCGGCGGCCGCCGTCGCACGACATTGGTCAGTGATCCTCTGGGGAGAGAGATCACTGCGGTCATTGGCGAATTGCCAGGCCATACCTGTGTCGTGGAGCTCGCCCAAGCGTCAGGGTACGAGCGCCTTGGGGCAGATGAGCGCGATCCGGAGGTCACATCTTCCTTTGGAACCGGCCAACAGATTCGTATGGCGCTTGATCTCGGGGCCGAGCGCATCATTTTGGGTCTCGGCGGGAGCGCAACCAATGATGGGGCAATGGGACTGTCCCGTGCCCTCGGTGTGCGATTTTTGGATGCGGACGGCCATGAGCTCGCGGGTATGGGTGCCGATCTTTCACGGGTAACTGAGATCGATGTCTCCGGTCGTGACCCACGCCTTGCCGGAACGCAGATTGTGATTGCCAGCGATGTCACCAATCCATTTGCCGGACCGGATGGCGCAGCGCATGTGTTTGCGCCGCAAAAAGGCGCCGATCCCGCTGCCGTTGCACGCCTCGATGCGGGACTCACCCACTATGCCTCGGTCCTCGCGCGCGCGACGGGGGTCGACGTTCGCCATCTGCGTGGTGCCGGTGCCGCCGGTGGGGTCGCGGGTGGTGTGATCGCGCTGTTCGGTGGTGTGGTGACTCCCGGCGCAGAGTTGGTGTTGTCATCGGCAGGGCTCGAGGAGCAGCTTGTCGGCGCGCAGTTGTGCATCACCGGTGAGGGGCGGCTTGATCTGCAGTCACTCAACGGGAAAGCGGTCAGCGCAGTTGCTGCGGCTGCGAACCGTGCGGGGGTGCCATGTCTTGCGTTGTGTGGGTCCCTTGACCTCTTGCCGGGGATGGTTCGGCGCATGGGCCTGACCGCGGCATTTCCGATTAATCGTTCGCTTGTAACGGAGCCCGATGCGCTTGCGGCAACCGAGACAAATTTGGCGGCGATGTCTGCGGCGCTTGCCAGTACCTGGCAGCGCGCCTGCCACGCGCCTTCATCGTCATCGTTACAGGAGCTTGATTAGGTCCCCAGCCAGGCGGTCACGGCTTCGAGTACGCCATCACCATGCGTTCCTGTGGTGATCCACTGGGCGCGTGCGGCGATCTCGGGGTCGGCGTCGGCGCCATTGCGCACCAAGGCAAATGTGCCGACGCACGATTGCATCTCGAGATCTTCCCCCGAATCGCCAACCGCAAGACATGCGTCGGGGCGACATCCGTTGGCTGCCATGTGTCGCACCACCGAGAGCGCCTTGGTCGCGCCTGCGGGAAGCACGTGGTAGACGTGCGCTGCCCCGGGGCCAATGTGTCCATTGTCAGCGAAGCGAAGTTGGCCTGCGGAATAGTTGGTGACCCATTCTGCGGTATCAACGCGGGCCACACCGCGGAGGCAGTGACTTCCCGCCCTCCCCCACATTGCCTCAGGATGGATTTCGAGTCCCGTATCGCGATCCAGAAGTGCTTCGATGATCCCCGTTGTGGCAATCGCCTCGAGGATGGTCTGGCCGGGCGCTGTCGGAAAACCCGCATCGAGTGCTCCCAATTCGGCAAGCACTCCGGCGGCACCGAGTACTCGGCCGACGATTTCCAGGCGCAGTGCGCTGCGGCCGCTGACCAAGACATAGGGAACTCCGGCCGCAGTAAGACGTGCCAACGCCTCGACCCCGGAGGTCGTGGGCTGGCGCGTTCCCGAATGCAAAATAGATCCTCCGGCGCCGAAGAGGGTGCCATCGAGATCGAGATAGCAGCAGCGTGCGCTCATGGGGCGGGAAGTCGGGGAGGCGTGAGGATGTCGCGCATTGGAGGGCGCTCCGCTGGTGCAATCGCGTGGCTGGTCATCGTCCAGCCATTGTCGGTGCGTTCCGGACGTGCGTAGGTATCTGCCTGTGTGAGCACCGCGGGGATGCGCCCATCCCGCGATAAGCGTTGGAGCACCGCATGCTGGATCGCGAATGCCATCTTCCCCAGGGCCGCTGTCGGTTGATTGACATGAGCGCGGTGACCGAGATCGACTTGGGCCAACCCGGTGAGTCCCACGGTCGCATATGCATCCAGAAGCAGACCAATCTCGACGGCGTATCCAGTGAAAAAGGGAAGTTGTTCAAGCAGGCTGCGACGCCCGGCCTGCTCGCCGGCCAGGGGTTGGACGAGGCCTGCTAACTCGGGATAAAAGAGGTTCAACAATGGGCGGGCACAAATCTCGGTGACGCGACCCCCGTCGGCGGTCTCACCGAGTTGACGGGTGTACATCGCTTTGACAAATGCGACCTCGGGATCGGTCAGCAGGGCCCCAAGCATTCCCGGAACAAAGTGCGATTGAAAATCGTGGATATCGGAGTCAATCCAACAGATGATGTCTCCGTGTGTCACGGCGAGGCTTTTCCACATCGCCTCCCCCTTGCCCGCCCCTGGACCCACCTCAGTCAGAATCTCATCATCCTGAAACACCGTCGCTCCATGATCGCGTGCGATCTGGGCAGTGCCGTCGTTTGATCGGGAGTCGATGACGACGATCTCATCAACAAGCGGCGTCGCATCCACCCAGTCGGTGTGAATCCGTTCGAGGATCGGTCCGATCGTCGTTGCAACGTTCAATGCAGGCAGGCACACACTGACCGTGTACCCGTGCGCACGTTTCGCAGCGAGCAGGACCTCGGGGTCGAAGTTCGTACCTTTTACTGTTCGCCGCGTGAGCCATTGTTCTCGTGTCATCCCCGCAGACGATAGTGATCGGCGGGTCCTGTAGCGTCAGGAGCATCATGAAACAAACACTCAAGGGCTTGGTGTTGTCGGGCGGCGCGGGTACCCGCCTGCGGCCGATTACCCACACCAGTGCCAAGCAGCTCGTTCCTGTGGCGAATAAGCCGGTGCTGTTTTATGGGCTCGAGGCCCTGCGGGATGCGGGAATTCGTGAAATCGGCATCATCGTGGGGGATACCCATGCCGAAATTGAGGCCGCAGTTGGCGACGGGTCGCAATTCGGCGTTGAGGTCACCTACATTCGTCAGTCAGCCCCATTAGGGCTCGCTCATGCGGTCTTGACCGCCGAGGAATTTCTGGGGGATGCACAATTTGTGATGTACCTCGGCGACAATCTCTTGCGCGATGGGATTCAGGGGCTCGTTGAGGACTTTCGCACCAACGATGCCGCCGCCATGATCCTGTTGCAGCAGGTGCCAAATCCCGAGTCGTACGGGGTTGCCGAGCTCGAGGGTGGCCGTGTGGTGCGCCTTGTGGAGAAGCCCAGTGCACCGAAGTCGGATCTGGCACTCGTGGGTGTCTACATGTTCGGCCCATCGATTCTGGCTGCCGCAAAGGCGATCGCACCATCCCCGCGCGGGGAACTCGAGATCACGGATGCAATTCAGCATCTCATTGATATCGGTGAGCGGGTTGAGCCGTCGGTAGTGACCGGATGGTGGAAGGACACCGGCATGCTCGATGACATGCTGGAAGCAAACCGACTGATTTTGGATGTCATTGCGCCACGGATTGATGGCGAGGTTGAGAACTCGACCATCGAGGGGCGTGTGGTCATTGAAGAGGGCGCGCGTGTGATTAACTCTTCCGTCCGTGGTCCGGCGATCATCGGATCGGGTGCCGTGATTGAGAATGCGTATGTGGGTCCATATTCGGCGATTTCCGCGGGCGTACTCATTCGCAATTCGGAAGTTGAGCACTCCATATTTTTAGAAAATAGCCAGCTCGATGGCATCGATGCACGCGTGGAGAGCAGCTTGGTCGGACGTGGCGTCGTGATCCGCAAATCCGACGCCAAGCCGCGTGCCTACCGCTTCATGGTGGGCGACTCGTCCACGATTGGGCTGATTTAGCACCGATGCGGGTATTGGTCACAGGTGCCAACGGGATGCTCGGCCAAGACCTCATCCCCTATTTGCGTGCGCACGGACATGAGGTGACGGGTATCGACATGGAGGTCGATATTCGGGATGCAACCCAGGTCGACGATGCAGTGGGACGCCTCGCTCCCGAGGCCATCATCCACTGTGCGGCATGGACCGATGTCGATGGGGCAGAGACCCAAGAATCTGCTGCCTACGAGGTCAATGTGACCGGAGCCGGCAATGTTGCGCGCGCCGCCGCCGCCTGCGGTGCAGCACTGGTGTACGTCTCAACCGACTATGTCTTTGATGGGACCAGCGCACGCGACTACACCGAGAATGACACGACCGCACCGATTGGGGCCTATGGTCGCACCAAGCTCGCTGGGGAGAATGCGGTGCGTGCCGCCCATCCCACCGGGGCACGGATTGCCCGGACCGCGTGGCTCTATGGCGCACATGGACGCAACTTTGTGGACACGATGCGGGCTCTTGGGGCAGAACGGGATGTGGTCCAGGTCGTCGATGACCAGCTGGGATCACCGACATGGACTCGCGACCTTGCGCCAGCGCTTGCCCAGATCATGATGCTCCCACCGGGGATCTATCACACCTCTGGCGGTGGCCAGGTGACGTGGGCGGGTTTTGCACGCGCAATCTTTGCTGCGACCAACAGCGCCTGTGCGGTCGACCCAATCACGACTGAGCAATTGGGGCGACCCGCCCCCCGCCCCCGCCGTTCTGTACTCGCGGTCACAAAAGAGGGCGCACCGCAATTGCGGGATTGGAATGAGGCGCTGACGCACTATCTCAAGGAGACGGCATGAAACTGCTGGTGACCGGCGGCTGCGGGTTTATTGGGTCGACCTTCGTCCGCATGGCGCTTGCCCGGGGCCACGAGGTGGTCAATGTGGACAAGCTGACCTACGCAGGAAATCCGGCGAACGTGGCAGAGGTTGCCGACGATCCGAAATATCACTTTGTGCACGCCGATATTGCCGATGCGCCGGCGATGGCAGACGCCCTTACGGGTGTCGATGCCGTCGTAAATATGGCTGCAGAAAGCCATGTGGATCGCAGCATTCTGGATCCTGCTGCCTTTCCGATGACTGACGTTGTCGGTACCGCCGTCATCCTGGATCAGTCGCGCCGTGCGGGTGTTGGGCGTTTCGTACAGGTCTCCACCGATGAGGTGTATGGGTCAATCCCGGTGGGCCTCTTTCGTGAGACCGATCCCTTGAACCCTTCAAGCCCCTATTCGGCGAGCAAAGCAGGCGGTGACCTGCAGGCCCTTGCGTGGCACCACACCTATGGAATGGATGTGGTGGTGACGCGCGGTTCAAACACCTATGGTCCGCGTCAATATCCCGAAAAGCTGATTCCGCTGTTTGTGACCAACGCGCTCGATGGGGAGCAATTGCCGGTGTACGGCGATGGGCAGCAGATCCGCGATTGGATTCACGTTGAGGATCACTGCTCGGGTGTCTTTGCTGCCCTAGAACACGGTATCGCCGGTGAGGTCTACAACGTCGGTGGTGGCAACGAACGCACGAATCTTGAGATCACCGAGCGCATTTTGGAGTACACCAATCGCGATGCCTCACTGATCCGCTATGTCGAAGATCGCCTCGGGCATGACCGTCGCTACGCTCTGGCAACGGAAAAACTGTCGTTATTGGGATGGTCGGCGGCGGTCGATTTTGGAACCGGACTCACGGACACCGTGACCTGGTACCGCGACAATCGCGCCTGGTGGGAGCCCATCAAGTCCGGCGAGTATCGGGCGTACTACGACGAGCAGTACGGACAGCGCTAGAAGGCCATACCGGGGCGCCGCATTCTGCCGGCGCCCACAGGGTTATTCGACGACGAATTCCTCTGGTGGTACATCCCGCCAGGCCTTGGCAGGGAGGCCTGCAACAAGCCGTTTTGCAGGGACATCCTTGGTGACAAGAGCGCCTGCAGCGACGAATGCTTCCTCACCGATCTCGATTCCGGGCAGGATCACTGCCCCGCCACCCACACGGGCACCGCGACGGATGATTGCACCGAGAATGTGCTCGTGACGTGCATCGGTACGGCCCATGAAATTGTCATTGGTCGTCGTCACACACGGGGCGATGAAGACGTGTTCCTCGAGTGTGGAGTAGGCAGTGATGTAACTGTTGGACTGAATCTTGCTAAATCCGCCGATGGCGACGTCATTCTCAACGCAGACGCCGCGGCCGACGACGACCGATTCGCCAATCTCGCAACGTTCCCGCACTGAGGCGAGGTCACCAATAATTGAGCGTGCGCCAATGTTGGTTCCCGCGTAGACGATTGCTCCCGAGCACACCGCGGCACCCGCGCCCAAGACGAGTCCAGGAAGTGGGTCGCGTCGCGCGGTTGAACGCGCAGAAAGTCGAGGCGCCTTTCCCAAAACGACATTGTCCTGGATGACGCAACCATCACCAATCGTGGTGTTGTCATGGATCACCACATTCGCACCGATTTCGACATCAGCGCCGATGGTGACGTTGGCACCGAGCACCAAATTTTCTCTCACGAGCCCGCCTTTGCGAGTGGGATAGCAATACCGCCAGCCTGGAGGCTCATGGTCATCGCCTCGAGTACTTCGACAACTGTTGCCCCAGAGTGCCCATCTGCCAGTGGACGCGCACCGGAGGCCACACACCGGACAAACTCATCACAGACAACCCGGAGCGGTTCGACCCCGGGAACTTTTGGACTGTAGATGTCGCCACTGCGGACCTGGATGTATTCACCATAGGTCTCCGTGCGCGGGATCGGGCCCTTGTCGTAGAGCGTGACCTTGCGCTCGTTCTCCATATCGTCGAACACGACCATCTTTTCCGATCCGATGACGGTCATTTTGCGCATTTTGTGCGGATCGAGCCACGAGAGATGGAGGTGTCCCAAAATCCCTGACGGAAAACGGATTTGGCCAAACACCACGTCTTCGACGCCAGGTTGCAGGTAGCTCTCTCCCGTTGCCGACACGCTGACCGGTCGTTCTCCGACGAGCCAGAGCAGCACGGAAATATCGTGGGGCCCAAGGCTCCACAAGGCGTTCTCATCGGGACGGACAATGCCGAGATTTTGACGGTTGCCGTACAGGTAGTAGATCGACCCGAGATCGCCATCGTCAATCATCTTTTTCACGCGTTGCAGGCCTGGGTGATAGACCAACAAATGATCCACCATGACCACGAGATTACGGGCATCACCGAGTGCTGCCAGCTCGCGAGCATCGGCAGCACTCGTCGCGAGCGGCTTTTCGATGAATGTGTGTTTACCGGCCTCAAGCGCACGCTTTGCAAGCGCAGCATGCGTCGGTACCGATGTCGCAATCACCACGGCATCGAGGCTATCGTCCTCAAGAAGATCGTCATAGCGCGTGGTGAATTGCGTAGTCGGGTATGCCGGCCGGTGGCGATCGAGAATCTCGTTATCGAGATCGCAGCACCACGCGAGTTCGGCATCCGACATGCGTGCAAAGTTTCGAGCGAGGTTCGGGCCCCAGTAGTTCATACCGACGACGCCGATGCGCACCTGGCTCATAGGCGCCACACGTGCGGTGCATCCGGCGCGACCCGACGTAGATCCACAACCAACGGCGCATGCGCCACCACAAGGTCCCAGTCAATGCTGTCGTGATCGGTGACAATGACGGCCACATCGTGATTGGCAAGGGTTTCCGCGGTCAATGGCACGCTCTCGAGCCCCCGTGTTGCGAGTGTCGCGACATGGGGATCATGGAAGTCGACGATGCCACCATCGGCGGCAAGGAGATCGATGATGCGGAGTGCTGGGCTCTCGCGGGTGTCATTGACATTCTTCTTGTATGCAACACCCAATACGAGAACCCGACTGCCATTGAGTGATTGCCGTCGGCTATTGAGCGCCCGGATCACCTTCGAGACACAAAATGCGGGCATCTGAGAGTTGACTTTGCCGGCAAGTTCAATGAATTCGGTGTGGAAGTCGAATTCGCGGGCCTTCCATGTCAGATAGAACGGATCAATCGGAATGCAGTGTCCACCGAGTCCTGGCCCGGGGCGGAACGGCATAAACCCAAAGGGCTTTGTCGCCGCCGCATCGATGACCTCCCACAAATCAATCGACATTCGGTCGCACATCACGGCGAGCTCATTGACGAGCGCGATATTGACGCTGCGGAAGATATTTTCCAGCAGCTTGGTCATCTCGGCGACCTCGGGGGTGGACACCTCGACGATTGTGGTCATGGCGAGCCCGTAGATCTCGGCTGCACGGCGTGTGCATTCTGGTGTGAGACCGCCGATGACCTTCGGGGTCGTGCGGGTTGTCCAGTCTTCGCGACCCGGGTCGACACGTTCTGGTGAAAATGCGAGTGAGAAATCACGACCGGCTCGTAGTCCGGAACGCTCCAGAATTGGCGCCAGCTCGTCGCGCGTTGTGCCTGGATAAGTCGTGCTTTCGAGCACCACAAGTTGCCCCGGGCGGAGGCGTTGGGCCAGGCTCTCTGCGGCGCCAAGCACTGCCGAGAGATCGGGCTCACGGTGTTCATCAAGCGGCGTCGGGAGGCAGATGAGGATCGCGTCGACGTCCCGCAGTTCATCCCAGTTGGTGGTTGCGCGAACCAGGCCAGAGCTGGTTAATGGGGCAAGTCGTGCACTGGAAATGTCTTCGATATATGAGGTGCCTGCGTTGACCGAATCCACCTTGGATTGCACGGCGTCGAGTCCCAACACAGGGACGCCGGCTTCCGCAAACGCGGTGGCGAGAGGGAGACCTACATACCCCAGTCCGATCACACCTACACGTGGCGCAGTTGCGCTCAAAAGGGCCTTCTTCGAGTCGTGTGGACAAAGATCAACTGCAACGGCGCGTTATCGTAGCCACTAGCGCCACTGACTGAAAGGATTCGCCGTCGTGGCCGACACTCTTCTAGACGGACTACCAAGGTTGGTTCGTATTCGGGATGAAGTCCGGATGCGAGGGAGTGCGGGGCTCGGAATTGGGGCTGCCACACTGGGATGGGGAATCCTGTCGTGGGTCCTTGGAAACGGTGTTTCGGTGGGCACATTTGCCTTGAGTGCCGTCGTCATTGGACTTCCTACCCTGGTGTTGGCAGCAATCGTAAGTGGTCGGCGCATTCGTGCCGCGGCCCAGCTTGGGCGACCGCCACGCAATGGTGTCTATGAGACCTTCGCGGCAGCCCGTGAACGCCGTACGCGGGTTGCAGGAGTCGTGATGTTTGCGGTGATTGTCTTGATGATGTTCGATCACATTCGCCATGGTGGCGGAGAGATGGCTGGGTGTGTGGTTGGTTTGTTTTGTGCGGTGGGTCTCATTGATGTGCGTGAGGCACGCCTCTGGAGTGCAATTGAGCGCAGCCGTGAGGATGCCCGGCTCTACGTCATTGTTCCGAGTCATGCGGTGATGGCACGTTTTGGCGCACAGCCGGTCTATGAGCGACCCGCGCAGGACGAGTCGTTTGGAGATGGGGTCACCCGTGTCGCGTATGACATTGATGAGTGAGGCCTTAGCGCGACGCAACAAACTCCTCAATGAGGGCAGCAATCCGTTCTGAGGCCCTCCCGTCGCCATAGAGGCGTGGGGCATCGGCGGGGATCGTGGCGTCGAGAACTGCAGCGCTCACCGAGCCAGCGTGCATCCCCGTCAGGGTGTTGTAGCCATGTGTGACGGTTTCTGTCCATTCGGTGGTCTCGCGTACGGTCACGCATGGGATGCGGTGCAGGCACGCCTCCTTTTGGACTCCACCAGAATCGGTGACCACGGCACGAGCTTGGGTCAAAAGTCGTGTGAAATCGAGGTACCCCACCGGTCCGATGAACGTGACACCGGGGATCTGTGATGCCTCATCCCAAAGCCCTGCATCAGTCAATTTGGCGCGAGTTCGGGGATGTACCGGAAAGAGCGCGGGGAATGGAAGCGCGCGGAGCATTTCGATGAGGGCGGCGAGGGCCTCTGGGGTGTCGGTTGCCGCGGCACGATGCACGGTAATCAGAATGAATTCGCCCGGGGTCATTCCAAACGCGGTTGCGCCGATCCGGCTCGCGGCGGCATCGGCAAACATGAGAGCCGCGTCCAACATCACGTCACCAACCATGTGCACACCGTGGGTGATTGCCTCGTGGTGAAGATTCTCCACCGCGACAGGAGTCGGACACAGCAGCAGACCCGAAAGGTGATCGGTGACGATCCGGTTCTGCTCCTCGGGCATGGTGGCATCGAAGGAGCGAAGCCCCGCCTCAACATGGGCGAGTGGAATGTTGCATTTGGCAGCGCACAGGGCCCCTGCGAGGGTCGTCGTGGTGTCGCCATACACCACAAGTGCCTCAGGGCGTTCGGTCGAAATAAGCGCTTCAAGCCCTGTGATCATGCCGGCAAGTTGCACCAACGGGCTGCCCTGTCCGATGCCGAGAGCGTGATCGGGCGTCGGTATCGCGAGCTCGTCAAAGAAAAGATCCGCCAGATCAGGGTCGTAGTGCTGACCGCTGTGCACAAGGATTTCGGTACCGCGACTGCGTAATGCACGCGAGAGTGGCGCTGCCTTGACAAATTGCGGGCGGTTGCCGACAAGAGACATCACGCGCACCGATCACACCTCCCCAGAGCGGTTGCGATGCGAGCGCATCGCAGGTCGGTAGTTCATTCGCCGCCCGCTCACTGGTTCCCGTGTTGCGGTGCATCAACAGGATGATCAATTCGGGCGATCGCGGTCGCGCGTCCATCCGCGGCACTCGTGATCACCACCCCTTGGATGCGAATATCGTCTTCTGCCGGTACGAATCGGCCTGGGGCGCCGGTGAGAAAGCGGTTGATGATGATCTGTGTGTTCACGCCGATCACCGAATCGTGGGGCCCGGTCATACCCAGATCCGTGATGTAGGCAGAACCCCCTTTGAGTACTCGCGCATCGGCAGTTTGGACATGTGTGTGCGTCCCGACAATCGCGGTGACACGTCCGTCGACGTAGTGTCCGAGCGCGACCTTCTCACTGGTTGCTTCGGCGTGAAAATCCACAAAGATCTGGGCGGAGTGCGCGGCAGCGGTCGCAATCAAGTCATCGATGATCGCGAATGGGTTCGCCGACGCCTCAAGAAATACGGCACCCTGAAGGTTGATGACCGCCGCAGGACCCGCCGTGGTTGCAATGCGTGCAATTGCCGCGCCGGGGGCATTTACGGTCGGCAGATTTGCGGGCCTGAGTGTGCGTGGATCGGTGCGAAGCATGTCGTGATATGACCGTCGTTTGAGGGTGTGATTGCCTCCGGTAATGACGTGTACCCCTGCGGCAAAAAGCTCCTCTGCTTGGCGGGGCGACGTGCCGCTTCCGTCGGCAGCATTTTCGGCATTGACCACAATCAGATCCGGTTGATGGGTGGCAATCAGCGTTGGCATGTACGCCAACAGCGCACGCAAACTCGTTCCACCGACCACATCGCCAATCATCAGAGTGGTCATTGTGTTGGTCATTGCGTATGCGCCGAGCGGACAACGATGATTGAGGCGTGGTTTCCGGAATCACCTGAGAATTGCGAGATGTCTTGGGACTCGACTGCGCTGAGATCAATGACTTGCCCGAGTGGCGTGATACCCGCGATGACGGTGCTTCCAACTTTGGGAATTGGTGTCCCGGGGTGGGTAACCAGATGCCCCACCACCACGATGAGCCCTGGGGCGGTCTGTGGAGTAATCAGCACTTGATACCCCTGTACCTGGCCGCGAATGACGTTGTTATAGATGCCAATGATTCGGCCGTCGACAGGTGAGTAGACGGCGGTCCCCGCCGCCGCCCCGACATCGAGCTCGGTGTCGGGTATTCCGGCGCCATGCGAACCCTCATCATTTTGATGCAAGGGCCCCGTTGGGGTGAGTGCGATGGCCGAAGGATTGGGAATGGAACGGAAGGCGATCGCCGTCACAGCGCCGGGGTTGATCGGGAGTCCAATGGTGATGAGTGGTGCAGTGGCAATGACCACGTGTGGAGGCGGGGATGAGATCGGCAGCGCGTTTGCGCCAGCAAGCGATCCGAGCGTTTGTGGATGCGACCCCTTTGTGCCGCCCGTGGCCCAGAAGAGAATCATCACCGCCGCGGCGACAACGACTGCGGAAATCCCAAGGGAAAAGGTGGTGCGACGTTTGCGCTGCGCCGCCGCACGACGACTGCGCGCACGTGAGCGAGAGGGGTCTGGGGCGCGGCGTGATGACATCTGTCGTGACACTATCTCAGTGGGACGCGAGGTGATTGCAGCGATCCCGGCAGGGAACTTCCCACCGATGAGGCATACAACCACTGCATGAAGAGTCGAATCACTACCCCACCCTGGGCGATTTTCCTCGTTGCGGTCGCGTGTGTGGTCGCGGTGTGGATTCTCGCCCAGACCATCGGCCAGGTGCTGATCGTCTTTACATTCTCTGCGGTAATCGCATTGATGTTGCATCCTGCGGTTCGCGTGTTGCGGCGATGGCACGTTCCCAGAGGCATCGCTGTCGCAGTGGTGTTTCTTGGGTTATTCGCGATCATTATCGGAGTGATTGCGCTTGTGGTGACTCCCGTGCGGTCGCAGATTCAAGAGATCCAACAAAATCTGCCCACCTATAGCGCGCAGGCAGCTCAGCAAATCGATCGTTTGCAGGGATTTTTTGATTCTCATCACATCCACATCAATGTGCATCACCGGCTGACCGCATTTGTGAATTCAACCCAGCAGCAGGCCCGTCACGCAGCCAACAATGTGCTCAGTTACAGCCTGGGCGTCCTCGGGGCGATCGTCACACTGCTGATCATTCTTGTGGCATCGGTGTACATGGCCCTGGATGCACCGCGGATCCTGCAGTGGGTCCAGCGCCTTGGTGGACCCGGTGCGGCGTCATTTCTTCGTCGGGCCGAGACCAACCTGTTGCATTATCTGCGTACCCAAGCGCTGGTCTCGTTGATCATCAGCCTGGCAGTGGGCATTGCGCTGTGGATACTCGGTGTCTCAGGGGTCTACCCATTGGGCCTGACATTCGCGGTCACCTTCATGACCTGGGTCTTCCTGACGGATTTTGTTCCCTATATCGGTCCAATTCTGGGAGCAATCCCACCCATTGCGTTGGCACTCGTCACCTCGCTGGTTGGTGCAATTTGGGTGCTGGTGGCGTTCATCGCGATCCACGAGACGGTCCGACGGCTCGTTCCGAAGGCACTCGGGGATGCGGCAGGAGTCCCACCGTTGGTGGTGATTTTTGGGCTCTTGATTGGTGCGCAACTGGCAGGCGTGATCGGGGTCGTACTCGCGATCCCCCTCGTGGTCATTGCAAAGGAAGGCGTGAGCGTCTGGGCAGATATCGCGGTGGCCCGACGCGCAGAACGCGCGCAGATGTCCAACATAAGTGCACCACCACCAAAGTCATCGCCCTCGAGTGAATGAGCGTGGTGCGGCGATGGCCGCGCGCAGCCGTGTTCGATATTCATCATGAGAGATGACCTCGGCTCCAAAGCGACGCGTATGTGCGGTCGACATCTGGATATCCCACAACGCGAAACCCTGTGCCACAAGGTGTTGGGCGGTACCAACAATTGCGGCATTTCCTGCATCGGTGACGCGATGGAACATGCTCTCTGAAGTGAACA
This sequence comes from uncultured Actinomycetes bacterium, assembly GCA_903896045.1. Taxonomy (GTDB): domain Bacteria; phylum Actinomycetota; class Thermoleophilia; order Miltoncostaeales; family Miltoncostaeaceae; genus CAITWD01. Next base: position 41,610 of record CAITWD010000030.1, read on the forward strand.
GCCCTCCCACGCTCACGCCAAAAAGACCACCTACGAGAGCCCCATCGCGCCACACCTCGACGCTATGGGCATGCCCCTGCCGGTGAAGGTCGATGTAGGAATCGATGAGTCGTGCGCTGAGCCATGTGTCGTCGCGGTCGATTGCGCATGCCGTGCAGACCTCGGCAAAGGCCTGGTTGATCTTGATGGTGAACTGTCCGGCCGTCATTCCCCTGCGCACCGATTTGGGAATGCGAAAGCCACTGATCGGGAGCACTGTGCGTGGGTCTGCCAGATAGAACGGCACTCTGTCGTCGGCATATTCAGGCCCATCCATCGGAAACGCCCCACTCGCGTAGGCCTCGAGCATTTCCTGAACTGTGGGTCCGGGAGGCGCACTGCGCACGTACTGAGGTCTCCTGTGTTGCCGGCGTGCCGAACAGCCACCCGTGTCGCGTTACCCACGGGGGCGGCACTCAAGACCATATCCTCCAGATGGGGATACACTCAAAATCGCACTATGACCCGACATGAAATCGACACTTCACCAGGATTTCCCCGCATTCGTCCGCGTCGTTTGCGCCGGACCCCGACCCTGCGCAAGATGGTGCGGGAAACGCGCCTGACCGCCGATCAGTTTGTGCTGCCCCTGTTTGCCATCGCTGGGACAGGTGTTGAGGAACCAATCGCGTCGATGCCAGGACATTCCCGACTGTCGGTGGATCTTCTCGCCGCTCGTGCAGCGCGGGCATTTGCGCACGGGGTCCCGGCGGTCCTGCTCTTCGGGGTGACCAATCACAAGGACGAGGTCGGCTCGCACAGTGCGCATCCCCACGGCGAGGTGCAGGAGGCTGTTGCCGCGATTAAGCGGGCAGTACCGGAAATGGTCGTCATCACCGATGTGTGCTTATGCGAGTACACCTCACACGGGCACTGCGGCATCTTGCGCGATGGCGAGGTGGATAACGATGCGTCATTGCTCGCCCTCGCCGAGGCGGCGGTGAGTCATGCCCGTGCCGGTGCAGACATTGTTGCCCCAAGCGACATGATGGACGGGCGAGTTGGGGCGATTCGCACAGCCCTCGATGCGCACGGATTCCTCGATGTCGGAATCCTGAGTTATGCAGCGAAATACGCGTCCGCCTTCTATGGCCCGTTTCGGGACGCAGCAGGTTCGGCGCCGAGTTTTGGTGATCGTCGGGGATATCAGATGGACAGCGCAAACCGCCGTGAAGCGATGCGCGAGGTCGCGCTGGATATCGCCGAAGGGGCCGACATGGTCATGGTGAAGCCGGCCAGTATGTACCTCGATGTGATTTCTGATGTTGCGGCATTTTCGAATGTGCCGGTGGCCGGCTATCACGTGAGTGGGGAGTTCGCCATGATCAAGGCCGCGGCCGAGCGCGGGTGGCTCGATGAGCGCAGTGCAGTACTCGAGGTGCTGACATCACTACATCGCGCTGGGGCGGATCTGATCATTACCTATTACGCAGAAGATGCCGCAGGTTGGCTAAAGGAGTCCGAGTGACCACGACCGCCGAACCGCGAATTCAGCACAAGCCTGACGACGCCGACCGGGAACTCTTGAACGCCCTGCAGTCGGGGCTTGCGTTCGTGCGACACCCCTATGCGGAGATCGGTGCACGCATCGGCATGACCGAGGATGAGGTTCTTGCACGCCTGGACGTGTTGCGTCGGGCTGGGGTCGTGCGCCAACTCTCAGCAATTTTTGACACCCGTGCGCTGGGGTACGAAAGCACATTGGTTGCTGCCAAATATCCGGACGATCGACTCTTCGAAGCGGCGGCGATTGTGGGCGGACACCCCGGTGTCAGTCACAACTATCGGCGCAGTCACGATTTCAATCTGTGGTTCACGTTGGCGGTTGAACCAGATGCCCGCCTGAGTCTTGAAGACACTCTTGAGGTGCTGGCGAAGGCAACCGGTGCGGAGTCCATGCGGATGTTGCCCACACTCAAGCTCTACAAGATCAATGTGCAGCTGGATATGACCGGGACAAGCGACGTCACTGCGAAGTCGGCTGCTCCTGCTGCTGCGCCGGTGCGCGGTGATGGAGTGTTGCCGACCGAGGATGACAAGCGTGTGATTTGCATCTTGCAGCGGGATCTCCCTGCAGTCTCGGCGCCATTTGATGTGTGGGCCGCCGAGGCCAGCATGGATGTCAATGATCTCCTTGCGGCCGCGCAGACCTTTGTCGATCGCTCCTACATGCGCCGTTTTGCCGCGGTACTGAATCACCGCCGTGCGGGATTTGGCGCAAACGGAATGGCGGTATGGAAGGTCGCCGAGGAAGATCTCGAACACATTGGTCCACAGATGGCCGCGTTCCAGTCGGTGTCGCATTGCTACAAGCGACCGACCTATGCCGACTGGCCCTACTCGATTTTCACCATGGTCCACGCACGTTCCAAAGAGTTGTGCGAGCAGACGATTGATGCAATTGCCGAGGAGACGGGAATCACTGAACCCGATCGGCGCGCGATTTTGTACTCGACCTATGAGTTCAAAAAGATCCGTCTCGTCTACTACACCCCCGAATACCGTCAATGGGAGGACATCGCCCTGTCGGGAGATGCGCTGCCGATGTGGGAGCCCGCACAGGTATGAGTCTCAATGATTCCCGCAGCCGGGAGCTCTTCGGGCGTGCCCGAGAGGTCCTGGTTGGTGGAGTGAATTCGCCGGTTCGGGCGATGCGGGGAATCGGCCGTGATCCACTCTTTATTGACCGCGCAGTCGGTCCGCGGGTCTGGGATGTTGATGGAAATGAGTTCATCGACTATCTCGCCAGTTGGGGTCCAGCGATCCTCGGCCATAGTGCGCCGGTCGTGCTCGATGCGGTGACTGCCGCCCTTCCGCGCGGAACCTCCTACGGGGCTCCGACCGAGCGGGAGGTGATCTTTGCCGAGGCGGTACGTGACGCGATCCCGTCGATCGAGCGTCTGCGGATGACCTCCTCAGGCAGCGAAGCGGTGATGGGTGCCCTGCGCGTGGCCCGCGCGGCGACGGGGCGTGATCCAATCGTCAAAACCATTGGCGGCTATCACGGTGCGATTGACAGCTTGTTGGTGGAGGCGGGGAGCGGGGCAACGACACTCGGTGTCCCGACGAGCCCGGGAGTCCCTTCCGCGGCAACTGCGGCAACGCGGTTGGTGCCCTACAACGATCTCGACGCTGCGGTGACGGCGCTTGAGGGGGCAGCAGCCATCATCATTGAACCCGTCGCGGGGAATATGGGGGTGGTTCCTCCGGCTCCAGGCTACCTCGAGGGACTTCGCGCAGCGTGTGACCGCACGGGGGCGCTCCTGATCTTTGATGAGGTCATTACCGGCTTTCGCGTAGCGCGGGGTGGGGCGCAAGAGCGCTTTGGTGTGACAGCGGACCTTGCCTGTTACGGAAAAATCATCGGGGGCGGGCTGCCCGTCGGGGCATTTGGCGGACGGGCGGACATCATGTCGGTGTTGGCGCCAGAAGGTCCCTGTTATCAAGCGGGAACGCTCTCAGGAAACCCGTTGGCAACCGCTGCCGGATGTGCGGTGATTGGGGCACTTGCACAACCCGGCATCTACGACGAACTTGAGGCGGGCGGAGCTGCGCTTGAGGCGGCGTTCATTGCCGCGGGTGTTCCGGTGCGCATCAACCGCGTCGGGTCGATGCTGACGCCGTTCTTTAGTGATGTCACGGTGACCAACTACGCCACGGCAACCGCATCGGATACCACGCTGTATGCGTCCTTTGCGCGTGCACTGCTTGCACGTGGGGTCTATCCCCCGCCGTCGCAATACGAGGCGTGGTTTGTCAGCACGGTGCACACGACACGCGACATTGCGGCGACGGCCGAGGCCTTGGCCGATGCGATGGGTGAGGTGGGCTGAGTGAGAACTGATCTCCTACAGGACCCAACGCTTTCTCAAGGGGTGGCCGAAACCCCTGCTGCGCCCCTCTTGGCACCTGTGGTCTCACCGCCGTTGGCATTTGAAGACGCCATCGGGGTTGATCTCATTTTGGAAGGGTTTTTGGCCCATCACGCCCATCCCCGTGAAATCGCCCTGACTGGGACCGCGGATCTGGTGCTCGCGGGCGACTATTGCTATGCCGCTGGCCTGGTGCGGGTGGCACGCGCCAATGATCTTTTTGTGATCGATGTGCTGGCCCAGCTCGTGGCGCTTTCATCGGGCGTCGTAGCAAGCGGGCGCCGCGCGCAGTTACCGACGATTTGGTTGGGCGCGCTCGCAGCAATTGCGCATCACGATCGCGCACTCGCCACCGATCAATTTCGTGATGCAGTCCTCCATGCCGTGGGATCCGATGACATTGCCGGATTTGCTGCGTTGGCGGCCACTCTCTCTGATCCCCCGAACCTTGAAGAGGTCTTTGCATGATTCGTGATCTGCACGATTGGATTGAGCGGTTGCGCAAAGCGGGGGAGTTGGTCGAGATCACTGCTCCGGTTGATCCCTACCTTGAAATTACCGAGATCACCGATCGGGTGTCCAAGCAATTCGGACCGGCGCTGCTGTTTCACAATGTCATCGGGAGCGAGTTTCCCGTCTTGATCAATCAGTTCGGTAGCGACCGACGGATGTGTATGTCCTTGGAGGTCGAGCACCTTGACGAGCCAGGGCAACGTATTCAGGAGTTGATGGACCTTCAGCCACCCCAGGGGCTTGTCGCGAAGGTCAAGGCGTTGAGTAAATTACGCGAGCTGGCATCGTTTTCTCCGCGGATGGTCAAGACCGCGCCCTGCCAGGAGGTCTGGATGGAGGCGCCGGATCTGTCGCGACTTCCCGTCTTGACCTGTTGGCCCGATGATGGTGGTCCGTACATCACCCTCCCGTTGGTGTTCAGTAAGGACCCCGTGACGGGCGTGCGCAATTGCGGCATGTACCGCGTGCAGGTGGTCGACGAGCGCACCGCAATGATGCACTGGCAGATCCACAAAGATGGGGCAGCACACCTTCGCGACTCCTCGGGCCGCGTTGAGGTGGCAATCGCCATTGGTACCGACCCCGCGGTGACCTATAGCGCCACTGCGCCGTTGCCACCAAACATTGACGAAATGCTCTTCGCTGGGTTTTTGCGCGGGGATAACGTTGACATGGTGGCCTGTCGCACCGTCGACGTCGAAGTACCTGCCAACGCCGAATTTGTGATCGAGGGTTATGTCGATGCCAATGACATTGGTCCCGAAGGGCCATTTGGCGATCACACAGGGTTTTACACACCGGTCGACAACTATCCGACCTTTCATGTCACGGCAATCTCCCATCGTCGCGACGCGGTCTATTCGACCACGATCGTCGGCCCGCCACCAATGGAAGATTTTTATCTCGGCAAAGCCACTGAACGCATGTTTTTGCCGCTGATTCGGATGACCGTGCCGGATTTATTCGACATGAATCTTCCGCTTGAGGGCGTGTTTCATAACTGCGCGATCGTCTCGGTGAAAAAGCGCTATCCAGGCCATGCCAAGAAGTTGATGAATGCCGTTTGGGGATTGGGGCTGCTCTCATTGACTCGATGCGTCATCGTGGTGGACCACGATGTGGACGTCCACAATGTCTCCCAGGTCGCATTCACTGCGTTCAGCAATGTTGATCCGGCGCGTGACCATCTGATGGTCGATGGACCGGTTGATGCGCTTGATCATGCTGCACCGTATTTTGCGTATGGGTCGAAAATCGGTTTCGACGCGACCCGGAAATGGGAGGGCGAAGGCCTTGTGCGCCCGTGGCCGGATGCGATCACGATGTCTGAGGAGATCATCGCCCGTGTCGATCAGCGTTGGAGCGAGTTGGGGATACCGCTTCCTCCTCGGGCATAGGCGCGAGGCGATGTGGTCAATCGGTCCATCGTCGCTCTGCTGCAGGAGGATTTCATCTGCTTCATAGAAATAGTTCGCTGATGCGCTTAACGAAGCGTGCTCCGGTCGATATGATCGAGAAGCGATCTGAATATGTCGCGGTGCCTGCAGGACGTAGGGTGGACGAAATCGAATCATTCAGCTGCCAGGCATCACGTACGGCCCGCAGATCCGAGGACAAGTGACCCGCTGGACGGGACACTTGGCCCGACGGTTTGGGCATGATTTAGGTCGGCAGTCTGGTTGAATCCAAATAGCGGCCGTTGGTCGTTCTGGGTTATTTGGTCGAGGAGGGGAAACCGAGTGGCAGAGAGCCAGGGAAACGATGCTCCGCAGGGGTCGTCGGGAGGCCAGTACGCTGGTCCGCGCGCGATTGATCCTGTGCAGGAGCACTCCCACGATCATGACCCCGATTTCATCACCCGTACAAAGTTCTTAAGCGGAGTCGCCGTCGCCGGTGGGGCGGTCCTGACCGCCGCAATTTTGGTGCCGATCGCAGGGTTCGCCGGTGCCGACGCAGTCAAGACGCCGAAGGCCCAATGGGTTGATATTGGCCCGGTGAGTAATTTCCCGGACGGCCAGACAACCTCGATTGCCGTGTCGGGCCAATCAGAGTGGTCGGATGCGCGTGTGTTTGTGCGCAACAAAGACGGACAGATCTTGGCGATCTGGAACCGTTGTGCACACCTCGGATGCCCGGTCGAATACTTCAAGGGTGGCGACAACTTCGTATGCCCATGCCACGGTGGTGCCTATAACTCTCTCGGACTTGTGGTCGCCGGCCCGCCGCCGCGCCCGCTGGATCGCTTCAATATCAAGGTCGTGAATTCGGGCGGGGCCACAGTAGGATCGGTGGGCAAGGTGCACGGATCGTGGTCGACGGCAGGACTCAACCCTTCAGCACGCCTACTGCTGGGCAGCCCGTTCTCGATCGACTCGAATCAAAGTGCAACGCGTTTGCATGACCCGGGTGAACCGGTAACCGGTGTGTTGTCCAATCTCTACCCCTTCTAGGAGGCACGGTGAGCACCACAGATATCGGGCCGAAGGGGCCGGTCGGACAGGTCGGAGAGGCCGTCGTTGAGTACGTCGACCGCCGGGCTGGGGCCAAGACTGGCATTACCTGGTTCTTAAAGCGGAACATTCCCAGCGAGACAAGCTGGTTCCAAACACTTGGCTTCGCCGCAATGGCGACCTTTGGCCTGCAGGCAGTGACCGGAATGATCCTGGCGATGTACTACAAGCCAGATCCGACCACGGCCTATTCGAGCATTCAGCACATCACCAATGAGGTGACCTGGGGCTGGTTGGTCCGAGGTATGCACAAGTGGGGCGCAAGCGCCATGATCATCCTGGTGTTCTTGCATATGGCCCGCGTATTTCTGTTCGGTTCCTACAAGTACCCACGTGAGTTGACCTGGGTGACTGGTGCCATCCTGCTCATCATGGTCATGTTTATGGGCTTGACGGGATATCTGCTGGTCTGGGATCAGCGAGCGTACTGGGCAACAGTCGTGGCAATGAACATCACCGCGAGTGCGCCGATCATCGGTCCATACATCGCAGACATTTTGCGGGCGGGATCAAACTTTAATCCCGATACGTTATCGCGCTTCTATTCGATCCATATGCTCGTCATACCCGGGGGTATTGCGACCTTTATCGGTCTGCACTTATTCCTCGTGTCCAAGCTCGGTATCACTGAGCCACCATGGGCGAAGCGCGCAATGCGTGCGCGCCGCGCCGAAGAGGCGGCTGCTCGTGCCGCTGCCAGGGAGCGTGCTCCGCAGGGTCGACGTGAGGTGACAGTTGCACCGGCGACACAACCGGTGAAGGTGGAGGCAGGGCAGTGAAACGCGCAGAACAAGAGGCGTATGAGCGCGACTACGCGCAGGCCAAAAAAGAGGGCAAGCCGTTTTTCCCGTATGCGATCTACAAGGATCACATCGTTGCGATCCTCGTATTCGCGGCAATCATCGGGATGGCCATCTGGCAGCGTGTGGGTGTTGGTCCGCCGGTGTACACCGCAACGTCGACATTTGAGCCTCGTCCGGAGTGGTACTTCTTCTTCCTCTTCCAGATGCTCAAGATCTTCAAAAACCAGAATGCGCTGCTGCCGGTCATCATGGCAACGTTCATTGTGCCGAACCTGCTTATGGGGTTGCTCATTGCGACGCCGTTTATCGACCAACGTGCCGAGCGTCGGATTTCCAAGCGTCCATTTGCGTTGTCGGTTGCTGTGTTGGTGTTTGTCGGAATTGGTTGGCTGACCTACCAAGGTGAAACGGGTGCCGTGCCGGTATCTGGTGGTGCGATTACCTTCACGGGTATCACCCCGGGTTCCGCAGCGGCAGCTGGGCAAACGATCTTTGCGAACTCAGGGTGTACGAGTTGCCACATGATCAAGGGCTCCGGGGGCCAGGTTGGTCCGAACTTGACCAACGTCGGAACTCTGGGGAAGACATCAACCTATGCGGGGACCATTCCCGTCAAGGTGCCGGGTGTGAAGGGCCCTGTTTATAGCGGTGAAAACTGGTTCGTGTTGCATACCGAGTGTCCGACGTGCGCGACACCTGGATCTGCGATGCCGGCATTCGCCAACTTCACGGCCAAGGAGTATCAGCAGCTTGCGACCTTCTTGAATGGTCTCGGAACGACCTACAAGTAGGACCTGCGGAGAATTGGTGGGACATGGGGCTCGGAGAGATCCGAGCCTCATCTGTTTTTTGGGTAAGTACATCGTGGACAAGGGCCGGCTGACATGACCGCACCCCATTGGTTTCCATCAGACGGCCACTACCATTGGCAGTCGTGAAACGTATTTTTCTGGGAGTGACGGGCGCCAGTGGCGCCGCCTACGCCGCAGCCGCCTTGCAGGCATTGACCGCCGCAGGTTGTGATGTGGGATTGTGCGTGAGCCGTGCCGGCGCTCATGTGATCAGCCATGAGCTCTTGCTCGCAGGTCGTGAGGCGCCGAAGGATCCCGATGGAGTGATTCGTGAGTTCGCCAGTCGTTATGCAGGCGGGCCGGGGACGGTCACCATCCTTGGGTTGGAAGACCTCACCGCGCCGTTCGCGTCGGGATCGTCGCTGGCGCCTGCCGCGCTGATCTGCCCATGTTCAGGATCCACGCTCGCCGCAATTGCACATGGTACGGCGCGCAATTTGATCCATCGGTGCGGTGATGTGATGCTCAAAGAGCGGCGCACGTTGGTGCTGATGACCCGCGAAACACCGTTGTCGCTCATTCACATTGAGAACATGGCAGCAGTCACCCGTGCAGGGGCCATTGTGATGCCCGCATCTCCGGGCTTCTACAACATTCCGACCCGTGTCGAACAGATCGTGGATTTTATGGTCGGCAAGGCACTTGATCATCTGGGGGTGCCTCATGAATTACTCGCCCGATGGGGCGAGGATGGCCAGATGATTCCTGCCGCAAGTGATACTGAGCGTGGCGCATGAGCGTGACGGAGCCCAGCACCAACGAGCCAGGTCGATTGCCTGCGGGTGAGGTGCAGGCGATGTTTGATCGCATCGCTCCCAGATATGACCGCTTGAATCGCATCATGACCGCGGGACTCGATCGCCGTTGGCGGGAGGCCGCCGCCGCCGCCGCCGATCTCGCCGTTGGTGATGCAGGACTGGATGTGTGTACCGGTACCGGAGATCTTGCATTTGCGCTGAGCACCCGCGTGACGGATCGTGGCCGTGTCGTGGGCGCGGACTTCTCTGAAAACATGCTGGATCGGGCGCGGGTCAAGGGTGATGCGCGTGGCGGCGGAGTTGAATTCGTCCAGGCGGATGCGCTCGCACTCCCCTTCGGTGACGGCACATTTGATGCCGCAACGGTGGGATTCGGCATTCGCAATGTCGCCGATCTCGATCGCGGGATTTCTGAAATGGCGCGAGTGGTGCGCCCCGGAGGGCGTGTGGTGATCTTGGAGATCACCACGCCACAACGCCTCAGGCGCTTTTATGAGCTGTGGTTTGATCGGGTCGTTCCTGTGCTTGGCAAGCTGATGGGCAAAGACGGCGCGGCGTATTCCTATTTGCCCGCATCGGTCAAACGCTTTCCCGAACCCCCTGCGTTGGCAGAGAAGATGGCTGCTGCAGGGCTGACCGATGTCCGCTGGCAGTTATTTGCGGGCGGGATTATCGGCTTGCATTACGGACGGGTTGCCCCATGAGCGCACTCATGCAACCCACGACGGCACGGGTCGGTCGTGACCTGAAGGCAGCGCTTGCCCGGTGTGAAGAGCGTCTTGAGGACGCTGTGGGATTGGGGATCGAGAATGTTGCTGTGCCTGCCGCGACGACGCTTGCTGCCGGCGGTAAGCGCCTTCGGCCGCTCCTGGTTATCGCCTGTGCGGGAAGCGGGCGGAATGCCTCTGAGGATGTTGTGCGGGCAGCGGCGAGTGTCGAGTTGGTGCACATGGCAACGCTTGTACACGATGATTTACTTGACGGCGCGACCATCCGTCGTGGTCACGAGACCATTGTGTCCTCGCACGGACCTGACGCAGCGATTCAGGTGGGTGACTACCTCTTTGCACGGGCATTTGCGGAGCTCGCCGCGACCGGTCATCCGGAATCGGTGGGGATGCTGGCCCAGGCAGCGCTCGATCTGTCGTGTGGTGAGCTCGCACAGGGTCGAGCCGCATGTGATCTCGCGCTGCGCGAGGAGGCATACACCGATCGTGTACGACGCAAAACCGCCTCGCTGTTTGCGGCGGCGTGCCGAATTGGCGCCCTGTTAGGTGGTGGGTCTGATGATGTGCAACAGCGTGTTGCAGATTTTGGTGAGGCGGTGGGCATGGCCTTTCAAATTTTCGATGACATTCTCGATATCACTGGATCGACAGATGCGACTGGAAAACGACGTGGCGCTGATCTTCGCGACGGTACGATCACCTTGCCCATGATTTATGCGATCCAGGACGAGCCCGCCCTCGTCGATCTGATCCGTGGCGCAACCGACGAGGAGGCCATTGCCGTGGCATGTGATCGCCTTGTGGGACATTCTGGGGTGCAACGCGCACGTGCCCGGGCGCTGGCCTATGTTGCAGATGCGCGCGCAGTGCTCGACGGGGATCTTGCGGGTGCCAATCGGGATGCGCTGGTATTGGTGGCGGATGGTGTTGTGGATCGGTACGCATGAATCGAGATGAACTGATCGCACTCCTTGAGGTTCCTGATCCGCTTCGCGCCGCGGGGTTGATCGCATCAGCCCCTGGGGGATCGGTGACCTACCAACGGGGTGACACACCTGCGAAATGGCTGCATGACGAGGTGGATGAGTCACCGATTGCGGTGCATCGTGCTGCCCATCTCGCCGGGACTCCGAGCGTTGCGGTTGTGCAATATGGCGCGGATGTGCCTGCCGCGCAGACCGTCGATCGATTGATTGCGTTGGCAGAACTTGCCGCTGAGACCGGCATGTTGCGCGCGGTCATGCCCGTACCTGCGGAAGGCAACGATGAACGTCCGGGATCCTGGGGAGTTGAGGATCTTGTGGTGATCGCGATCGCACGGTTCCTGTTGCCAGCAACCACTGCGGTGCGTCCCGACTGGGTGCATCTGGGCGCTGCTGCATGCCAGATTGCACTCGCATTTGGTGCAGATGATTGGCAGATCCCTGCGGGCGATTCGAGTGATGTCGAGCATCTGGTGGCGGCCGTCGGCCGTCGGGCGGTGCCGCGATGAATGTGGCCGAGACGAGAGCAGTGCTGCGCGTGGGGCGCATCGCTGCGCTGAATATGTATCCGCTCTATCACCATCTCGAACACGTCGGAGGCCCGCAGTTTGCCTTTACGGACGGAGTGCCAACAACCCTGAATCAGGGTGTGATGCGGGGCGATCTCGATGTGTCGGCGATGTCGTCAATTGAGTATGCGCGCAATGCCGATCAATTGCAGTTGTTGCCGGTTGCATGCATCTCTGCCGCCGGCGCTGTGGATTCGATTCTGGTGTTTTCCCATGTGCCCTTTGCGGATATTCGATCGGTGGCGATTACGCCACACAGCGCGACCTCGGTTGCCTTGCTGCGGATTCTCTTGGGAAATGATGCGGAATTTGTGGATCTCACCCAGACGCCCGCGCAGGCACTTACCCACTGTGATGCAGTGCTCTTGATTGGAGATGAGGCGCTCGTGGGTGGCCAATCACCGTATGCGGCCCATGTCACCGACTTGGGTGCCTTGTGGCGGGTACGCACTGGCCTGCCAATGGTCTTTGCGGTGTGGGCTGCCCGCGCAGACCTTGGGAGCGCATATCGGTCACCTCTGGCAGATTTGCAGCAGCAATTGACCGACGCGCAGGAGAGTTATGCGCGTGATCCTCGGGCCGTTGTGCGTGCAGCTGCGCAGCGGTTCCCATTCTCCGAGGAATTCATTGCGGCATATTTCCGACGGTTGGGATACGGTTTTGGTGCGATTGAGCGGGAGGGCCTTGGCATGTTTTTGCAGATGGCCCGCGAAGCCGGTCAGCTTGTGCGACTTCCCGAATTTGTCGCCGCCTAGGATCGCCTGCATGATGACTTCCACGAGACGAGAGCACAGATGACCACAATTGCACCCGATACCGTGAGCGAGGTGCTCGAGCGCGTTATGGCGGGCGAGCGCATGAGTGATGAGGATGCGCTGGTGTTGTTGCGCAGCAATGACTTGGTGCGTCTGGGTGCTGCTGCTCGGGCGGTCAGGGACCGGGTGACCAATCCCAATGAGGTCACCTTCATCATCGACCGCAACGTCAACTACACCAACTTCTGTGTGTCGGACTGCGATTTCTGTGCCTTCTACCGTCTTCCCCGTGATCCTGAAGGCTATGTCCTTCCCAAGTCGGTCATCTTCCGCAAAATCGAGGAGACCCTTGGTCTTGGGGGTACTGCGCTCCTGTTGCAGGGTGGCCACCACCCGGGTTTGCGGATCGAGTACTACGAGGACCTCTTTTCGTCGATCAAGGCCCGGTACCCAATCCACCTGCATGCGCTCTCGCCATCAGAGGTGCTGCATATCGGTAAGTACTCAAAGCTCACGCTTCCTGAAACGATTACCCGGCTGCGGGCTGCAGGACTCGATTCAATCCCTGGTGGCGGCGCAGAAGTCCTCGTTGATCGGGTGCGCAAAATTATTGCCCCCAAGAAGACGACCACAGCAGAGTGGCTCGGCGTCATGCGCGAGGCCCATCGACAGGGAATGTCGACCTCGGCAACGATGATGTACGGCACCGTGGACACGCTTGAGGAGCGGGTCGAGCACCTGCGTCGCCTGCGTGAACTCCAGGACGAGCAGCCCGGATTCCGCGCCTTCGTGTGCTGGAGTTATCAGTCGGGCGGCGGCTCGCGCCGTGGTGATGATCATCAGAACACCACTGCTGCTGACTATTTGATGATGCTGGCTGTCAGCCGCCTGTACCTCGACAATTTCACCCATTTCCAATCATCTTGGGTGACCCAAGGGCTGCGGATTGGGCAGCTCGCACTGGAATTCGGCTGCGATGACATGGGCTCGATCATGATCGAGGAGAATGTTGTGCGCGCAGCGGGGACCGCATTTCGCCTCGATACTCAGCGCATGGTGTCGGCAATTCAGGCGACGGGTCGTGTCGCAGTACAACGCGACACCCGGTACAACGTGATCAAGCGGTACGCCGTTTAGCTGGGGATTTCCCCAGCAAACGGCAAGCCTTCGGCGACCCAGCCGACAATGCCACCGGTGAGGTTGCCGACCTCGCCATAGGTTCCTAAGTTGGTGAGGTATCCGGCGACTTGGCCGCTGCGACCACCGACATGGCACATGATGATCAGCTCCCCGTCGGGAAGCTCGTGGATGCGCTCGAGAAACTCACTCATGGGGATGAGCGTGACACCGGGCACATGCGTACGGTCATGCTCGCTTTGCTCGCGCACATCGATGATGGTCGCAACACCAGATTGCCATGCCGCGTGGGCATCGCTGGGAGAAAGTTCAGGCATGCCGGGAATGTTAGAGGCAGCGGGGGTGGCGCGCCTAGAAATCGATCGGCTGGATCTGATCCTCGTGGATCGCTGCGATTAGCCGCTCGATGTCGTCATTCATATTTGAGTGGCTCCAGGTGCGCAATTCCATAATCAGTTCCTCAGTGCCCGCTTCGATGATGTCGTCGTAGGGCTCAATTTCCTCGTGCAGAAAGGTCCCGAGGTCATACCACTCGCAATTTGGGCACCGACGCTCAACGGTCCACAGACCATCCTCTTGCTCGTGCCAGTTCATCGGGTAGACCATCTCACTTGCGCACGATGGGCAGCAATGCAGCGGGAGTGCGTGGTCGGTCGATGTCGTCGCATGCTCCTCGAGTGCGGTCTCGATCGATCGATCCGGGTCGATGAGATACATGATCTCGATGACCTGGCCACTGGGGAGTGCGATCTTTTGTGTGCGGTACTCGTTCATCCGGTGTCGTCCTTGGCTTGCCGCATCCATGCGAGAACAAATCCTTGTCACGAGGAATATCGGCAGGCAGCCGTCAATCTTGAGTGGAATGATCAATTCCCGAGTGACAGGGAAGATCCTTCTTGCAATTGGCAATCCCAAGATGTGCTGCGAGTTAGCTTCTGGCCAAGATGCACGCGATCGTGCAGGAATTCATTCTCAGACGCTGACGGCACCAAGTTCAGCGACGCGATCCGCCTCAAATGAGGATCGCACGAGTGGGCCCGCCTCCACATGGGCGAGGCCGATGCTGCGGCCCATTTTCGCCAAGGCGGGGTATTCGGCCGGCGCGTAAAAGCGGTGCACCGGCAGGTGCGCGGGGCTCGGAGTGAGGTATTGCCCAACGGTGACCAGCTCACACCCCACACTTGCCACATCACGAAACACGTCAGCAATTTCGTCGAGACGCTCGCCGAGTCCCACCATGATTCCGGTTTTGGTGCGAATTCCCGATGCAGCCGAATGCGCCAACAGCTCCAGGGTGCGTGCATATCTGGCACCAGGGCGGACAAGGCGATAGAGGCGCGGCACGGTTTCGGTGTTGTGATTGAGGACATCCGGCGCAGCATCGACGACAATGTCGAGCGCATCTCGCGAGCCGCGAAGATCGGGAATCAGTACCTCGACTTTGATTCCGGGATTGCGTTCGCGCAGCGCGTTGATGGTGGCAGCGAAATGTGCAGCACCGCCATCGGGCAGATCATCTCGCGCAACGGCAGTCACGACCACAAAACGCAGTCCCATCTGCGCGGCGGCCTCCGCCACGCGGGCCGGCTCATCGGGGTCCGGGGGACCGAGCGGGCGCGCAGTGGCGATATTGCAAAACCGGCAGCCACGGGTGCAATTGCTTCCCGCGATCATGAAGGTTGCGGTCTTACGGGACCAACACCGACCGATATTGGGGCATGCCGCCTCCTCGCAGACCGTCGCAAGTCCCTTGGAGCGCATCAGGGCCTTCGTCTGGACAAATCCCCCGGAGATCGGGTTTTTGGCGATCACCCACCGCGGCAGACGCGTGGTTGCGACAAGTTGGCGTAACTCGTCGGGTGTGACCTCGACAAAGTCATAGTCCTCGGGTGCGCCGTCCCCGATAAACCGGTCATCAATCAGGAGTGCGGGAATTCGGCCATCGCGTTGCGCATCACAGAGACCCGCGATCGTCGCGGCATCAACCGGTCCCTCAATGCGGAATCCACGTGCACTGAACACGCTTTGGAGGGTAGCGGATGGTCCGACCGGATGGGTACGCTTGGCGGACACATGGTTCTTTCTGATCGCACAATCCGCGAATACATCGCATCCGGGCATTTGGTCATCGACCCATTCGATCCCACCCTCGTGCAGCCCTCGTCAGTCGACGTGCGCGTTGCTGCGCAGTTTCGGGTGTTTCATAACAATCGTCAGCCCTATATCGACGTGCGCCAGCCCATTGATGAGCTCACCGATATGGTCACGATGCCTGAGAATGAACCCTTCATCCTTCATCCCGGAGAATTCGTACTGGGTTCGACCCTGGAGCGCGTGGGTATTCCCAACGATCTCGTCGCACGCCTCGAGGGGAAATCGAGCTTGGGGCGATTGGGGTTACTGATTCACTCAACTGCGGGCTATGTCGATCCTGGATTCGAGGGGCAGATCACCCTCGAGCTCTCAAATGTGGCCCGACTGCCGATCACGATCTATCCCGGAATGCCGATCGGCCAGATCTCTTTTTTGACCCTCACGACACCGGTCGACACCCCATATAAGGGGAAATATCTGGGTCAGTCGGGGCCAACGGCCTCGGAGTACTACAAGAACTTCCCCCGCTAGAGCGAGTGGGTGCGCCTGCGGCTCGGGCGTAACAAAAGGTGTGCGACTGCGCCGCCTCCAAGAATTGCCAGGCCAGAGATCAGCGTGACTTGCGCCCACTCGGTGGCGCCCCCGGGAAGCAATGCCGGTGCGGCGGGTCCGGTGATCAGATGCACGATCTGTGCAGCAATGACATAGGCCACGTAGAAGCAGTTGGCAAGAACCCAGGCGATTGCGGCATTCATGATGCGATTGCGTACCGCGCGCACCCCGGTCAGGAACCCGGCGACAACACCAATGATCACGGTGATGGCGACCCGGATTGCGAGCTCGCGGGGCCCCGCCAGAATCAGCCCAATTCCCCCGACGAGCCCGCCCCACGCCGCAGCAATCGCATCAATACGTTGGAGCCGGGCACTGGAGTTCAAGGTAATCACTGATGTCATGCTACCGTTAGGGAGTCGGTGAGCGGTCATTTTGATCCCCACACAACCCAGAGGCAGCCATGGACATCACACCAGTCCATCTTCTCATTGTCCTTGTCATCGTGTTGTTGCTGTTTGGCGCCAAGCGTCTGCCGGAAATGGGCAGAAGCATCGGCAGCAGCGCGCGTGAATTTAAAAAGGGCATTAGTGGCGATGAGTCGGCGCAATCGACTGCAACGCCAGCGGATCCTCCTGCCACCCCGGTGGAAACGCACGACGCGCACTCCAGCTGACGTTGTCCTGATCGCCGCGGGGGTACTCGTTGGCGATGGAACCGTCGTGGCACCCGGTGCCATTGCGGTGCGTGGCGGGCGAATTGCCGCCGTTGGCGATCCGCAATCGGTTCGTACCGCCCACACAGATCTTGGGATTGAGGATCTTGGTGAGGCCCTGCTTGCTCCCGGCCTCGTCGATGTGCACTGCCATCTTGAATGGGCGCTTACTGGCGGTATGGCCGCGGGTGGTGAGTTCGGCGCGTGGCTCAACGAATTTCTGCGCGCAGCCGGCGCACTTTCGGCCGATGACTTGGCGACTGCAGCCGAGATCGGCGCGGTGAATGCGCTCCTGGCGGGGACGACCACACTGTGGGATTCCGGGCCAACCGGTGCGGGGGCGGCGGCAATGGAGCGTGTCGGTATCGGGGGCTATTGCTCGCTGGAGATCTTTGGCACCGGCGATGCGGCAAGTGTTTCGCAGTCGCTTGCGCGCTTTGCGGATGGTCGAGCAAAAATGGTGCCGAGCAGTGCGTCCGGTGTGACCGTGGGGATCTCTCCCCATGCGCCGTATTCGGTCGGACCCGCGTTGTGGGGCCATTTGATTGAAGACCCCGAGTATCACCAGATGCCCTGGACCACACATCTCGCTGAATCTGCCGCGGAGATCCATGCGATTGCTGAGGGCACAGGGACAATTGCCACAGCGCTCGCGCAGAGAAATGTGCGCCCCGGACAATGGCCCGCATCGACACCGATGACGGTGATCGAGCGCATTGCCGCAGCGAGAGCGCTTCGGGACGGGATGATTGCTGCGCATTGCGTTGAGCTTGGTGCCAACGATCCGAGTCTGCTTGCGAGCGCTGGGGTTGCCGTCGCCCACTGTCCGACGTCGAATGCGTATTTGGGATGTGGGGTAGCCCCGCTTGCCGCATTGCATGATGCGGGAGTTACCGTGGGGATTGGCACGGATAGTCCTGCGAGTGCGGGAAGCTACGATGTCCGCGCAGAGGCACGTGCATGTCGTCGTGTGCAAGACGCGGCCGGGTATCCAATCTCCGCGGCGCGTGCGGTCCAAATGGCGACGAGAGATGGCGCGGATGCGATGGGACTCAGCGACGCCGTGGGCACGCTGAGGGTCGGGCTGCGCGCAAACATGGTTGCCGTGACTCCGGCTGCACATTTGGTGGGTGGGGATCCACACCTTGCCTTTCTCGATGCGGCATCCTCCGTCGATTCGGTATGGATTGATGGTGATCGTAAGGTCAATGCCGGCATGGTCTGCGATGAGACGTTGGTGAATGTCATCACTCAGATTGCAAAGGCCCGCCGCACGGTGTGTTAGCGTGACCCCCCGTGCTTCTTGATGAACAACGCCATAAGCGCCTTGCGCGGATCGTTGCGATCCTGATCACCGTCGCCTTTCTTGGCGGAGGTGTGATCATCGCGTTGGCAGCAGTGTTCGGTGGCGGTTCATCATCGACGAGTTCAGTGATCAGCGCAGCGCAGGCGGCGGTGAAAGCGCAGCCATCAAGTGTGTCTGCATGGGAGGATTTGGCAACGGCCTATCAGGCGGCGAATAAGTTGCCACAGGCCCTGACCGCTGCACAGCAGGCAAATCACCTTGACCCCGCCGATCAAACCTCGGCCTTCACATTAGTCACGCTCTACACCCAGGCGGGCCAAACTGCGAAGGCGAAATCGGTACTGGCGAGGTATACCGCCAAGAATCCGACGGATCCCGATGGGTACCTGCAGCTCGCCCAACTTGAGGATCAGCTTGGTCAGCCGGCAGCGACCTACGACGCATATGTGAAGTACCTGCACTATGCGCCACCCGGGGCCACCGCAACTGCGGTGCAAAATCAGCTGCCCACCCTCGCCAAAATTCGGGATGCGGCAGCAGTGACCATTGCCCACCCCAAGGATGCTGTCGCTTGGAGCGGATTGTCGAAGCTCTACGTGAAGGCGCTGAATGCGTCCGGCGCATTCCATGCCGCGACTCAGGCAACGCAGCTCGCGCCAAAAAATCCTGACTACATGAATCAGTTGGCATCGATTTACGCCCTTGCGAACCAACCGACCGTTGCCCAGCAAATTGCGACGGCGTACACGCTGCGGAATCCCAAAGACCCGATGGGTTTTTACTACTTGGGGCAACTCGCCAAAGCGGCAAAAGCCACCTTGGTCGCAGAGCAGGCGTACACGACCTATCTCAAACTCGCGCCCCATGGACCAAAGGCGGCGGCGGCCACGGCAAGTTTGGTCACATTGAAGGCAGGCAAGTAGGTCAGACGTGAACCTGCGGGTTGCGTTGGGTAAGATGTCGATCCTCGGGCCGTTAGCTCAGCTGGTAGAGCAGGGGACTCTTAATCCCAAGGTCGTAGGTTCGATCCCTACACGGCCCAT
>CAITWD010000031.1 GCA_903896045.1 uncultured Actinomycetes bacterium
CTTCATGGTGCCGCGCTACATCCGTTATGTCGACACCCTGCCCAAGACCCCCACTGAGCGTGTGCAAAAGGTGAAGCTGCGTGATGAAGGCATCACCCCTGACACGTTTGACCGTGAGGCTGCGGGCATCGTGGTGAAGCGTTAGGAGCAGCAGTGGCTGAGATTGCGCGCTACGGCGCATACCTACCGAAGTACCGTGTTCCGCTTGGGGACGTCCAGAAGTTCTTTGGGCGCCCCGGGCGGCCACGGGCGCGTACGCTCTCCATCCCTGCGTTGGATGAAGATGCGCTGACCATGGCATTCGAGGCAGCCGATCAGGCCCTCGGCGCTGACCGCAAGGTTGGTGCAGTGATCTCATTGTCGCTGTCTGCACCATTCGGCCTGCGCAAGATGTCGTTGACACTTGTACGGGCTTTGGGCTTGCCCGATTCCACGCAAGGCTATGACCTTGCCGGTCACCCGGGCAGTTTGAGCGACGCCTTTGAACTTGCCGGTGCACTTGCGACCGCCGCAAAGCCGGTGCTTGTGGTGGTCTCAGACTATGTGGTGAGTTTTGAGGAGAAGGTCTGTGACACCCTTGCCGCTGGTGGGGCCGCCGCATTTGTGGTGACCCGCAGTGGTGGGTTCGCAAAGATCGGACGTTCTGCACGGTCTGCGGACGAGGTCTATGACGTCTGGTTCTTGGCGCGCGAGCGCGAGCCCCGGTACCGCATGGAGGTCCTCTCTGAGGCCTCTCAAAAGGCGACCGTCGGTGCAATCAAGGCCCTCGAGCAGGCCTCCAAGACTCCGACATCCGCATACAAGTTCGTTGCGGCAAGCCAGCCACACCCACAGGTTCTTCGTGGGCTCGGTAAGGCGGGCATCTCGGGCGATCAGTTGGCCAAGACCAGCTTCGTTGGGGAAATTGGCAACGTGGGTGCCGCGTCCTTGGGTATTGCGTTGGCATTGAGTTTTGATGCGGCCAAGGCGGGCGACAGTGTGCTTGCCGTGAGCTACGGTGCTGGGGAAGCGACGGCAACAGCGATTGACGTTGTGGCCAAGCCACCCGCGGTGGGGATCGCCGAAAAGATTCCTGGCGAGGCAATTGATCTCGGCACGTTTTATCTGTGGACACGCGGCCGTCAAGCCGAACCGCACTAGGTAGGAGAATCTTCATGCGCGTTGGTGTTTTGGGTATCGGGAAGACCCCGCACAAGATTCAGCACTCGAAGAGTCTCCGTGACCTCATCGTTGAGGCAGGACGGGGCGCGATTGCGGATGCGGGTGTTTCCCCATCAGATATTGAGATGTTGTACGTCGGAAATGTCGGTTCGGTCGGGTTTAACTATGAGAACTCCACCGGGCTGATGGCAGCTCATCACTTGGGCGTCGTACCCGCGGGTGCTGTCCGCGTGGAAGCGGCCTGTGGCACCGGCGCGTGGGCACTCCACTTGGGTGTTGTCGCAATCGCATCAGGGCTCTATGACACCGTCATGGTGGTGGGTGCCGAGAAAATGAACGACTTGGCAACGGTTGAAGCCACCTCGATCATCGCCCAGGCGGCAGACTCCAAAGAGGAGTACTTCTCGGGTCTGACCTTTCCATCGGGTGTTGCGTTGACCGCCCGTAAGTACATGCAGATCTACGGATTGACCGAAGAAGATCTTGCGCACACCGCGGTTAAAAATCATCACTACGGTGCACGTAACCCCTTTGCTCACCTGCGTTTTGAGTGCACGGTGGAAGAGGTCATGAAATCGGCGAAGGTCGCAGACCCTTTGAAGCTGTATGAGGTCTGCCCAATGACCGATGCCGGTTCTGCATTGATCTTGTGTCGCGAAGAGATTTTGCGTGACCAGCCCGACAAGCCGCAGGTCTACATCACCGCAAGCCAGATGGCGACCGGTACCTGGTACGCGGCAACCGACACCCTTGAGGATGCATACCGCCTCTTCAACGAGCCCGCCAAGCGCGCATACGCAATGGCAGGGGTCACTGCAGATGACATTGATGTCGCAGAGATCTACAACTCATTTTCCATCCAAGAGCCCTTGGGTATCGAGGGCCTGGGATTTGCGGAGCCGGGTGAAGGCTGGAAGGGCGCCAAGGATGGTTCGACCTGGAAGGACGGCAAGGTTGCCGTCAACCTGTCGGGCGGTCTGTTGTGCAAGGGGCACCCATTGGGTGCAACCGGCGCGACGCAGGCGGTCGACATCATCGAGCAGCTGCGTGGCACCGCCCCTGAGGGCATCCAAGCCCAGGATCCTGAGATCGGTATTACCGCCTGTCGCGGTGGACCGGGTGCAGTTGGCGCGATTCACATCTACCAGCGCCTCGAAGGGGAGTAAGGATGACCGTTTCCGCAATTGAATTTTCGCGACTCGGCCCTCCGAAGCTGCAGCTCTACGCAATGCGGTGCCAGTCGTGCAAGCAACTGAGCCCGTGGTGGGAACACTTTCACTGCTACAAGTGTGGCGGAGAGGTGCTCACCGAAGAGTTGCTCGAGGGTCGTGGTGAGCTCACCAACTACACCGTGGTGTATTACCCCCCACGCGACTTCTTGGGTCAAGAGCCCTACGTCGTGGGTCACATCACCATGGATGAAGGCGTGTTGCTTCCGGCTCCGGTCGTGGACACTGCTCTTGAAGATGTCCAGGTCGGCACACGTGTGAAGTCCACCTTGCGTCGGATGAAGCTCGGCCACGAAGGCGATATCTACTACTCGCAAAAGTTCGTCGTGGATCCGAACCCGCCGAAAAAGCGTGCGCGGCCTGCGGCTGCCAAGGCCGCTCCCGCAAAGAAGGCGCCGGCAAAGGCTCCTGCCACAAAGGCGGCTCCTGCAAAGAAGGCGCCCGCGAAAGCGGCAGCGCCTGCGCGTACACGTACGGCCGCCGCAAAGACCAAGTAATCAGCGCTCCCCGCGTGCAGCCTATGTGCGCGGGGAGGGTGCTGGTCCGAGCATCGCGGTTGCAAGCGCGTCAACCACCGGCGATCCCTCTGTGCGCATGACCAGTCGTGCATAGCGATCGTATTGTGTGGGCATCATGCCGATCATCACCAGGGTCGCATTCTGTTTGAGCGGGACGCTCGGTAGCAGCGAGAGCGGCATTGTGCGCAGTGAGGATTCGATCACCACAAAGAGATCGGCCGCTGCCGCGAGTTCCCAGGCGCGCGTCATCGGCTCTTCGGCGAGTGACTCTCCCCAGAGCGTCCCGACGGGTCGCAGGGGAAAGTTGCATTCCGGGGAGGTGCAACGCGGCACACGATCGGCCGATTGCTCCATGAGTGCCCCGACCTCGGGCAACCCATAGCGCTCATTGCAGCGTTCGCATTTGGCCACCAGCACGCTGCCATGCATTTCCACGACATCGGTGGCCCCTGCCTTTTGCAACAGATGATCGGCCGATTGGGCAATGATGGTCGAGATCACGTGGGCGTGTTGCAGGCGCGCAAGCGCGTAGTGGCCCGCTGATGGGAGTCTCCTCGAGATTTCCGTGGCGGCGGTGAAGTAGTAGGCCCAGAAGGCCGCGGGATCAACGACCAGATTTTCAAGACTGGCGTGCGATGACCAATCGCTTTGGTCAACGCGCTGCTCGATGTCTTCGCTGCGTCCAAATCCGAGTCCCGTAAACACCACGGTACGCGTGGCAGCGCGAACGAGTTCCTCGAGCTGTGCGATCTCCGACAAGGGGTCCATCCTGGAAGCCTACCGTGGGTGGTGCCAGAACTCGTCAGATGCATCGCCAACACTGTCGGTGCGCCGCATGATCCAACAGCCCCACCCCTCGATCTGGTCGTGGGCAACACCAACCCAGCCGGCCTCCTGGTAGCGATCGAGGAGCGGTGTCGCACGGCTGGTACGCACCCCGCAGACCAGGATCGCGCGATGCGATGCGTTGAGCGCACCGATGAGTTCAATGTGCGCGATCTCCGGCAGATTCGCCAGGACAATGGTGCCGGTTGCCGTGGGAACATGATGGCGAAGAGGGCCGGTGTGCCAGGTCACCCGTGCGCTGTGCGTGGTACGTGTCATTGCGGCACGGGCTTGTGTGATTGCCTGTGGATCAAGATCGATTGCGCTGACCGGCCCACGTGTGGTCGCCCAGGCCTGGGTCAGAAGGCCAGAGCCACAGCCCGCATCGATGGCGGCGCCATCGGGGAGATGGTCCAGCATCCGTAGAGATACCCGCGTGGTGGGGTGTGGCCAGGTGCCAAAGCCCTCTCCGGGGAGTTGGACCAGCAGATCAAATCCCGGTGGCGGCGGCAGATGATCGGGGCTTGCGATGTACCAGTGGCCGGTCACACGTGATGGCGGATCGGGCCATCCGGCAATCTCATTCTCCGCCTCGATGGCAAGGGGTACTGCCGCGATGCCCTCGCGTGCAAGCTCTGGCGCGGCCCGCGGCGCACATCTCACCCCACCCGGAAACGCCGAGACTGGCTGCAGCAATGCGATTGCAGGGAAGTGTTCGCGTAGCTCCTGCGGGGTGCAGTGCACGAGCAGACTCGCAGGGAGAAGATCGTTAGAGTCCATCGAATGCAGCCCTCATCTCATCGGACGCTTGAGGCCACTGCCGCGGCCGCACCGGCAGTTGCGGCGCTCAGCCTTGATGATCGCCTCGCGTGCGCACAACGCAGTCGAGAATATCTTGTGGCGGACGGGCCCGGGATCGTTGAGAGCGTCATTTGTGAGGCGGGGATTCCGCGAAAGTTTGCCGAGCGCGAGCTTATCTCTGCGCTCTCGCTCATCGATGCCCTCCCCAGCTTTGCGGAGGCGATCCGGCCCCGAGCAATCCCTGCGCGCTCAGGTCATACGACACTCCATTGGATGCCCTTTGGGGTCGTCTTAGGCCTCCATTCAGCAAATTCTCCCATCTGGGTGCCAACCGTTGTCGCGATCTCCAGTCTGGTCGCAGGGAACGCGGTGGTGTGTCGGCCCTCGCGTGCGGTGGGTACGACCACAATGCGGGTACTTGCCGCATTTGCCGCGGCCTGGCCGAGTGATGCGGTGGGCGTGGTGGAGTGCGCGCCGTCAGAGGTCGCAGAGCTCCTTGTGGCCCCCCAGATCGATGCCATCGTGGCGCATGCGGCCACCCAGACCTGTCGGGCGCATCTTGGTGCGCTCGCAGAAGGGTATGCCCGTGGAGTGGTCCTACGGCCGTATATCCCAGAAGCCTCCGGCAATGATGCTTTGATCGTGCTTCCGGGCGCCGACCTTGTGCAGGCGGCCGAAGGGATTGCGCTCGGGGCGTTTGCCAATGCCGGACAGCTCTGTTTTTCCGCCAAGCGGATCATTGTCGATGATCGCATCTGGCCTGCCCTTGCGCCGTATGTGCGTGATGCGGTCGCGGCACTCGTGATTGGTGATCCGGATGATCACGCCACCGATCTTGCGATGGTGAGCGCTTTCGTGGAGGCGGCAGAAGCCGCCTATCTCCAAGCACGTGACGCCGGGGCCGAGCAGATCACCGGCTGGGTGTCGACAGATGAGACGATCGGCCGCACAAATCCGCGTCTTATGCTGTTGCCGCGAGAGCGCCTTGCAGAACTCGCCCTCTGGCAGACGGAAATTTTCGCTCCGATTCGCGGGGTGGTGCTGGCGCGTGATTGCCAAGATGCATGCGCATTGGCCGCAGATACCCAATTTGGGATCGGAGTCTCAATCTTTGGGGGAACTGCAGATGATCATGAGCTCATCTGTCGGCGCGTGCGCAGCGCCCGTGTGCTCATCAACGAGAGCCCGCTCTATCAGGACCCGCATATGGTGGTCGGGGGGATTCGTAATTCAGGCTACGGTGGTGCGCGACCCAAACTTGAACAGCTGGTCTACGCGCGGCGGATCCATACGAGCTGATCTAGGTGGTGAGATCCTCGGGGTGATCGAGTTCGTCGTCATCGAACTCCTCAAGATCGCCCTCTTTGATTGCTTCCACACTGCGGATGCGCCAGGCGGGGAGGTAGCCCGAGACCAGTTGGATCTCTTGTTGGGCCAATCGACGCGCGCCTGACGCGTTTGCTGCCCAGAGCTCAAGCTCATGCACATCAAGGCGCTCGAAGTGATCATCGAATGATTTCCAGCTGGCAAAGGTCACCCGGTACCGCTTGGTGCCTGGTGCGCGGGGTGTCAGTGGGCGCAGCAGCCCAAGTGACCACATCGACCCATCGCCATTGCGCCGGGTGCGTTCACGTCGCTCGGTGAGGGCCTCCTCTGCCTGTCGGCGCGCCTGATCGAGGTCAGGTGCCTTCAGGAGCACCCGACCCGCAATCCGTGCCCGCGATGACCCACGGGCACGGCGCAGAAAAGTGACCTCCCATGATGCAGGCGTCGTCGTCATCGCTGATGAGTCAACGGACGTACGCACTGCAGAGCGCAACGTGACAATGCACGAAAAACTACGACTTGGTGATCGTGATGCGCTGCACGGTTTGGTCGGCAACCGGTTTGTCGCCGCGACTTGTCGGTGTGCCCTCGATGGCGTCCACGACATCCATGCCAGAGATCACTGCACCGAATCCGGTGTGTGCACCATCAAGGTGTGGTGTCGCCGATGCGGTGACGATGAAAAATTGGCTTCCATTGGTGTTCGGGCCGGCGTTTGCCATCGCCAGGACGCCACGCACCAGCTTGCGCTCGTTGAATTCGTCAGCAAAGTCATAGCCGGGAGTCCCACGGCCATCACCCCGTGGACATCCACCCTGGATCATGAAACGAGGGATCACGCGGTGGAAGATCGTTCCGTCATAAAAGCCGCTCTCGGCCAAGCCAACGAAGTTTCCGACGGTTTGCGGGGAGAGATCTGCCCACAACTCAATTTCGATGACACCAGCCTCGGTCTCAATCGCAGCAACATACTTTGCAGTTGGGTCTGCGGGGGGCGGCAAACTTGGCACGAATGGCTCCAATGGAATCGACGACATGAGGACGTTCACGTACAGATTAGTACGCGCGCGCGTCCCCTGTGCAATGAGCAGCTCGCAGCGTGAAATCTGCCGCACCAATCGGGTCGATCACGCCTGCGATGGGTCAGTTCTCGCGGGTGCGAAAGGCGTGGCAGAGCCGCTCCGAAAGGGCCAATACGGCGAGGTGGGTATTGGCCGAGGGGATTCGCGGAATGATCGATGCGTCAAAACAGGAGACGCCCTCGATCCCGAAGACCGATCCTGTCCCATCGACCACTGCGGTGGGGTCATCCGGGCGCCCCATGCGCAGCGTGCCCACTGGGTGGTGGAAGGTCTCGACGGTACGAAGGGCGTGATCGCGGTCATCTTGATTCGGCCAGGAGCGCACCACATCGGAAAATGGTGCAATCCGGCTGAGCTCCATTAACGCAGCGCCACCCACAATCGAGAGTGCACGGTCGCTGCCATCCTCGAGCCATCCCATCGACAACACCGGTTGCAGGTGCGGATCGCGCCCTTGCAGGCGCACCGTGCCGGTGCGGCCCCGCGCGTCGGCCACTTGGAGATTGATGTCGGCAAATTTGTGTCCTGCGGTGTCTTGCCCGACATAGGGCATGACCTGAAATAAGCGCTTCTCACCTGCCACCTCGGCATAGGCGGTCAGAAGGACCTGAATCCAGGGGTGTGGCCAGGAGGGGATGGGGGTGTCGATCCAAAAGCGGTATGAGATTTTTGGATGATCCTGCATACCGTTCCCCAGGGCAGGCGATTCATGGACCACGGGGATCTCAAAGGGATCGAGGGCCTCCCTGGGGCCGACCCCCGAGCGCAGAAAGAGCGCAGGGCTCGCGTAGGTCCCGAGACACACGATCACATGATCGGCCTCGATGAAGCGCTCAGCCCCATCGCCGTCAATGATCTCGACGCCAACTGCAGTTGTGCCAGAGAAACGGATGCGGTCGCAGATAACTCCTGAGACCAGCGAGAGATTTGTCCGTGACAGTGCGGGATCGAGATAGTGATCCGCCGGGGTCTGGCGGGCCCCATCGACCATGTTGAATGGCGTCGGGCCGACTCCCACCGCACCAGGGGCATTGTGGTCATCGATCCATGGGTGGCCTGCCGACAGCGCCGCTTCGGCGAAGTACTCAAAGATGGGGTACCAGTTCGCACGAGGATGGCGATTAATCGAGATCGGGCCGTCGTTTCCATGTGCGGGGGATGTCCCAAACTGATGGTCATGCTCAATTGCCCGAAACCAGGGCAACATCGATTCCCAGCTGTACCCGTCGACAAATGATTCCCACTCGTCGTAGTGCTCAGGGAGTCCACGCAGGGCAATCGCCCCATTGGTGACCGATGAGCCCCCGACCACCTTTCCCCGTGGCACATGCACCAATCGCGGCGATGCCCCAGCTTGGGCGAAGTACTCCCAGTCGTGGGTTTCGCGAATGACACGGTAGGCATGACTCAGCGAATCGGGCCAATTGCCCGGGGTGTAGTGCGGCCCCGCCTCAAGAAGCACCACTTCGATCGTGGGGTCCTCAGAAAGCCGCGCCGCAGTGACGCATCCGGCAGTTCCCGCTCCGCAGATCACGACACGCATCAGATTCCCCTTCGCACGCGCACACCAGGCCTATCCGGCAGCCAGACGCCCACCGTCGACCACTAAAACGTGACCGGTAATAAAGCTCGCCGCATCGGTGAGCAAAAAGACGATGGGCTCTGCGGCCTCTGGGCAGTCGCCCACCCGGCCAAGGGGAGATTTTGCGACGAGCCTTTCGGCAAGCGCTGGGTTTGCCGAAAGGAGCCCATCGACCATCTCGCTGCGAATCGTTCCCGGGGCGACTGAATTCACGAGAACCCCATGAGGACCGAGTTCGACCGCCATCGTGCGCGTCATCGCATCGATCGCTGCCTTACTGGCGTTATAGGGGCCAATATTGGGCAATCCGGTCAATCCGGCAATTGATCCCAAATTGACGATGCGTCCTCCGCCGTTGTCGCGCATCACGCGTCCTGCGGCACGGGCGAAGACCGCTGCCCCGAGGAGGTTTACCCGAAGGACGTCATCCCACTCATGCAATGGGGTGTCGACGACCTGATGGTAAAAGGGGCTGATTCCCGCGTTATTGACGAGGCCCCAAAGGGGTGTGCCGATCTCTTCGGCGGCATCGAGTGCGCGCTCGGCGGTTTCGGTGTCGGCAACGTCGCCATCGATGATGGCAACCGATGTGGCCAGCTCGCTCGCGACCGCTTCCAGGTCGTCCTTTGCGCGTGCCACCAGCACGAGATTTGCCCCTTGGCGGGCCGCGACACGGGCGACGGATGCGCCAATGCCTCGCGACGCCCCAGTGACAATGATCGTGCGATTATCGAGACGATACGGATTCTGTTCCATACCCTTAAGTCTAACGCCCTCGGCGCGGTACACTTGATCGCAATCATTACCGCCACTTTTCCGAGCGGATCTTTAGCCCAGGGGGGGCAGCACACGATGGCTCTGAGTTACGCATTTACGGAGGAACAAGAAGACCTCCGACAGATGGTGCGCGAATTTGCGACCGCGGAAATTCTTCCACTCGTTGAAGAAGCAGAACGGCACGAGAAGTTCCCCGTTGAGGTGATCCCGAAGTTGGGAGAACTCGGACTCTTGGGAATCGTGTTCCCAGAGGAATACGGTGGCATTGGCGCCGACAAGATCATGGAGTGCATCTTCGTTGAGGAGATGGCAAAGGTTTCTGCCGGAATCACCGCATCGGTGAACGCACACGCAGACCTTGCGGCATTCCCGATTTACAAGTTTGGTACCGAGGAGCAGCGCACCCGCTATCTCCCCGACGCAATTGCCGGCGAGACCATTGGTGCATACGCCATCACCGAGCCGAACACTGGTTCCGATGCCGCAGGGCTTGCGACCCACGCCGTCAAGAAGGGCGACTCCTACGTCATCAACGGCCGCAAGAACTTCATCACCAACGGAACCGTCTGCGACTTTTGTCTCGTTGCGGCCTACACCGACAAGAGTAAGCGCGGCGAGGGCATCAGCGTCTTCATCGTGGACCGTAACACCCCGGGTTTTGAGGTCACACGCAAGCTTGAAAAGATGGGTCACCGCTCATCCGACACCGCTGAGTTGCTCTTTGAGGACTGCGTTGTTCCGGAAGAGGCACTTCTGGGTGGCAAGGAAGGTGCATTTGGCGCATTGATGGAAGCGCTGATCACCGGTCGCGTGTCGCATGGTGTGAAGTCTGCGGCGATTGCAGAGGCCGCCTTTGAGGCAGCACTGCAGTACGCAACCGAGCGCGAAGCCTTTGGACGTTCGCTCTCCAAGTTTCAGGCGATTCGTTTCAAGCTTGCCACGATGGCAACCCAAATTGAGGCAGCAAAGGCATTGGCCTACAAGGCAGCCTGGCTGTACGCCAATGGCAAGCCATGCGTCAAGGAAGCCTCAATGGCGAAGTACTTCTCCGCTGAGGTCGCCGATTACGTCACTCGTGAAGCAGTCCAAATTCACGGCGGCTACGGCTACGTCATCGAGTACCCGGTTGAGCGGTACTACCGTGA
>CAITWD010000032.1 GCA_903896045.1 uncultured Actinomycetes bacterium
CGCAACGATCAAGTTGGCGATCTGATCATCCACAGGTGTGCCCAGGAAAATGATCCGCTCGTTGAGCAGTCGGGAATAGATGTCAAACGAACGCTCGCCACGCGAGGTTTGTTCGATGACCATCGGAATAAGCGGGCTCATGTGTGGCTCACGATCTTCTTGGAATGGAATTCAATTGCAGCTGGTGGGTGGCGATCATCCGCCACCGCGATTGACAAGTACAACGTAGAGCACAATCACCAGAGTCAGGACGACAAGTGTCACGCGACCAGGCGGTTGGAGGCGCCGACGGGGTGGTGCGCCGGTCTCGCCCGCGACCGGATCGGGGCGCGCGAACATGCGCGCACCTGCGATTGCAAAGCCGCCTGCGATCACGGACGCCCCGAGAAACGATGCGCCCTCGGTGAGGCCCCAAAACGGAAAGAGCACCAAGAGAATCATCCAGAGCGGTGCCGCGATCAGGAATGCTTTTGCATACCGGAGAAAGGTGCGTGTGACCCGTGCAACGTCGCCAAAGTCGTCGACGGTTTCCTGTTCATAGTGATTCTGTGGGTCACTGCCCATTCTGTGCGTCCTTGGGTGCGGCGAACGCCGCGTCCGGCGTTGGGGGGTCCGTCGTACCTCTCGATGATAGCCCTGCATGAGGGGCATGGCGTTGGGGTACAGCCGCTGAGGGGGCGGTTAGGCCGATACTGCGCTTCGATGCGCAGGTACGTAGAGGTGCTGTGCATACTCGCGCACCATTCGGATTGCCGAGAAGTCGTGGCCAATGTCGGTGATTGCTGCACGCATCATGTGCATCCACGCGGGCGGGATGTCCTGGCTGTCGCGCGCATAAAACCGAGGCACCACCTCTGTCTCCAGCAGCGTGAGCAGCGATGCATGGTCGCGGGCGTCCTGCTCGTCATCGGTGCCGCAACGGGTTCCATCGTCAATGGCCCACCCGTGATCTGGGGTAAACCCTTCGGCCCACCATCCGTCGAGAATTGAAAGATTTAGTGACCCGTTTATCGCTGCCTTCATCCCGCTGGTGCCCGAGGCCTCCATCGGAAGGCGCGGTGTGTTGAGCCAGACATCGGTGCCCTGCACGATCGTCTCCCCGATACGCATGTCGTAATCGGGAATGAACACGATGCGTCCCGCCATACTTGGATCGCGCGCAAATGCGCTCACCATTGCAATGAGTGCCTTCCCATGTGTGTCTGCAGGATGGGCTTTTCCCGCAATCACAATTTGCACAGGCGCATGCGGCGCGCTCAATAGTCGCGCGAGTCGATCTGGGTCGCGAAAGAGCAGACCTGCACGCTTGTATGTGGCAAACCTGCGCGAGAAGCCGATTGTCAGCGCATCGGGGCGCAATTGGGGGTGTGCGCCGGCGACTGCCCCACGTGTCGATGCGAGCGCAACGAGGTGTCCGACATTTGTCCGGTGGGCATTCCACAGATCACGATCTGATTGATCGATGGCGCGAGCGATATTGGCAGCCTGCCAGGTGGGAAGGTGCACCCCATTGGTGATGGAACCGATTGGCACCTTGTCAACGTCCAAATGCGGCCAGAGCCCGTGCCACATCGTGCGGGCGACCTCTCCGTGGAGCTTGCTCACTCCATTCGCGAACGTGCTGGTGCGCAGTGCCATTGGGGTCAAGCCGAAGTCAGGTTCGTCAGCCACCTTGCCGAGCGCGATGAGGCGCTCGAGGGGCACCCCAATCTGATGTGCATACGGCGCCAGGAATTCGCGCACGAGCTCGTCGGTGAAGACCTCATTTCCCGCGGGTACCGGGGTATGGGTCGTAAACACCGATGATGCGCGAATTGCCGAGAAGGCCTCGTCGTACGATCGCCCGCGCGCGACCGCATGTCGGAGGCGTTCGATTTGTAAAAAGACCGAGTGGCCTTCATTGAGGTGATAGACCGTCGGTGAGATTCCCAGTGCGGCAAGCGCACGAATCCCACCGATGCCCAAAAGCATCTCTTGGCGTATGCGCATCGTGCGGTCGCCGCCATATAGACGCGCAGTGATGCCTTGATCTTCCTCGGTGTTCTCAGGGATGCGGGCGTCGAGCAGCAAAAGCTGCACGGTGCCGATCTCAATGCGCCACACATGGGCATACACGGGGCCGGTGGGCATTTCCACGCACACACAGATCGGCATCCCGGTGGCATCGAGAAGACGTGTTGCCCCGATGCTCTCACCCGTCTGTGGGAGATAGCGCTCGTGCTGACCATCTGATGTGATCTGTTGGGAAAAATAGCCTTCGGAGTAGAAGAGCCCCACGCCAATGACCGGGATTTCAAGGTCTGCGGCGGCTTTTAAGTGGTCGCCGGCGAGGATTCCCAGTCCACCTGAATAGATTGGAACATCTGCGCCAAGTCCAAACTCGGCACAAAAGTAGGCCACGACCATTTCGCGGTCGGCGGGGAATGTTGTGGCGAACCAAGGCTGCGTCATCCTTCTTCCACGCTAGCCCATGCCGGGCACAGGTGCCCTCTGCAGATGCGCCAAATTTTTGGTGGAAAATCTTGTGGACGTGGCAGGGGCCATATTTTGTGCGCATCGCTACGCTCACCATGGTGCGCCAGGGGCGGCGTACCGAGGTCGCCCACCTATAGTGGATTCAGGCCATGAGGCCGGTTCGTGCAGGAACGCTCGGACGTGCGGGGTGATGCATGGCAGTTGATGACAAAGACGAGTCCACAGCGCAGCGCATCGCGGTGGTATTCGGGGGCGGCGCAGGGCTTGGCGCATTGCAAGTTGGGCAATTGCGTGCCCTTGCCGAGCACGGTATTCGTCCGGATCTGGTGACCGGGACTTCGTCGGGGGCAGTCAACGCCCTGCTCTACGCATCAGATCCCACGCTCGAGGGCATCGCCCGGATTGAAAAGCTGTGGATGTCGGTCGGTCGCAAGGATCTCTTTCGCATTCGGCCACATCGTGTCGTCACCGGGCTCCTCGGGTCGTCGACCGCCCTCGCATCAGGAACACGATTGCGGCGGCTTTTAGAGGCCGCAGCCTCGGTAGAGCGCCTTGAGCACACCCAGATTCCCTTAGGCATCACCGCGACCAATAGCCTGACGCGCACTCCAACCCTGATGCAGACCGGGAGCGCAATTGAGATCGTGCTCGCATCCGCTGCGGTTCCAGGGCTGTTCCCTCCCGTCGAGATCGACGGCATTCCCTATATCGATGGCGGGCTTTCGTCGGACCCTCCGCTTGGGGCCGCAGTGCAGATGGGGGCGACGACCGCGTATGTCCTGCCGGTGGGTTGGCCGATGCGTGAGCCAGTGCGAGGAAACGCCGCCATGCGAATTGCCGATGCAGTTGATTGGCTGTGCTGGCGTCTTGCCGAGGTGGAACTTGCGCGGTGGTCATCTGCATGCGACGTCCATTTGCTGCCCTCGCCGTCAACCCGGAGTGTGGCGCCCTTTGATCTTCGTCACACACGCGGACTCATTGAAAGTGCGTATTCACTGAGCATGGAGTGGTTTGCGAATGAGTGCCCCGCACCAGGCGCCGCGGTTGCGTCTGAGGCCCAAGTACCGATCGCTGACGTCTCTCTGCCGCGATCACTACGGCGATCGGATTGGCGACGGCATTGGCCAAGAAAGGCCGTCAACTAGCGCTCATTTCGCGCTATGGGTGTCACTGGGTGACGGGGTTTCATGCCCCCAACGGGATTCGAACCCGTGTTGCCGCCTTGAAAGGGCGGAGTCCTAGGCCACTAGACGATGGGGACTGCGCGGGGGACATTACCCGAGCGTGCACCCTTTTTGGGCATGGAAAAGGCCCGGAGTTATTTCGAA
>CAITWD010000033.1 GCA_903896045.1 uncultured Actinomycetes bacterium
CGAGTGATGCGGGTGCGGTCGCGGGATCGACACTCATGCCGCAGATCGGATCAATGGCAAGAGCGTCCTTAGGCGCAGCGGGTGCGCCAGGTTCCGCCCGTGCAACAAAGGTGTCGTGGCAGTGGTCGGAGCAGAAGTAGAAGATCGTCCCGTCGAGCGTTGTCGTCGCGGGGGCAGTTGTGCGCTCGATATGCATTCCGCAGACCGGGTCGACTGCCGTCCGTGATCCTCCACCAAGACGTTCGCGATTGTGTGCGAGCCAGACGAGCACACCGAAGACGACAATGAACAGGATGTTGAGATAGGTCGTCAGATTCCAGGCAAAACCCTCCGGGACGATCGTGGTCGTGCGCGTGGTGGGAATCATGCCGACGGCCTGAAAGAGCTCCTCGGTCACAAGCCCTGCGGCGGACATGACCACCCAAAAAGTGATGAGCATGCGCACAGCGAGCGCTCCGCCATAGATACGTCGGTACACAAGGAGCAGCGGCAGCGTAATCACGTCGGCGAAGAGAAAGGCAATGACACCGCCGAATGAGATTCCCCCAGACCACAGTGCGGCTGCCAAAGGAACATTTCCGATCGAACAGACAAAGCTCACGATCGCGATGGCGGGTGCAACGATCACATTCTCGAGGGTTGTCCAAAAGCCATGCCCATGCAGAAAGAGTGCATTCCATGCGCGAGTCGGGACGACAGTCGCCAGAACGCCCGCAACGATGTAGCCGATGACAAGCTCCTTGCGGAGCATGCGAATGTCGGCGAGCGTGTAGGAGGCGCTGTCTGACCATCCGGCAGGCGATCTGAGCCGCGTCACAAGCGGCACGCGCTCATCGACGTCCTGATGGTCGTTGTGCAGTGCATCACGGGTCAATCGCGCGCGTGCCTGGGTGACGAGGCGACCCCGCAGCCAGAGGCTGCCAAGCCCCACCAGGAGCACGATCATGATCGCGCCGCCCACAAATTCGCTGATGGCAAATTGCCAGCCCATCAGGACCACCAGCACTGCGCCCAATTCGATGACCAAGTTTGTGGACGCAAACAAAAAGACATTTGCTGCGATGAAGTCGGCGCCCTTCACAAAGAGCGATTTGGACATCGCAGACGCGGCGTAGGAGCACGACGAGGACGCTGCTCCGTAGACGCTTGCGCGCATCACTGAACCGGGGCGATGGTCACCCATGGCGCGCTGCATCGACGCGCGACTCACAAACGCCTGGACTGCACCGGACAATCCGAACCCAAACACGAGCGGCCACAGCGTTGCCCAGAACATAAAAAAGGCAAGCCGAAGGCTCTGCGAAGCGTCATTGATCAGCGTCTGCATCACGTGCTCTCGTTGGCCAGAATCTCACTCTTTACGATACGGGTGAGGGTCATCATCGCGGCGGGTATCTGTGCAGTGTCCCATGACCTGGTGGGATCGAGTGAATATCCCAGTTCTGTACGCTTCTGGCGTGTTCGTTTTCATTTCGCGCAAGCAGCATGTGGAGTGCGGACTATTCCTCCGGGTGGTCACGTGAGCTCGGACCCCGACATGCGTTCATTTGCTGCCCGCATGATGGAGCCGATTTCGCGGGTCGAGGACGGCGTCGATGTCTCACGATGGCGCGATCCGGTTCGCCTGATGACCTTCGCGGCGGTGTCGGCAGTTATCAGGCTGATTGGCTTCGTGATGGTTGGCCGCCTTTCGGTTGCGTTCGCCCCGGGCTCGCAGATGTATGAATTTCTGAGCATCGGTGGCTACATCGCCGCCGCCTTTTTCGTGATCATTCTCATATTGGCACTGCTGAGTCATTTTGCGTGGCATGGCGCGACCCCCCGGATTGCCATACCCATCTTGGTGGCATATCTCGTCGTTGCCACGTTGAATGTGTTCATAGTCGTGACCACGTTGGTGTTCTCAGCGCGTCTGTCGCATCTTGACCAAACCGGTCTGATTATCGATTTGTGCTTGACGTACGTCATGATAATTTTGCTGTTTTCGCTCTGGTATCAGCTCGCCGATGTACACCTGCCTGGTGGTGCGGTCGATTTTCCGGAGAATGGTGCCAAACCCGATTGCCAGCCCATATGGTTTGACTATTTGTTTTTGTCCTTTAACACGAGCTCCACATTCGGACCGACCCTGGAAGGGGTACGCACCCGTCCTGCAAAAGCCTTAATGATGGTGCAAACCGCCGTTTCGCTGCTCATGCTCATTGTCGTTGTGGCACGGATCGTGCAGGCGATCTGACCTCGTCTGGTGCCGCCGCGTACCGGCTGTCGCCGGTCGCGTGATCGAGCGCGCCGTTGTGCGGCGCGGGAGGGGATCACTCCCTATACTCGCCGCCGTGAACGAAACATCTTCGAGCGGGCAGGGCCATCCACTCAGGTGGTGGATTCTCGGTGTGATGTTGACCGCCGAGATCATGGACTTCCTTGATTCGACGATCGTCAATGTCGCGGGACCATCCCTCAAGCGGGATTTGGATGTCTCTGCATCGCAACTGCAGTGGATTATCGGTGGCTATACCCTTGCGCTCGGGTCGATACTGATTCTGGGTGGCCGCCTCGGAGATCGCTTTGGTCGCCGGACCATGTTCTTGTGGGGTATCACCAGTTTTACGGTGTGCTCCGTGCTGTGTGCGATTGCGCCGTCGGGAAATGCACTGATTGCCGCGCGGATACTCGAAGGCATCGCGGGGGCAATTCTTCTGCCCCAGGGATTTGGACTGATTCGGGAAGCATTCCCGCCCAAAGAATTCGGCAAAGCCTTTGCGGTGTTCGGCCCGGTGTTCGGGTTGGGTGGAATTCTCGGACCGATCATCGGTGGGGTCCTGATCCAGGCCGATCTGTTTTCCCTCGGATGGCGGGTTGTCTTCTTGGTCAATGTGCCGATCGGAATCGTCGCTGCAATTTTTGCCTGGAGGGTCTTGCCACGCACGCCTGGGGATCGAGCGATTGGCATTGACCTGGTTGGCACCGCAATCATCGTCATCTCCTCGTCGCTCTTGATCCTTCCGTTGATCGAGGGGCGGGTCGAGGGGTGGCCCGTGTGGACGTGGTTGAGTGTGGTGGCATCGGTGGTTGGCTTTTACCTGTTTACGGTGCGCAATCGCGCGGTCGCACAGGGCGGTGGCACACCGCTCGTCACGCCGAGCTTGTTCACCAAGCGGCAATACGTGGTGGGACTCGGCGGACTCGGGATCTTCTTTTGTGGGTTCACCGGGGTCTATCTGATCATCACCCTGTTTTTGCAGCTTGGACATGGATTTAGCGCCAGCGGCGCGGCCCTTGGCAATGTGCCGATCGCATTGGGAACGGCAATTGGTGGTGCGGTGTCGGGCGCGGTCTTCGCTGAGAAATTGGGTAAGCGGGTGTTGCAGGTGGGCGCAGTCGTCCAGCTGATTGGTACGGGAATGTTGTGGATGGGGCTTTCGTGGGGGTCGAGCTTTTCGATTTGGCATATCGCTCCTGGGATGGTGGTCTCAGGACTTGGGACCGGCATCGTGGTCGCTGCGCTCTTTGATGCA
The DNA here is from genome assembly GCA_903896045.1 of uncultured Actinomycetes bacterium. Taxonomy (GTDB): domain Bacteria; phylum Actinomycetota; class Thermoleophilia; order Miltoncostaeales; family Miltoncostaeaceae; genus CAITWD01. The sequence continues at coordinate 3,516 of CAITWD010000033.1, forward strand.
ATTTTGAGCTCAATTGCCAATGATGAGGTGGGCTCGGGAGCGGGCGTGCTCTCGGCGGTGCAATCGATTGGATCCTCTGCCGGGGTTGCCGTGTTTGGCACGGTGTTCTTTGCCAGCGCGACGGTAGGTCAGTTCACTCAAGGTTTCCGCGACTGCCTCGTGGTCGAGGTCGTGGTTGTCGTGGCATTCCTGATTGCCACCACGCAATTTGCCGGCGGGACGACGCGGTCGGCCGATGCGCATTCCTCGGCTCCCGCGACTGGTGGGCAATTGTGAGCTCAAGAATCGTCGTGGGGAGTTACGCCAGGTTGGATTGACAGAGTCCTACGCAAACTGGAAGACTGCCGCGCGCGCTTTTCTCGTCAGAAAGCATTGTGCCCACGCGAGTGCACATCACCGGGGTGCGCATCGGGTGTCGGCAATCGATTTCTCATCATCGGGAAATCACACAGAGCAGCGTCGTCACTGTGTGATGCGCGTGACCCAGGGGGTGCAAGACGACATGAAGGTCCGTACGTGACGACACATGAGGTGCGCGGTGCACCTGTGAATCGTTCTAAAGCAGTCGAGAAAGGGCTGCTCTCCGGGGCGCTCGGCTTTGTCTCGAGCGTCGTCATCGGGGTGGCATCAACTGCACCGGCCTACAGCCTTGCTGCGACGCTTGGGGCGATCACTGCGGTGGTGGGGATTGGGGTACATGCGCCGATCTTGATGGTCATCGCATTTGTTCCCATGCTCTGCATTGCTCTGGGGTATAAGTACCTCAATCAAGCAGAACCCGACTGCGGCACCACATTTACCTGGTGCGCCCGCGCCTTTGGGCCGATCACCGGATGGCTCAGCGGGTGGGGGCTGATTTTCGCCGGAGTGCTCGTGATGGCGAGCCTCGCCCAAATCGCCGGGAGTTATACCTTCCTGTTATTTGGGGCCGACCACCTGGCATCAAGCACCCTGTGGGTCGGGGTTGCCGGGGTGATCTGGATCATCGCGATGGGGCTGATCTGCTACGTCGGGATCAAGGTGTCTGCGAAGACGCAATGGATCCTGCTGGCAGCGGAGATTGTGATCCTTGTGGCCTTTTCAATCATCGCACTCTGGAAGGTCTACACCGGCCATATCCATGGGAGTGTGCGTCCGAGCTGGGAGTGGATGAACCCCGTTGGGATTCCCTCGTTCGGGGCGCTCTCAAGTGGGTTGCTCCTTGCGGTCTTTATCTACTGGGGCTGGGATACGGCAGTTGCCGTGAACGAGGAGACCTCGGATGCCACACGCACGCCGGGGCGCGCCGCAGTGATCAGCACCGTGTTGCTTCTGGGTATCTACGTGGTGGTGACCATTGCCGCGCAGGCATTTCATGGGGTCGACTTTTTGAGCCAACACCCCAACGACGTGCTTGGTGCATTGGCGACCGACGTCTTGGGGTCCTTCTGGGGCAAGCTCTTAGTGATCGCCGTATTGACCTCGGCGGCAGCATCAACCCTGACGACAATTCTGCCAACGGCCCGCGGTGGTCTTGCGATGGCAGTCCATGGCGCACTGCCGAAATCTTTTGGCAGAGTGCATCAGAGGTATCTCACCCCAACGGTGTCAACGGTGTGGATGACCGTGATCTCGGTCGGCGTCTTTGTGTTGTTTAATTCGGTCTCAAGCAACGTGCTTGCCGACTCGGTGACTGCCACAGGATTTGGGATCGCTTTTTATTACGGCATGACCGGATTGGCATGTACCTGGTTCTTCCGGCGCGAGCTCACCACAAGCCTGCGCCACTTTGTCTACGTCGGAGTGCTGCCACTTGCTGGTGCGCTCATGATGTTTGCGATCCTCGCCGACAGCCTCTATCAGGCATGGGATCCGGCAAATTCGGCGACGGGGACCAGCTGGCTGGGTGTGTCACCACCGGTGGCGATGACGATTCTCGGGATGGCGATTGGGGTCGTGATTATGATCGGACAGCGCATTGCGGCCCCCACTCCATTCTTTGCCTGGCGGACGGAAACCGCAGATCCGAGGATTCTGGAGCCCTAGGTCGTCACGGGCAGGAGATTGCATCACTCGATCGGGCGGTGCGGGCAACGAGATCGGCAGCATTCGAACCGACGCGCGATGAGTGCGCACACCGACGACGCGCGGGCAATCCTCACCGAAATTGCGCAGTTCACTGGCCACGTGATGGCGAGTGAAATCAGAGAGACGGTCGCCCTCCGCGGATGCGGTGTTCCTCGCGCAGTGCACATCAATGCAGGACCATCACCGTACACGTCGTCGACTAGGACGCGCCAATCGTGAGTGCGCGATCAACATGACTGCGGGCGTGGGTGATTGCGGACGCAAGATCGGGAAAGACATGATTGGCGTGCGCAAGACGATCAAGCGCCCCCACCGCAGTCAAGATGCGCAGGTGTTCCGGGCGAATCCCTTTCAGGAGCACCGTGATACCGCGGTGTTCGAGCCGCTCGACGATCTCGCCCAGCGCCTGCGCAACCGTCGCATCAAGCGACTGAAGGCCGCTGAGTCGCAGGATGACCACATGGACATCGGCAACCGAGGTGAGCTCGGAAAGGAAGCGCTGGGAGGCGCCAAAAAAGAGCGGCCCATTGATGCGGTAGACAAGGATATGTTCGGCGAGCAGATCATGTTCGCGCGCATCGGAGATCTCTGGGCGGAGCGTTTCGCTGGCAAAACTTGTACTTCCCGCAAGGTTGCGGAGCGCAAGTGCAGCCGCGACGGCGATGCCGATCTCGATCGCAAGAATGAGGTCGAAGGCAATTGTGGCGGTTGCGGTCAGGATGAGGACCGCCGCATCGGAATGCGTTGAGCGCAAAATTCCACGCACATTCCGCGCGTCCACCATGCGGTATGCGGTGACCATCAGCACGCCAGACAGTGCGGCAAGTGGGATCTTGCTGACCAAGGACCCGGCCACGAGGATGACCAGCAGCAGTGTGAGTGAATGCACCATTGCCGACAGGCGCGTGCGCGCGCCCGCGCGGGCGTTGACCGCAGTGCGGGCGATTGCTCCCGTGGCTGGCATTCCGCCAAAGAACGACGAGGCGATATTTGCGAGGCCTTGGCCAAAGAGCTCGCGGTCGGGGTCACTTGTGGTGACATCGCTCATTCCATCGGCGACCTTCGCCGACAGAAGACTCTCGATTGCGGCGAGCGCGGCGACGGCGACGGCCGCGGAGAACAGGTGTCCCGTATGACCAAGATCGGGAAGATGGGGAGACGGGAGTCCATGGGGTAACGCGCCGATGCGTGCGCTGCCTCCCCACATGAGTGCCACAAGGGTTGCCACGATGACGGCGATCAGTGATGCAGGAAGCGTCTTATTCACCCGTGGTATGCCAATCATGGCAACGACGACGATTGCGACCAGCACCAACGACTCTTTGGAGAGGCCGTGGGTGGCATTCTCGATGGCCCGCCATGCCACGAGCGCGGTGTTTTGCCCGGATGGCTTCGGGACACCGAGCGCAGATGGCACCTCCTGCAAAAAAATGATGGCGGCAATACCGACGGTGAACCCTTCGATCACTGGCCATGGCAGATAGCTCACTGCGCGCCCGATGCGGGTGATGGCGGCAATCGTGACCAGGATGCCTGCGAGTAATCCGACGGTGTACACCGAGGAAGCGCCATCGTGGGCGACAATCGGGACAAGGATGACCGCCATGGCACCGGTGGGACCCGAGACCTGCAGGTGTGATCCACCAAACACCGCTGCGACGAATCCCGCCACGATTGCCGTCGTAATCCCGACCGATGCACCCAGCCCGGTGGTGATACCGAATGCCAGCGCCAGCGGGAGTGCGACCACGCCGACACTGACACCGGCGATGATGTCGCCCCACCAGGATGTGCGCAGCCCTCGGTAGTCACTTCGACGCGGGAGCATCACGGCGATGGCGTGGCGGGCGCGCGGCAGGAGGTGCGCATCCGCCTCGGGCGTGCTCACGTCGGAGGCGCCTCACCCTGCAAGCCCGCCAGGAGGTTACGCGTTTCGGCCAACGCGCCTAAGAGAAAGTGGCGTGCGACGGCAAGAAGTTCTTCAACGAGCGGGTCCTTGAGCGCATAGATGACCGAGGAACCCTCGCGACGCGCGGTCACGAGTCCCGCCCGTCGCAACACACTCAGTTGCTGTGACATATGTGAGATTTCGATCCCGACAAGGCCCTGGAGATCCCCCACAGATCGTGGCCCGTCGCGCAGAATTTCCAATGTCCGCACTCGTGCGGGATGCGCCAGCGCCTTAAAGAGTTCCGCCTTGACGACCGAGAGCGGAAGCTCCCCACTGGTCGAATCACGAGAAGCGTCACGGGGTGGAAGTATGTCCATTTGATGAATTTATCAAATACACACATGTGTATGGCTCGCTCATCACAGGGTCGACTGGCGCGCCCTTGGGTTGACATCCCGAAATACGTCGGGAATCGATTACAAAATGACATCGAGGATCGGGATCCAGGGGTCCCGCTCTTACAAAAAAAGGTTGGGTCAACAATGAAAACCTCAGAGAAATTGGATGCGGCGATGGAGGAAATTCGATCGCGCGCAGCGTATTTTGGTGCACCAAGCCTGCGCAATGGGGTGTTGCATTTTGGGGAGACGTCAATTCCCAAGCCCGACTATGAAATTGTCACAGAGGTTCAGACGTCGCACGGTTGCACGGCATCGATCTTCGTTGCGCAAGGGGATGGTTTTGTTCGTGCTGCGACAAATATCTTCCGGGATGGTGATCGCGCAGTCGACACACTCCTTGACCCGAACGGACCGGTGATTGGTCCCGTGCGTGCAGGAGATGCATACCGTGGGCCGGCCGATATCCTTGGGGTGGCGCATGACACCTACTACGAGCCGATTTTTGATGATGCAGGCGAGGTGATCGGCACATTTCTCGTCGGATTTCCACACGAGGACCAATGAGAACCGCAGCCAGATGAGCTCGGTGGTGATCCTGACGGGTCTCATGGCAGCGTGGCACGCAACGCCCGTTGCCTTGGGGCCGGTCATGCACCCGGCAGGATCTTGAGTGTGCCTTGTCTAGATGACAGTGCCTCCATATGCGCACTGGGATGACCCGCCACCACTCTCACTACGGTCGAGAAGCTGTCGGCCGGGGGGACATCGTGTGCATCATGCACTCATGGTGTTATCAACTCGCGCATCGGGCGGGGCGGTTGCTCATTGGTTTGGCAGCCGGTGGACGGTGCAGAGCTCGCGCTCCAGTTCGTGCCGACAAATGAGCTCACTGAAACTTCTTGGCCCTACTTGCACGCGAACTCTCTAACACTCGGTCCCAACTGACGCTCTTCTTCGATGCTGGCGCGGCGAGCGTGCCCGCAAGCTCAACGAAATCTGGTGTCCGTGTAAGAGTTGCGTGATCGCCGTCAATTCGAAAAAAAATCGCATCACCTTGACCGACGCCCAGGGCATCACGAACTGCCTTCGGAACAGTTACCTGCCCTTTGGAGCTCACGCGAGCGAACGCATCCATGAGGTTCATCTTACTTCGTTCTGATAGTAGGAATAGCCGATTTCCGGTGGATTCCCCCCGTGCTCTTGCTGGGAAATCGGGAGTCGGCCTGCATGCTCCACGAGCGTTTCGGACTGAGTTAGATCCATGCCGGAATTGAGATATGCCAGTGCGCGATGCGCCAGGCTCCCGATTCGGCGACACAGACAAGTGTCGAGCGCGCGGTCGCCGATCCATCGACGCCGTCAATGCGGAATGCGAGCGTGCACGACGACATCACCCAGGCAACATCACCATTGATGGTGATGTTGTTGTCGAGAAATTCGACCGACCCCGCCTCGAGCGCCACCCAATCCTTCTTGAATTGCGCACGCACCTCCTCGAGCCCGATACATGTCTCATCGACACCAGTTCCGAATGCGGTTACCGGATGAGTTGTCGCAAAGAGTGTGGTGAGTGCGTCGAGGTCACGGGTGCGATATGCGTTTGCAATGGTAGTCGTGAGTGCGGCAATGTCTGCTTTTGAGCGGTCGGGCATGATCAGTTCCGGTCAGTGGTTGAGAGTCAAGAGCGGAGGCCCGTTGAGTATCGTCGGCTACGGGTTGATCGGAAAGCTTGATGCGGCTCCAGAGGCGAGTCCCCACTTGGTAAGGATCGCCGCATATGTGCCATTGCCCTGGATGCGCGTGAAGGCCGCCTTGATGGCAGGCGCAAGACCCGAGTTTTTGTTCACCGCAACGCCATATGGCGCGAATTTGAACGGTGTGCCGTATTGCACGAGTTTTTCTTTTGCCTGGGTGATTGTCCAGACCACGATTGGCGTGTCGGTAAATCCCGCAATAGCCTGACCACTTGTCACCGCGGCGGTGATCTCACTTTGCGTATCGAAGGAGAGCACGGTGATCGGACCGTGCCCCTGCGCGGTGCACACGGCACTCTGGGCGACCATTTCTGCTTGCTCGATCGATGCCTTGGGAACCGCTGCGACCGTGTGCCCGCACATGGCGGCAAGCGTTGTCGGCGGGTTGCTGGTCGATGCCTTGCCAAAGATGGACTGTCCCGCCCGGAAGTATTCGACAAAGTCGACCTTGGTCTCACGCTGCGGGGTGATCGTGATCGCCCCGGCTCCGAGCTCGTCTGTCCCGGCGTTGACTGCCGGCAGCACCTCGCTGAAGGTCCCAATGTGAAAGACCGGAGTCAGTCCGAGGGTTTGGGCGATTGCTCGGGTCATGTCGATATCCATCCCTACGACACTCGCTCCGCCATCCGTCGAGAACACCAGGGGTGCCGCAGCATCGTGGGTCGCGATGGTGAGTGTTCCCATCGAGGCGACTGCCGTTGGGACCAGTGCCGCCGCCGCAGCATCCTTTGTCTGTGTGGCGATCGATGCGCTTGGCATCTTCGGCGCAGTGGTTGTCGGGGACGTGCTGCTGGAGGATCCGCATGCCGCAAGACCAATGCCAGCCGTGACGCCAATAACGGCAAGTCCGAGGTGGGCAGTGCGAGGGAAGGGGCGCATTGAGTTCCTTTTTACGGTCGCATTCACAAAAAAATCCTAACACCCGCGACGGACCGGTATGCATCGTGCGATGGGGTGCTGGTGCGCATCACGGGGTTGTTCTCGCGTGTGATCGCGCGCGACACCCGGCACCGCGCGACGACCACGGGTTCGGGGGGATCACCGGCCGCCTGCATCGATGCAGATTCGGCATGGCGAGGCTCGAGTGCGTGCATTGATGGCAGAAGGAGGATTGATGCCCGCAGTCAGCATTCGCAATTTGGATGAGACCGTGCGTGACAGGATCCGTCGTCGCGCGGCCGAGCATGGCCGTTCGATGGAGGCGGAGATGCGCACGATCCTCGCTGCGGCCGTGCGTGAACCCGGCGATGACCGGGGCCTGCGTGGTGTCGTGATGGATCGGTTCAGCGAAATTGGTGGGATTGACCTCGAGCGTGCTCGGCGCGACGAGACGCCCCGGGCTGCTGATTTCACCGCGTGATCGTCGTCGACACCAATGTCGTTTCAAAGCTGATGCGTCTGGAGCCCGCAGAGGTTGTTGTCGGTTGGGTACAGCGGCACGATCCTCGCGAGCTTTCCGTCTCGGCAGTCACCGTTGCTGAAAACCTTTACGGCACAGAACGACTTGTCGACGGACAGCGCAAGAAGAAGCTCCGTGCACTCGCACAAGAGCTCTTCACCCAATTCGTCGACGATGTGCTTCCCTTCGATTCGGCCGCCGCAATGCGTTACGCGCAGATCATCGATCAGCGCGATCGTCAGGGCGCACCAATCGGTGGCGTTGACGCGCAGATCGCTGCGATGTGTTGGGTGGATGACCCGACGCTTGCCACGAGGAACGAGCATGACTTCGTCGACGTTGAGGTGCGCATCATGAATCCGTGGTCGGGGCACGAAACACTCCAGACTCGTTGGATCTGCACGTCACACGCACACCGTCGATCGGCCGACGCGGTCGGTATCGTCGTGACGTGGATGTGCGTGTGACGTGCGTCGGGAGCGCGATCGGTACAACGCAGGATCGTCATCCATGAACGCGACCGGGTGATGTTCGCGCGGTACCAACCGCGTTGCTCGCGCGTGCGCAGTTGAGAGCCGATTGTAGGAGGCACGTGCAAATGCCCAAAAAGCGCCCGTGGAACAACACCCGCGTGTCGGAGGTGCTCGGCATCACGTTCCCGATCCTGTTGGGGCCATTCGGTGGCGGCATGTCATCGGTGACGCTCGCGGCCGCGGTCTCGAATACCGGCGGATTGGGCTCCTTTGGCGCCAACTACCTTGCGCCGGAGGGGATCACTGAGCTTGTTCGAGAGCTCGCTTCCATGACGCCGAATCCGTTCAACATCAATCTTTGGGTTCCGCTGCCGGGTGAACGAGAGGCCGAGCTCAGTGCCACACAACTCGAGGAATCGGCGCAGCGACTCAGCCCCTACGCGACGCTCTTGGGGATTGCGCCAGGCGCCGCGCCGCCGCAATCATTCCCTGATTTTGATGAACAGCTCGCGGCGCTCCTCGCGGCACGCCCTCCGGTCATCAGCTTTGTCTTCGGCGTTCCGTCGCCATCAGCATTACTGGAGGCGCGTGCGCGATCGATCGTGACGATCGCGACCGCCACCACCGTGGATGAGGCCGTTGTACTCGATGAGGCCGGGATCGACATCATCGTGGCCTCAGGCAGCGATGCCGGGGGGCATCGTGGTGCCTTCTTGTGTGACGTTGATGAGTCCTTGGTCGGGACGATGTCCTTGGTGCCGCAGGTCGTCGATGCAGTGAGTGCGCCCGTCGTTGCCGCCGGAGGAATCGCCGACCATCGTCAAGTCCAGGCCGCATTTGCACTTGGCGCAGAGGGGGTCCAGATCGGTACCGCCTTCTTGGTGACATCCGAATCGACGGCCAGTGCCGTGCATAAGGATGTGTTGAAGAGCGCCCGCGCACGGACCACCGTGCTGACCTCGGTGTTCACTGGGCGGGCGGCGCGCGCGGTGCCAAACGAGATGACCCGAGGTCTCAAAGGTGTGGAGTCCGAACTCCCCGGCTATCCGCTCCAGAGTGGATTGACGCTTCCGATTCGACGCGCAGCGACATCTGCGGGTAATCCCGAATTTGTGAATCTTTGGGCTGGTCAGTCGGCCGTACTGGCACCCTCTGGGAGTGCTGTTGACTATCTTCGTCGACTCGTCGACGCCGTAGACGAGGTATCGCCCAACGAGCGGTGATGTGTGCGGCTCGCCGGCGTGAGTGTGTGCATCGCGCGGGCAGGGGTAACGACCATGCCCGTCGCGGCTCCGAGGGGACGACCGACGCAATGCGCAGCGCTCTTACTCGCGTGGCCCGGCTGCATCGATATGCATTGGTGTGGTGATCGAGAGCACGACAACCCCTCCTGCCATGACCGCAAATGCAATGACCGCAATACAGAGTTGCCATGGATTTCCCGTGAGCCGCTCACCGAAGAGCCATGTGCTCAACACGATGCTGGCAATGGGATTGACGACCACCAGCAGTGGTTGCGACACGCTCAACGGACCGACATGGAGCGCAGTCTGCTGCAGGATCCCTGAGAGGGCGGCGCAGATGACAAAGGCATAGAGCTGCCAGTGAAGGAGCGTGCCCACAATGCCGTATGCCGCAAGCGCATCGGTCATGGACTTGATGAATACGGCCGTCAATGCCCAGCCAATTGCCGAAGCGCATCCCAGTGTCGCGGCCCGGCGGGTCGGTGACCCGCCGCGTCCAAGGGCGGTCAGGCCTGCCATGACGACGACAAAGGCCACGATGACAATGAACCACTGGCGGGTGCTTGATGTACTTACGCCCCCACTTGGAGCGGCGGCAAGAAGAAATATCGTCAGGCTGACCGACACGACGAGTGCGGCAAACCATGCACCCAAGGGGACGGCCTGCCGAATCCAGAGCCGACGCAGGATAAGCGCCCCCACGAGTTCGGTGACAAGCAGTGGCTGTACAACGGCAAGGGGTCCGTAGTGCAATGCGATGGCGTAGAGAATGAACCCGATGCCGGCGGCGGCGAGGCCGGCGAGCCAAAGCGGATCGACCGCCAATTCGAGCGTAATACGCCAACCCGAGTGGCGCTCGGTGGTGCGCAGGCTCGCCATGTGTTGGGTCATCATGTTGATGGCGTTAAAAAACGCCGAGACGATCGCAAAGACGATGGCGATCGTCATGGGGTACCTGTGGTGGGTCTCGAGCCCATGTCACCCAACTTGCATTGCGGTAGCCGCCGCCGCGACCCTTGCTGCTGAGCGTATGGCCGAGAGATCGGTCGATGTCATGCGTATCCGCGAGACGGTCGCGTGTGCTGATGCCGATGACCCGGCATCCCTGAAAAAAATCATACGCAACGCCCGAGAGGTAGAGGCCCCCCCGGACGTGCGCACGACGATTCTATCGACAGGGCCCGTAGGTGCGGTGTGCCGTGCCCAATGCGAGGAACCTGTGACGGCAAGACACAGCATCGGCCCCGCAGGTGCGGCCCGATGCCCTGCTGCAGAAGGGACGTAGATCTCCACGGTACATGCATCCCATTGAGGCCCAACCGAGCGCGCAACATCGCAATCACCCACACTCCCACCGGGTGAACGTCATCCTGGTAGGCGCGCGAATCATGGCGCCACTCGAGATATGGCATGCCAGCACAACTATTTTCTGCGATGTTGTGTATCCAGGGGCATTATGAGGTGCTGCGTGCTGCGTGCTGCGTGCTGCAGGCACGGCGCGTCACACCTGCCAATAGGGCCTCAGGCAACGCGTGCGACCGGTAGGGTATTCACCAGATGCGGCGTTTCGGACGGGGGTCGTGCTGGTGGAGTGATGACGCCTCCGTCGGGCGATGGCTCCCTCGCAGAGCTGCCGTGTCGGCCACTGCAATGTCCGCCGGTGAGGCAACTCGCCGCATTGTGTCACCGGTCTGGTGTGCGATGGGTCCACATGTCGAAAGGGAAACATTGGAAAACGAACGTGCATGCCCATTCTCTGGTGGTGCGCACACCCAGGCCGCAGGGGCCCCGTCGAATCGCGAGTGGTGGCCGAATCAGCTGAACCTGAAATTGCTGCACCAAAACTCACCACTCGCAAACCCGATGGATGAGGATTTCGATTACGCGAAGGCTTTTTTGAGCTTGGATCTTGATGCAGTCATCGCGGACATCGAATCCCTGATGACGACATCGCAGGAGTGGTGGCCAGCTGACTACGGCCACTACGGGCCGTTTTTTATCCGCATGGCATGGCACAGTGCCGGGACGTACCGCATTGGTGATGGTCGGGGTGGCGCGGGCTCGGGCGCACAGCGGTTTGCTCCCTTAAATAGCTGGCCCGATAACGCCAACCTCGATAAGGCACGCCGGCTCTTGTGGGCGATCAAGAAAAAGTATGGACGCGCCCTGTCGTGGGCCGATCTGATGATCCTTGCCGGGAATTGTGCACTCGAATCGATGGGCTGTCCGCCCTTTGGATTTGCCGGTGGGCGAGAGGATATTTGGGAGCCCGAGGACGACATCTACTGGGGTAACGAGGATGTCTGGCTCGGCGATGCCCGCTACACCGGTGATCGCGTCCTTGAAGACCCACTCGGCGCGGTGCAGATGGGGCTCATCTATGTGAACCCCGAAGGACCGAATGGGAACCCGGATCCGCTTCTTGCGGCCAAGGACATCCGCGAGACCTTTGCCCGTATGGCAATGAATGATGAGGAAACGGTGGCCCTGATCGCCGGTGGTCACACCTTTGGGAAAACTCACGGCGCTGCAGACCCCGATGTGTACGTCGGTCGCGAGCCCGAGGGTGCCGCAATCCAGGAGCAGGGTTTGGGGTGGAAGAACACCTACCGCACCGGTCGAGGCGTCGATACCATCACCAGCGGCCTTGAGGGGGCGTGGACGACGACCCCGGCCCAATGGAGCAATAACTACTTTGACAACCTGTTCGGCTTTGAATGGGAACAGGCAAAGAGTCCTGCAGGTGCAACGCAGTGGAAGCCAAAGGGCGGCGCAGGTGCAGGTACCGTGCCGGACGCGCACGATCCGTCACTGACACACACGCCAACCATGCTCACGACCGATCTTGCGTTGCGGTTTGATCCGGACTACGCACCGATCTCAAAGCGCTTTCATGAGCACCCAGACGAGCTCGCAGACGCCTTTGCCCGGGCCTGGTTCAAGCTCACCCACCGCGACATGGGTCCGTACTCACGCGGCCTTGGATCACTCGTGCCAAAAGAGCCACAACTCTGGCAGGACCCGGTTCCGGCGGCGGATCACCCACTCATTGGTGCGGCGGAGATCGAGACGCTGAAATCAGCACTTCTGGCATCCGGATTGTCGATCTCGCAACTCGTGTCGACCGCGTGGGCATCAGCGGCATCATTTCGTGGAACCGACAAGCGCGGCGGTGCAAATGGCGCCCGGATTCGCTTGGCACCGCAAAAGGATTGGCCGGTCAACAACCCAACTGAGCTTGCCGCGGTTCTCGGCGTCCTCGAGAAGGTGCACGGCGAGTTCAACGCCTCGCGTACCGATGGTATGGCGGTGTCACTTGCCGATCTGATCGTCCTCGGTGGTGGTGTGGCGATTGAGCAGGCGGCACGCGATGCCGGCCACCCGATCACGGTGCCATTCCGCCCGGGTCGTACCGACGCAACCCAAGACCAGACCGATGTCGACTCCTTCGCAGTACTTGAGCCTCGGGCCGATGGTTTTAGAAATTACTTGGGCACTCAGCAGTCCCAGACTGCAGAAGAGTTGTTATTGGACCGCGCCCACTTGTTGACCCTGACGGCCCCAGAAATGACGGTGCTTATCGGTGGCCTGCGAGTGCTCGGTGCCAACACCGTGCAATCGACGGTTGGGGTTTTGACGACACGTCCCGGGCAATTGACCAACGATTTCTTTGCCAACCTGTTGGATCTCGATCTCGAATGGGAACCGACCGATGCGACGAATGCGACCTTCCGTGGGCGCGCCGCCTCCAGCAGTACACCGGAGTGGAGCGCGAGTCGTGTCGATCTTGTCTTTGGATCGAACTCCCAGCTGCGTGCGATTGCAGAGGTATACGGCTCTGATGATGCGGACGAGAAATTCGTGCGCGACTTCGTGGGAGCATGGGACAAAGTCATGAACCTCGATCGGTTTGATCTCGCCTAACTCGGAGCGATCACCACGCCACTGCCCATTGAGTGCGGACGGTGGCGTGGTGGCGCTGCGTGGTGTGCAGGCTCGACAATTGCTGGCGCGTAACGATTGATGCGGGACCAATGCAGCCAGTGTGCATCCGTGACTGCGCGTCAAAAATGAGGGTGTGGGTTGATCGTCGCGGGGCCGTGTGTCGACGCCTACCTGATGCATCCGATTGCGCGGTCGGGCTGACCATTGCGCTACGCGCGGCGCGAGGAGCCCGTAGGTGCCTCGGTACTGACCGTACGCGGTTGTTGCTTTTTGTCACACATCACATTAACTGGGCGGGTAAACATTCGCTCCACCCCCGAGAGAAGGCCTCCCGATGAGATATTCGCGCGTGCTGCGTCGTGTTGCTGGCGTGGCGGTCGTGGCGGTTGCGGCAACTGCATTGACCGGTTATGCAGTCGCAACCAGCGGCAGTGATGGCTCCAAAAGTACCCACGCGACAGTGAAAGCGCATCCGAAGCCAGGCACGGGGATTGCCCCGCTTGCACTCACGATTCCCTACGTATCAGGGGGTGTCACCAGCGGTTTTGGTCTGGATCTTCAATTCTTCCAGCAACGGGTCGCTGCGCTGTCGGGCGGAAAAATCACCGTCACCCTGCAAGGTGGATACCTCACTACCGAGGTGGGATTGCTCACCAATGTGCGCTCTCATAGCACGCAGAGCATCACTGTGAACTCAGCAAACTCGGCAAACAATTATGTCGCCGCAGGTATCTCCACAGGAGTCTGGGATCAGCAAGGTCTGTCGTGCTTTATGGCGATTCAAGCGCCTGGGTTGATCAGCAGCCCGCCCCTTGAGACCAAGGTGTTTGTTGGCCCCATTGGTCAATCGATGCTGGACTGCGCACACACGCAGGCCAAGAACGTTCGTGCACTCGGTTTCATCGACGCCGGTTTGCGCCACCCATATGTTGTCGCAGCACGTCAGCCGGCAAGCTTGACTGGACTCACCATGCGCACCTCGACATCACTTGTTGCTGAAGAGGGCATGTTTGGCATGGGCGCAATCCCATACCCGGTGCCAGTTGGTGGCGTCGCCAGCCTGATGAAGAGCGGGGCGATTCAAGGACTGGATGCAACCCCATCGGTGATCGCCGGATTCAAGCTCTACGGTGGTGTGGGCAATGGCGGCGTCGGCGTCGGTTTCGGCAATGTGCCCACAGGCCAAACCGGATACTTCATGAACAACGAAGTGATGTGGCCCTACGCCGGGGCGATCACATTCAATCAGCGCTTCCTCTCGCATCTCTCCGCCGCGGCTCGTCACGTGTTGGCGACCGCCGCTCGTGACACCACCGCATATGGAATTGGTGCAGCCGCAGCGCAAGGCCTCAATCAGTCGCAAGACATTGCCAACTGTGGCGTGGAGTTTGTGAACGCATCACCGGACTCATTGGCGTCATTTAATGCCGGTGCGCAACAGGCAGTTACCACATTGTCACTAAACCCGACAACTCGCTCGTACATCAGGCAGGTCCAGAAGGTGGTCGCCAAGACGCCCGTCGCGTCGCCGGAGTCGTACCCAACAGGGGCGAACGGTACCTGCGCGCTTCCGTAACGAGTCCGAGTTCCGATGATTGAGACTCGCCACCGCATCAGCGCCTGGCCGTGAGTGGCCAGGCGCTGATCGGGCGCGTCGTGGCGGTGGCGGGAGTTGATTCGCGATAACGTTGCGACGTGCATGCCCACACACCTGCCCTGAGTACGACGCTGCATCCCAGACGTGCTGACGCGTGGGCGCGGATGTCTCCAGGAGCTCGTGCGCAGGATGCGCATGGCCCCGTGCGTCAGTCGTAGGTCTCGATGATGCATCTTGGATTGTTGGTCACCGTGGCAGCGAGCTGGTATCTCGTTGGACTCAGCGTGACGGTCGGACTTGTGACCTATCCGTCCTTTGCGCGTGTTGGCGACGCTGAGTGGGTAACCTTTCATGATCACCACAGTGCTCGTATCTCATGGGCCGTCGGTGGCGCCTGGTTTGCTCAGATCATCGGTCTGGTGTGCTGGTTTGGGCGAGCAGATACGCAGATCGCCTGGTGGGTCACCGTGATTGGTGCTGTGAGTGCCATCGCGGTCACTGCGTTTTTTGCCGTTGATCTGCACCGTCAACTCAGCGACGCGCGAAGCGCTCGTGTACTCAGGCGACTTCGTCGAATACACGCTGTACGCACGATCTGCTGGTTGATCGCGGCATTGGCTGCAACGAGCGCCCTCGCCTAACGCGACGCGAACTGCGCGGTATCTCGTGGCGCTGCGACACCTCGCCCCGAGGTCCGATTTCTTGGCGTTCACGTTGACGACCGCCAATCCCGAACCCCGAGGCGAAATCCTTATGAGATATTCGCTGCCTCGGCCCGTTCTTTTTGACGCAGCATTTGGCACACCGGGCAGTTGCCACCATCTCTATGGACCTCTTGCACGGTGGGTGTCCATGATCCGTCGGCCCCGTGGTCACAGATCAAACACATCCCAGGGGTGGGTTCCTCTGGGCCCGTGGGCCGAGCCAGCCATGTAAAGGCCCCATCGAGTGGATCCTCCATCGGCGTGGGCTGCCGGGATTGTGCGGCGATGTCGGCGCACACAGACGAATTGGTGAGTGTCGTCACATCGCCAAGGGCACGTCCCTCGCTGATGTCGCGCAGCAAGCGACGCATGACCTTGCCCGATCCGGTTTTGGGAAGTTCATCGATGATCATCACTGACGCCGGCCGTGCAAAGCGACCGATCTGGGTTGCGACGTGCTCGCGAAGTTCAGCGACCAGCTCATCGCCCCCGTTCGCACCGACTTTGAGCGTCACAAAGCCGACGACTGCCTGTCCTGTTATTGGGTCCTCACGGCCCACCACAGCAGCCTCGGCGACTGCGGGATGATTCACCAGCGCAGCTTCAATCTCGACCGTCGAGAGACGATGGCCTGAGACATTCATCACATCGTCGATGCGACCCAGAAGCCAGATATAACCGTCATCATCGCGCAGCGCTCCATCGCCGACTAGATAGCGACCCGGATACTGCGACCAGTAGGCCTTGAGATAGCGCTCATCATCGCCCCACAGGGTCCGCATCATCGCCGGCCATGCCCCATCGAGCACCAGCAAACCCGGTGTGTTGGCAGGAAGACTCACCCCCTGCTCATCGATGATGTCCGCCCGCATTCCCGGCATCGGCAGCGTTGCGGAACCCGCTTTTGCGGCGATTGCGCCCGGGAGCGGGGCGATCGCGATCATGCCGGTTTCTGTCTGCCACCACGTATCGACAATCGGACAACGGCCGTGGCCCACGTGTGTGTGATACCACGACCACGTTTCGGGTTTGATCGGCTCACCCACAGAGCCCAAGAGTCGCAGCGATGAGAGATCGTGACCTTCGAGGTGCTCAACGCCCCACTTGATAAAGGTTTGAATCGCGGTCGGGGCCATATACAAAATGGTGACCCGATAGCGCTCAACAATGTCCCAGATACGGTCCTTGGCGGGAGTACCCGGGGCTCCTTCATAGAGAATGCTCGTCACGCCATTCGCCAGCGGCCCGTAGACGATGTAGCTGTGTCCGGTAATCCAGCCAATGTCCGCCGCGGCCCAGTACACATCATCGTCATGCAGATCGAAGACTTGGCGATGGGTCGTTGAGACGCCGACCAGATACCCGGCAGTGGTGTGCAGAATCCCCTTGGGCTTACCGGTCGTCCCACTCGTATAGAGCACAAACAGCGGGTCTTCGGAATCCATTGGCTCAGGGGTGCACTCGCTCGGCTGATCGGCGACGACATCGTGGTACCAGTGATCACGTCCCTCGACCCACTCGACAGGATTCCCGGTGCGCTTGACCACGATCGTGCGCACCACCGATGGGCAGCTCACAAGCGCCTCATCAACGGCCGCCTTTAACTCGATCGTGCGACCGTGGCGCCAGGCCTCATCTTGGGTGATGACCGTGGTACAGCCGAGATCTTGGATGCGATCTGCAATCGCCGTCGGGCTGAATCCCGCAAAGACGATGGTGTGTGGCGCGCCGATCCGTGCACAGGCCAGCATCGCGACGGGAAGCTCGGGCACCATGCCCATGTAAATCGCGACCGTGTCGCCCTTTGTGACGCCCATCGACCGCAGCGCATTTGCCATCCGGCAGACCCGCTGATGCAGGTCGGAATAGGTGATGGCTTCTGTTTCGCCCGGCTCGCCTTCCCAGTGGTAGGCGACGCGATCACCGCGCTCGAGCAGATGACGATCGAGGCAATTCACCGAGATGTTCAACCTGCCACCGACAAACCAGCGATAAAAGGGTGCCCGTGATTGATCGAGGACGTCCGTCCACGGCGTCATCCATTCGAGTTTGGATGCCTCATCGGCCCAATATTGCTCGACATCTTCTGTCGCACGCGCGTAGATGCTGCGGTCGGTGATTGCCGATGCGGCCACAAACGCTGCAGATGGGGGAAACACGCGACCTTCGACCGCTTCGGTCGCCACGGGCACATGATCTGGATTGGCGTGCGACCCCCCGATGTTGTGGGTGGAATCAGCCATGACGTGTCTCCTCTATACCGACAATGAACAATATTTGTGAACTCAGAGACCCGTACCGCCTCCACGCATCGGCGATATCCACCGTCCCGTCGGCCACCCGAGCCATCACAACGTAGTCTCCTATGCCGTCCGTCGTGAGGCAAGCAACATCTGGTCGCGATCGTGCGTTGTGTCACCCACAATGACAACTCTTGTGACCGCTCTGCGGCCACTGACCGTGTTCCGGTGAGCGTCAAAAGCGCCTGCCCACGCAGCCCCGCAACACATCTGGCTATTGGTCGGCATCCGCGAATCATGCTGGTGGTATGGATCTGCCCGC
>CAITWD010000034.1 GCA_903896045.1 uncultured Actinomycetes bacterium
ACTTATATGAAGTCGGGGGTGTCGCACGACTGTCAGAGATTGTCGTCGACAACCCCGCGGCGGCAGATCTTTTGATCACACCCGGAACAATCGCGACGGGCGGGTTTTGCGACCGCATCATCAGTCACCCCGTACTTGTGCCGGGCGGGGGCGCCGCAATTGCGATGACCTTTGCGAGTGCTCCTCTCACCGAGACGGGTGATGATGTCTTATTTGCGGGCCCATATGGATCCCCACCGAGCGTGCAACGCGTGATCAGTGCACACATCACCGCAAACAGCGGCTGGCGCACCGATACCCAAGATCTTGTCGATCGTGGGATCAGTGACGTACGGATGAGATGCGACCCGAACGCCGATGACCGTGGGCTGCATGCGCTCATCGCAGCCCATGACACGCACATCGCGGCCCACATCGGTGCGTTTCCGCTGGGTGAGGAGCAGTGTGGGGTGGTCTTTGGGATGCGTGGGGTCCCGGTGGCGATGCATGTGGTCTCACGGCCAGATGTGTTTGCCGAGATCTACCCGAAGCTTCTCGCCGGAGCGCTCATCGATGCGCTGTCCTACGCTGACGGAGCAAGCATGTCACCGGGGGTTGTCTCGGTGTTTATGGATGCGGTCGCACAGAGCAAGCCGGCAGAGGTTGCTCCTGCTGAGATCGGTACATGCGTTGTCCTTGGCCACGACGACGGCATCGTCGGGACCGGCCTCATTCGGGATGAGCACGTCGTCTGCCTGTCGGCGTTTGGGTCGGGCATTCGTTAAGCCCGCGCGCGACGCCCTGCTGAGCGGGGCGTCGCCTACCCCCTCGACGCTCAGCCGAAGGGGGTCTTCACCGTTGCAGTCCCATGCGCATTCGGACCGGGTGTGCCTTTGAGGATGCCCGCATCAATCAGGATCCAGATCGCCCCAATCAGTGGGATCAATCCAAGGAGCACCCACCAGGCGGATTTGCCGCGGTCATGAAAGCGCTTACCGGTGACGTGGATTGTCACATAGACCGACAGCAGACCTACCACGATGTCCAGAAAGCTTGAACCAATAAAGCTCAGCGCGAAGACCACAACTGAGTTTGCGATCAGCGAGAGCCAGTAGGCCTGGCGCCCGATACGGCCGTTCATATTCAAGTAGACCCACGGGATGGTGCCCTGCTCGGCGATGCTGTCAGTGAGTGATGCCATGGTGCCTTTCGTTGAGTGGGGCGTCAGCGGAGCGCGGAAGGTGACATGCGGGAGAAATTGCAAACCTGGCCATAGATTACGTACCACAGGTAATTTTTGGTCGCTGTGATATATCTCAGGTACGGCGTGAACATCGTGATCCATTTATCTATGTCGTTTACTCGTTACGAGCGAATGCGATGAGACATGCGCGACACGTTTCGTTGCTGATCGATACGAGATGAAAGGGTGATGATGGTCACTCGAACCCGTCCCGAGGCGCCTACACTACCTCAGTAATCTCGAGATGTTATGTAACTCCGAGCCGCGTCAAAAGCGCAACGTGTTCGGCTGCATTCGTATCGGTAAGTGTCATGGCGCAACGACGGTTGGGTGGGTCAATACCCGTCGCAAGGATCTGAATATGTCCTGTTGCGGGATCAGGTGTTGCGTCCCAACGGGTGCGGGTCGCATCACCACGCACATAGATCGGTGCTCCCTGCGCGCAGGTGCCTTTGATTTCAAAGATATTGTCGTCTCCGACAATAAGGTGCGCTCCGTCGATATGAATCGGGTGATCATCGCTCGATGCGTTCCACGCGGTGATGTCCGTGACTGCCGCATCAAGAATTGTCGTCACCGAACTGGGCGTCTGCGGGGCACTCACGATTGGGGCGGGCGTGACTTCTGCCGGCTGTACCGGCTCGGTTGTGGGTTGCGTCTCGACCAATGCGTGTGCGGCTCGCTTTGCCGTGCGAAGTTCTTTCACCGCCATCACCGCTGATGCGACAAGCAACGCAATCCCGATGAGAAGAAATGCGCTCACCGATTTGTTCGCACTCCCGATCACCAGGCAGCCAACGGCAATGAAAAGAAAGAGCCGGGCGCGACTTTTGGTACGAGGGGCTTTTGGGGTCGCGGACGAGGGCGTTACCTGTGGGGCCGTTACGCGTTTGGCCTGCGTCTGGCTCGAGGATTTCAGGGTCTTTTGGTAGCGCATCGGCCCACGGCCGCCACGTACATAGGTGCCTCGCGGGCCATGGCCAATGCGCATTCCCCGTGGGCCAACGCTCCACCCGATGCCGGACTTACTCATATTGATGTTGAGGATTCCGATTTTTTTGGTCTTGCGCAGGTACATGCCCATAGGTGCCCTCCGGAGGTGATTGCGTAAGCCTACGACGATCTGCGGTCAGAAGCACTCGGTCACAGGCGTCGGCCGTCCGGGGTGTTTGGGAACGTTCTGTGTGGCGGGATTGGTGGATGCGGGTCCGCGTCGCGATCAAATGGGAACGCAGGTGCGTGCGGTGCACATGTACTGCGTCAAGGGGGAGTAATGAACGCCGATATGGGCAACTGGGTCACAGGGCCCGTGGTGGGGTTTGACCTTGAAACCACAGGTACCGATCCCTTCTTCGCCCGACCGGTCTCGTACTCGCTGGTGTGGTCAGAAAATGGCGACGCAACGCGTGAGCTCTCTGGGCTTGTCGACCCTGGGGTACCGATCCCCGAAGGGGCGAGCGCGGTGCATGGGATTACCGCCGAGACCCTTGCCACACGTCCCCACATCACGCTCGATGCCGCAGTCAATCTGATCCGGAGCGAGATCGTGGGGGCGTCTGCCGCTGGGATTCCACTCGTCGGGATGAATCTCAAATATGACCTCACCATCATTGACTGCCTCGGTCGCGCACTTGATGGGTGCGGGCTCATGGATCTCGGCTGGAATGGACCGGTCATTGACATCCTGGTGATCGATCGCGCCGTCGATCGCTACCGACGGGGTGCGCGCACCCTCTCAGCCCTTGCTGCGACCTACGGGGTGCCATTGGCAGACGCCCACGAGGCCGGCGCCGATGTCATTGCCTCGCTTGCGGTGCTTGCGGCACTCGCAGGGCAGTATCCCGATCAGGTGCAGTCGATCTCGCCCGATGCCTTGCACACGCAACAGGTGATCTGGCATCGCGATTGGGCCGAGAATTACAGCTCATGGCGCGAGAGCAAGGGGCAGGCACCGCTGGGGTCCAATGAGTTTGTCTGGCCATTACCGAGTGGCGTATCTGCGCCGTAGCCGCGCGAATCCCAGGCCGCCGCCTGCCTGAAACCACATCCTCAAGGCAACCACCACCGCAGGCCGCGACCCGTACACCACAAGCGCCCGCCCAGCGGGGAGCTGGCGTATCGCATCTGCACTCATAAGTGGCTGGCGCTCAGGTTGGGTGGTGGTTGACCTGCCGGTACGCGCGCGGTGGTGGGTGGTGCGCAACGAGCTCGTCTCACCAAGTGCGCGACTGACCTCTGTGAGCGTTCGTGGATCACCGATTCCGGGCAGAAACATCCGCGCACGGTGATTGGCGATCACCGATGCGGCGCGCTCGCGATAGATCGCAGCGATTTGGGCATGATCGTGAAAGATTGTGACCAGCTGAATCCCGGGCTCGGGGCCGGTGGCGGCAAGCATCGCGAGCTCGCGTACGGGGGCGATGTGTGCCGCCTCATCGAGTACCACCAAGAGGGGTGGATCAAGCGGTGTGCCCGTTGCCATATGGCGGGCATAGACCCCTGTGGTCATCTCGGTGACGATCGCGCCATAGATTGAGGCCAAGCGCGCTTGGGCGTGGGTGGGGGCGATCAAATAGAGCGAGTGCGCCCCTGAGACCAGGCGCTCCGGAACGAGCTCGGGGCGGGCGGCACCAAGCACATGCGGGTCCCACCAGGCCCCAAGTACCGTGCGCAGCGTGGCGATGACCCCTGATCGGGTACGCGGGTCCATTGCCACAAGCCCACGCCAGGCGGATTGGGCAAGCGGGGCATCGACCGTGGTGAGGATCTGAGTTACTTCAGCGTCGGCGTCTTCTCCGCGGTCCATCCACTCAACAAGCCTCGCCATATCGCCTGAGTGCGCGGCAGCAAGGAGAAGCGGCGAAAGGATGCCCTCGGCGGCGTCGTACCAAAAGTCTCGCGTCTGGCTCGTCGTACCGTGGCTCGTTGCCATCAATGCGTGTGCCGCCGCCAAGGCCCCCTCCCAGGTACGTGCACCATGCAGCGGCGACCACCCGATCGTCGATGCCCCATGTGGGTCGTAGACCATCACCTCCCCGCGTGTCGCGCGGATCTCGCGCGTTGCACCAAGGACATCGGGTTTGCTCGAGGTGACAAGTACCGGCCCTGGCCATTCCAGGATCGCGGGGATCGCAAGCCCTGCGGTCTTGCCGGTTTGGGGCGGCCCGATGACCAGTAATGAGTGACGCGGCTCGAGTGAGAGGATGCGTCGCCCGCGACTGCCCAAGCTGATGCGCCCCGGCACCGGGTGCCGTGACACAAGCCCAGCAAGGTCGCGGCGGGTCGCAAAACGCGCATCATTGCGCGTGGGCGGACCCGCACGGTACAACAGGTGCCAGATGAGCATCGCCGCACCTGCCACCAGGCCAACGACAATGAGTGTCATTGAGTGGTGCATGAGGAATTCAACGCCTGTGCGGGTCGTGTGCGCATGGCATGGTCGGTGTCGATGAGAGCGGCCTCACCGTCGGCGATGACATGCGCAACCACGAGGCGGGTGCCTGCGATATGCCAAAGCGCCGATCCACGAGGCAGGTGAGTGACAAGTTCTGTCTCGCGTTCGGAGAGCCCGACGCGCTCTCGGGTGTGTGCAACATCGGTATGGGATTGGCGCATCACAACAAGAAGTTGTGAATCGGCGATCAGCCCATCGGCAATTGCCTGCACTCTCGTTCCTGAATCCCCGGCTGCGCCAAGATCCCCAAAGCGATGGACGATAAGAATGTTGTGTACCCCCATCGCACGGGCGAGTTTCCAGGAACGCTGAAAGAACTCCGCTGTCGCCGGATGTGCGATCAGCGCCCAGGCCTCATCAATCACCAGGATGCGTTGTGCGGGGTGGGCGATGACATGTTGTTCGTGCCATGCACACAGACATGCCATCACCAGCGCCAAGGCGGGTGAGTGGCGGATACGTGAGAGATCACACACCACAAGCGGGGCATCGAGGTTGATCTCATCCGATGTCGGACCATCGAGCATCCCCGAGAGCTCCCCATCGACAAGGCGCCCAAGAGCGAGTGCGCATTCACGAAGTGCCGGGCCGCATGCCGCACGCGTGAGCCCGAGTTGCGAGGCCATCTCAGGCGGTGGGGTGCGAAGTATCTCGAGGAGTGCATGCAGAGTCGTGCCGCGGGCACGGCGGCATGCCACGACGCACCCGGTGTGCTCGGTCGGGGTCAGGGGACGCCCGAGCCCCAGCGTCATGAGCGCACCGATAAGGGCCTGTTGGCGATCGAGATCGAGCGCCGGATCAAGGGGGTTGATGCGCAGCGCGCCATGAGGGGCGAGGGCGAGTGGGGTGACATTGTGGGCGCGGGCGAGTGCGTCGTATTCGCCCTTGGGATCAAGAATGACGGCACTGCGCCCGGCGGCCACGTGGCGGCTGACATAGGTCTTGATCAGTGCGCTTTTGCCGACCCCGACATTTCCGACAACCACCATCCCGGGGTTGGTGATGATGCCCTTGTGATAGAGGCGCCATGGATCCACGGCCACTGGCCGACCGGTGATCGCATCGCATCCCACAAGGACCCCGCCTATATCAAGGGTGTCGCCGGCAAAAAATGGGTGGACCGCAGAGAGTTGTGCGGTCGACAGCGTGCGGGCCTCGATGCGTGGGCGTCGTGGCATCTAGATCCCCCGACACAAGGGAAGCGTGGCGGCAAGCCCTGCGAGTTGTTCGCCCCACAGTCGGCGCAACTCGCACTGGGCCTTGTGTGCACTATGGGTCACATCCTCTGCGGCAACGGCGAGAGATTCTTCTGACGCTGCGCTCACTGCGACATATCCCGTAAACCGGTAGCCGGCGTGGCCATCGGCGAGTTCGCGCTCATGGGTAGAGATCGCATCGCGCTGGCGCGTGCGGCGGATGGAACCGATAAATCCAGTGCGCGCGCGCAGATCATCATCGGCATCGGTTTGTGTCCGCTGGCGTTCGGCATCGCGACGCGCGCGGGTGGGATCCTGGGGCGCCATCACCACGCTCACTGTCCGGTCGCTCGTGCCATCGATCACCAGGGGCGCGAGGATGTCGGGATCGACCTCACCACGTGGCCATTGGCTGATCCAAAAGACGGTGTGCCATGACCCATCACAGCGCACCGATCCCCAGGAGGCCTCATGGGCCATCGGCGCCCACCCATCAGGTGTTGGTGTCACGGGAGCGGGGGCGTGGGGGGAGTCGGTGGCGCCGTCACGCTGGGTGGGGTCGTGGGCGATCCGCAATTGGGTGGCGAGATCGGTCGGGGTGGCGAGTGTGGCATCCCCGAGTCCGGCTGCCCGGATGTCTCCTCGGAGGGTGCGGGCGGCATCGATCAGGGTGGTGGCGTGGGTATCGACACCTCCCCGGCGCGGACAGTCGATCGCAATCGCCAGGGTGATCGCATATGCACGTGCGGTCTGGGCGGTGGCATCCACGACCGAGAGATACCGCGCAACCGATTCGCGATCGGTTGCACGCGCCGGATCGATGTAGCGGCTGCGCGCCACAGCGCCGAGTCCGTGACTGGTGGCGGTCCACTGCAGGCGTGTGATGGCAGATCCGGGTTGCGCGCAGCGCGTGAGAATCGCGCCCCAGCGTGCACGAGCGGCATCGGCGTCGGAGTGGGAGGAGAGCATCCATTGATTCGGGGACAGCACGAGCACGGCAATCAGACGCCTCTGGTCAAGAATAAGCCCGATCTCACCACTCGCGCTCGGGACGGCGATGATGCAGGTGGCGCCGAGATGGGCGGGCGCGACGAGTTGTGAGTGCGTCGGGGTGTGGGCGTGCCGGTGCGCACCGCGGATGCGTGCGGTGAGATACCCAACACCGATTGCCAGCCAATCAATCGGCAGGCGGCCTGCCGGGCGCATCAGCGCCCCTGCGCCAAGCACCCCCGCTCCCGCGATGCCGAGGATCCCACCAAACGTGCCGCCAATGATGCGGGTGCCAACAAGGGCCCACAGTCCCGCGAGAACGAGCACCGCGAGTTGTCGCCAGGCAAGCCCGCCGAGTGATGACCCATCGCGGATCGCGCCAAAGTGGACGGTGCGTCGATGGGTCGTCATGCGCGCGCACCTGTCGTCGGACGAATGTGCAGGGTGTGCCGGGTGGCGGGCATGTGCATCAACAGTTGTGTGTGCTGGGTCGCCTGCTGATGCACCTGGGTGACCGACATCGATTGGCGCCGGTGATTGCCGAGGTGTCCGGCATCAATGGCGATCGGGATCAGTGACAGGAGCACAAAGGGGGCGAATGCCGCAAGGCCGAGCATTGCGGTACCGGCGAGCACCCCAGAGATGTTTCCCGAGACAAGTTCTGAGATCCCAAGACTCACCACCCCGATAACCACAAGTTTTGAGAACACCAACGACCCAAGAATTTCGGCGAGCCGGCGGGCATACCGCGCGGTGGTGGGCCAGATGATCCCCGCAAAGGCAAGGGGTAAAAACATCACGGCGATCTCAATTGCCGCCGAGCGCACAATCAGCTCACACCAAATACACAGCGCCGCACAAATCGCCGCCATCCCCACAAGGATCCCGATCACAAGCGGAATGGGCGTTCCCCCCAAGACCGCGGGTATCGCATGGCCGATGGCGGTTCCCGGGTTGGGTCCGAGCGTGATGAGATTCGTGGAAAGCCCATCGATGACATCGACAAGCGTTTGGGTGATCTGCACGGCGATGAGTGTCAAGAGCGCTGCTGCCGGGAGTGCGCCCGCAATGGAGCGCAGCACCGCTGTGAGATCTCCGCGAAGTGCGCCGGTGAGGACGGCCAGAAAGAGCAGGGGCAAGGTGGCGAGCATCCCGATACGTGCCATCAGCGCGTAATGGGTACTCATTGCGGTGCTTGTCAGATTGGCGTGGGTGGTATCTGCTGTGGCGGTGATCACTTGGGTGACGACCCACACACATGCCGAGATCACCGCATCACGCGTCGCAGTCAATACACCGGTCGTCAGGGTTCCCGTCGCTGCCGCGACGGGGGCGGTGATGGTGTGGCAGAGACCGCCGACTCCGGGGAGGGTGCACAGACTCATTCGTGCACCGAGTTTGGCGCGGTGCGCGAAGCCATTGCCGCATCAGGCGGGGGCGTCGCAATCGGTGTGTGGTGGTGCATCTGTCGCTCCTTGTATGTCTCGCCTGGATTCGGCGGTACACACGCAAAGATGGGGGCGGGGCGCAGGCTGAGGGGGTGGAGAGCCAACGGTCCGTGACACCGAGACCACTCTGTGACGGTGATCCACCCTCACCAGATTGGTCGCGCGCACAACGTCACCGGTCACCCCTTGTCTGGCGCCACCACCTGTATCGAGGTGCGCACGCACTGCCCCGCGTTGCGTGACGTGATACGGCGGAGGGCTCGAGGCGGGCGGGCGCCCCCACATCGCGCCACGACCTCCCGCCTGCGTTGGGCCGTCGCGACCCGATTCACGTCGCATCCGCGCGAGACGATGAATGCGGTAACGAACTCCCGCCCCCTGGCACATGCATCTGCATCGGCGTTCGGATCATTACCGCACCAACAGCATCACAAGGAAATAATTCTCATGTCATTTTTGGCGACGTTCGCGTGCGCCGATGCGCTCCAGAGACAAAGCGTCGCATACGACGTGCGACAGAATCTGCGTGCGGGTAGGCACACCCCATTTGTTGCGATCTGCGTGTCCCGCACATCAATGGGTGGCCTGGGCCAGGACAACAAGACATCCTGCGAGCGCGAAGATCACCAGGACCGCTGCGGCAATCAGTGCCGGCCCCGCCATTGCAATCAAAAGTATGCGTCGCATGTCGCTCACCGCCCGAAGCCGTAGGCCCAATTGGCCAGCGTCGGTGCAGCACCCAGGACAAGTGCCGCAACGAGGGCAACGATGACTCCTCGCCGCCCATCACTGGTGGCGCGAACATTATTGGCCTGTGCCCCCCAGGCCCACATTCCCGCAGCCACGATCAATGCAGCAAACACCGCGATCAGCGCCCAGGCGTACGCCCCATTAATGAGCTGTTGGAGTTTTTGTGTGTCGGGGAGTGCCGTTGGGTCGGGTGATGCGGTGATGGGCGCCGCGGTGGCAACGGATGCGCCGATTGTGCCCACCGAAACAGCGAGCAGACACAGCATGCGTCGGGTGTGCTGCATACAGATCTCCTTCTCGGGTTTCGCCATGACGTGGCGATGTACCCACGAAATGGGGATGAGTCCCACGATGAGGGGGTCAGAAACAACACGAGGTGTGCCCAAGTTGTATTTCGTGGGTCCATCGCGAGCAGCGTGAATCACTGGTGACGCAGCGTGTCTGAGTGTTCGCACACGCAGCCGAAGCGAGCGTCGGCCATGTGCGCACCCGGGGTGGTGACCATGAGAGTGATCTCATTGCGATCCGTGGGGATGGGAAAACCGTTGCAATCGAGGTCACGTTGTCGGCAACGGTGGCCGAGCGCGACGTACACCACCTGCACTGGCGCAACGAGCACATTGGTGATGATGTACTTGATGCCATCGTGCTGACCACGGGGGCCGATGCCTATCGGCGTGCCGACGGGATTGGTGTCGTCCCGCTCGCATTGCTGGGGCCGTCGCGCATCGGTCGTGCGGCGGACGAGCGGGAGGGAGAACTCCACAATGACGCGAAACACGCACGCACGTCGCGCATCTAGTGCACGGCCACGCGCACGGCCGGGCTCACCGCGCCGGCAAAGGGGAGTCCGGGCGCGCTCCGGATCGCGACCCGCACGGTAATGACCGCGCGCCCGGGGCGCGTGAGCGGGTAGGACGTGCGCCAGCTTCCATTCGCTGCGATGGTCGTGGGAAGCCCGAGCGGTAACCAATTGCGACCCAGCCGGTATTCGAGTGCGAGCGATTGTCCGGCAAGTATCGCCGCAGGCTGCACCGTCCCCGACAGCACAATCGTGCGATGACGTGCCAATGGGAGAGGGGCGTGATGAATGGCGCGTTGCTCGCGCGCAGTCAACGTGATCACCGGGCGCATCGTGACACTCACCGTCAGGAGCCCTCCGCCGGTTGCGCTCAGTGTGAGATCTGATGAACGGCGCACGGGGACGATGAGTGAGAAGTGGCCGCCCAGATCGGTGGTCGTCGTTGCGAGGATACCGTTGAGATCGCTGATGAGTACAGGTGTCTGGGGTGCGCCGACGCCAAGTGCATCGGCGATGGTGCCGGTCACCAGAAAGCGCGAGCCATAGGTGTGTGTGAGGCTCCATGTGGCATTGGCATTGGGGATATGGCCATCAACCGTTGTGCCTGCAAGGTGCAGCACGGCGCCGGGGTCGGGTCTGCCGCCCGCGCTTGCGGGGGTGGATCCCGGGCTTCCGCCCAATGGGGCAACGGTGAGTGTCGTCGGGGCACTCCAGGCGCTCCGATTCCCGGCGACATCAACTGCGCGGGCTTCGACCTCGTAGGTCCCGGGGAATGAGAGGACAGGATACGCGAGAACGGTCAGACCACCGTCGATCGAGAGATCGATCCGAGCGACCCCACTGCCGGTTGCCCCATCACTCGACCCCGAGGTGGTGATGCTCACGGGGCCAGCACTCGATGGCTGAACAAGTACTTGCGGCACGCTTGGCGCGGTGCGGTCAACGTTGATTGACATGTCGGTGGTGGCCGTCGCCCATCCCCCTGCGCCGGTGCGATAGGCGGTGATGATATGCGGCCCGTCAGCTCCGGGATCAAGCGTCGTGACAAGGGTGGTGTTGTCGGGGGCATCGCCAAGATCGACGCTTGGCCCGGCAGAGATCTGCACCCCGGTGGTGCCACGAAGGAGCGCATTGTCTGATGCCTGCCATTCGATGGTCACGGGGCCCGTGTACCACCCATTCGTGTGCGGGCCACCGACGATGAGCCCTGACACCGCAGGCCCTTCAAGGTCATTGAGCACGACATCACCGAGTTTCAGGGTCCAACTCCGGGCGGGACTTGTGGCAATGCTTTGTTGGATGATCGCGGCGCCAACGCACGCACTCCCACTCGCAGTGATCGGCACCGTGGTGCCAGAGACGCCACTCGTGAGTGCCGTATCGGGGGTACTCGTGCCACCCGATCCATCGGGGTTGGGTCCTGTGGTGAGTGCGACTGGGCTTGCGGCCTGGTTGCGGGTTGCCGTGACGAGGGCGCTTTGGATGGAACTTTGGGCATACGGGGTGCACCAACTCATTCCCGCCCGTGAGCCCGAGCTATAGGTGCCGGCGGGTGCGGTGATCATCGTGGGGCTCGAGATCGCAAACCCACTGGTGGTGGCCGACTGCCATGCTTGGCTTCCCAGATCATCGAGGGCCCCTGATGCGGCGCTGGCAACCGCTGCGATCGTGGCGACGCCAAGTGTTGCGGCAAGGCAGATGATGGTGCGGTGTGATGTGGTCATGGTCCAAACAGGCACGCCGCACTCGTGCAGTTCGTGGTGGCCGAGGTGCTCGGTGCGAGCGATGTGCGGATGGGGGTGGAGATGATGCGCCAAGGTGCGGATTGCACCTGTCGTGGCGGTGCTGTCTGGTGCATCGCTCGTGGGTGGGTGCTGGTCGTACGGGCGACAGGGGTGGCGGGTGGTGGGGATGGAATATGCGCCGAATGCGGACCCGTAAAGGCCTGGGCGATCAGCGCCCATCCCGAGAGCGCGAGAATCGCGGTGGAGGCGACAAGGCGCCAATGCGCCTCGATGTAGGGCACGAGGCCCTCATGGCCGCCGATCACCACACGGGGTGGCCCGGTGATGGCAAAGCCGTCGCCCAGATGGAGTGGTGCGTCGTTGATGTGGGGTGCAAGGGCGGGGCCTGAGATCACGAGCACGGGAAGGGCCGCGGCGAGGTGTGTAACCTGTCGGCGGGTGCGTTCAAGTGACTGTCGGCAGTGGGCACAGTGGGCCAGGTGCGCCTCAAGATGGGTGCGGTGTTTTCCTTCAGGCAATTCGTTGTCGGCGTAGACCGACAGATGCCGTTCCATGAGATCGCAGATCTGGCCACCATCAAGACGCTCGCCAAAGAGCCCGAGCGCCCGGCGGGCATCACGCCGCCATTCGCGCATCGTGCGTCGCGTGACGCCTGCGATCTGCGCGGATTCAATCTCTGTGTGACCGCGACCCAAAAGCACCATTGCCGTGCGGTGGCGCGGTCCGAGTCGGGCCATCCCTTCGGCCACGACTGCCATCTGCCAGTCACGCATCACCTGCTCAGGGATCTCCGGTGCGTCATCAATCAGGCGCTCCTCTGCTTCTGGGGATATGAAGCCGGTGCGACCGGCGCCGCTGCTGCGACGATCTCGCCAGAGCCTGCGCATCACGATCCACAGCCACCCCAAAGCTTCTGCGTCGGTGCGCCCGTCAAAGACCTCGGATCGCGCAAGTGCGCGCAAAAAAGCCTCTTGGACAAGATCTTCCGCGTCGGTGCGGTTCTGGGTGAGGGCATGCGCGCCGCGAATCAGCGCGGCGCCATGGGCAGCGAAGAGTTCATCGATGCGCCGGAGTTGTGTGGGTGTGGGAGGGGGTGCGGGAGTGGTGAGTGGCATGGTGTGGGTCGTATGGTCGGGGGGTGTGGCGCGAAGATACGACTCCTCGGGCGCCTCGCCAACGAACTTCACCGTTTCTTGACCGAGCGATGTCATGGCAGAACATTCCTCGTTGTCGATGTGCAGATACCGCGGTGTGTCCCAGGCCCCGCCACCGCGGCCGCTGGGTCGCCGCCGAGAGCGACAAATGCCGCAGATACCCCACGTGGCCAATTGGCATTGAGATTGGTTGGGTCATTGCGGGCTCCGACTGGAGCCCACATCTGTGCGATATCCGGAATCGTGCGTGCGCCACGCGCCGCCATTGCCGCGATCGTAGAGACGGCCATCGTGATGGCGCCGTGCCATGACGAAAACACCATCCCCGGGCCGAGTCCGAAGGGGTTATGCACCGACGGACCGAGGCCCGTCATACCAAGACCGGTTTCCTGCAGTGCGATTGCGGCAATCAGGCGCGGATCGACGCCCGCCGGGGTCGCGATCGTGACTATCGCGTGTCCTGTGCCGATGAGTGGGCTCATCGGGGCGGTCCGAACGATCCAAGAGTCGATGGTTTCGGCGGTCGTCTGGTCGGACACGCAGACATGCGGTTGGGCAACGTGGACGGGTGGGATCCCACCGGCCAGCGCGGTGATGGCAACCGCGCCAAGCAGGCTCGGCACACCAACGACAACACCGCACGAGACGGCAAGGACGAGGCGCAGGCTCATTGCGCATCGGTGGGGTGGATGTGGCACGGACACTGCATGTGTCAGTACCTATGGGCGCCACCGGCCGGGTGAGGGGGTGCGGTTACAGACCCTTTGTCAAAAGTCCCACGCCGCGGGGTGCGCGCACCGGTGCGCTCGCGGGCTGAAGGCTTGCGGCAATCGCGACCATCTGCGCCGGGGTCAGGACTCCGTCAAGGCTATTGGAGACCCAGTACCAGACGCCATTCTGATTAAACCCGACATAGCGCAAGACCTTGCCGTCTTGAAAGAGATCGTAGACCCGGCCAGCGGTTCGGATGACCCGCGTGGGGTTCTGCATCACCGGAGGTGCCGGCATCGTCGTCTCTTGGACGTCGTAGTAGCTTCCCGCGGCCATGGAGTTCGCAAAGACCGCAACGACCGATGGCCAGCCCCCATTGGGCCCGCCCTCGATCTTGTACGCGCGCACCGGGACTTCGGTGACGTCAAGCCTGGAGTTTGATTGGGTCAATGTCGGGACCAGGAGTGGTATCCCGACCTGGCCCAACCCGCGAAGTGCCTGTGCGGGGGCGGGATCCACAATCAATCCGGCCGGGAGCGCATTCGGACGGATGACCACATGTGCGCTCTTGGGTGGGATCACCGTTGTGGGTATTGCCGGAGTTGTGGAGGCGGGCCCACTGGTTGATGGGGCCGTTGGCTTCTGCGTAATCCCTTGGGTCGCAGCACCCGCAGGATGCAAAAACTCCTGGACCGAGTTGGCAATTTGCGTCGGTGTGGCCACGTCATATGAGCCGCCCCCGATGGTGGCAAAGCCCACCTGCAAGGTTGAGTGAAAAATGCGCCCATGTGGAAGGCTCAAGAGAAATTGACCGATGTTGGTCAGGGTCGAGAGCGAGTTGACATCGGTCTCGATACTCCCGCCAACGGTATCGAGAATCAGCGGGATATCGGTGAATCCGAGCTGTGTACTGGCCTGACGCTTGAGATCAAGGATGATCTGCTGCTGGCGCGCGGCGCGCACGATATCGGTATCGGTATGGCGAAAACGTGCAAATGCAAGCGCGTCATTGCCATTTAAGCGCTGATATCCGGGCTGAATATCGATGGGCGAGTAACTTGTGCCGAGCGGGTTGTAGTACTGCCGATCAACTTGGGTATAGAGCCCACCGAGGTGCTGCACGATTTTGAAAAACCCAGCGAAGCTCACCACCGCGTAGTGGTTGATCTTGATTCCTAAGGTGTTCTGCAGCGTTTGAATTGAGAGCTTGGGTCCGCCGTATGAGTAGGCGGCGTTGACCTTTTGCGGGACCGCATACCCGGGCAGGGTCACTGCCAAATCGCGGGGTACCGACATGATCGAGATGAGGTTCTTTGGTGGATTAAGATGGACCAACACGATCGAGTCCGAGAGGCCAC
Organism: uncultured Actinomycetes bacterium; assembly: GCA_903896045.1. Lineage (GTDB taxonomy): Bacteria > Actinomycetota > Thermoleophilia > Miltoncostaeales > Miltoncostaeaceae > CAITWD01. The sequence continues at coordinate 14,831 of CAITWD010000034.1, forward strand.
CACCACCTGGGATCCATGAGCGATGATCGCTCCCGAGGATCACAAATGTGGTGTCGGGACCCGTTGTGGCCGCGAGCACCTGGCGAGCACCGGCGACCGATGCGGTGTTCGGGCTGATTTGATCAATCAGGTGTTGTGCGGCCCGATCGACGCCCCATCCAATGGCAAGCGCCACACCGAGAATCCCCCACAGGGTGTAGCCGACAATCCACGGCCACCGTCGACGGCGTGCCGGAGTGCGGAAATATCGGGTTGCCGTCTGAGATGGGTTCTCGGGAGTGGGCTGTGTATCGGGATCGATCGACACGGATATGCAGACTAGCGTGTCATCGCGTCGGGGCGTGGAATTGTGGGCATATTGCGGACGTCTGTCGCAGAGATTGGGGTGGGATAACTCGAGGTGATCCCGAGAAGGTAGTCCGCGGCGCGTTGGGCCTGGCCGGCGGCATGAATCAGCAGCCTGCGATCGGCGCGGACTGCCGCAAGCCATCCCGCGATGTATTCGGCGCTTGTTTCGAGTACTGCCGGGGCAATCCCGGCGCTCCCGCAGACAAATGCGCTGGTCATCTCGGCAACCAGCTCTTCGTGCGAATAATCGGTCGATCCAAATGGCGCAGGTGTGACCAGCCCGGTGCGATTGAGCCGGGTGGGGTGACCGGTGGCATGCCCGAGTTCATGAAAAAGCGTTGCGTAGTACTGCTCGAGGGTGTCAAACGCCGACATCTGCGGCACATAGACAGTGTCGGTCGCAGGGAGGTAGCAGGCGGTATCACTGCCGGTGATGATGCGCGGCGGGGTGTTGAGTTGGCGCACAATCTCCTCGCACCGCGGAATGCCGTCGCCGGTCGGATCAAGCGTGGGCATCCGTTCAGGCGGAAGATCGCATTGGGAGATGTGAAAGACCGTGTAGGTGCGCACCACCATCGTGCGCCGCGGAGCGGCTGGGTCATCCTGATGTGCATGCGCATCGATCGGTCGCCAGAACACCACCTGGGTGCCATGTTCGCCCGCGCGCACGGTGCCACCGAGGGTGAGTGCTTGGCGATAGGTCAACCACCATGGGGAAGGGTACCCTTGGGCCGCAAGCAGCAATACATTGATACCCCGATACGGACGGCCACTGACCAGATTGCGTGGCCCTTGGCAGATCCACGGTCGGCGCCATGGGACGACCCCGTCGGCAAGCAGGGCAATGATTGCGTCGGTGATGTGGTCGTAGGCAGATGCCTGCGGACTGCGAACAGGTGCGTCGGACATGAATGCTCCTTGAAATATGGGGACGCCCAACGGGCGTACCGGCTGCACCGCAAAAAAATCGGTGTCAGCCCATTTCATGGAGCGGTGTCTACCGGTGAGGGGGTGTGCGCCGCGGGCGGGATCCGGGAAGCAGTCCGGGTAGCTTGGCGGCAGCGACGATCTGCCACGGACGCGCGCTGGCGCCATCGATGAGTTGGCAGGTGAATTGTTCGGTAAAGGCGCTCGTACGGGTCTGTGATCCCTCCACCACTTCGGTGGTGTCACGATTCTCGACATACCTGATCCCGCCGAGCTCGGCATCGATGCGCATCTGAGGGGGGGTATGGGTCACATCGATCTGGGCAACCTGGACGCGGCGTACCTTCGGCCCGCGCACCACGACGCGCGTCCGTCGGGCCGCATCGCTCTCAAACAGCATTTGATCGATCGCGGCGGTCGTCGCAAGTGCAATCAGTTCGTCATCGGGGCCATCGACTGCCTGTGCCCACGCGGCAATCAGCTGGCGCACCGAGGTGGTCAGCACATCTTCTGAAAAGCGCGGATCGGCGAGCGAGAGATCGAGCGCCGCAGACCGTGCATCAACGGCGAATTCGACATTGACAAGATCTGCATCGGTGAACCCTGCCGGCAGCTCGGTTGCTGCAGCCATCTCAAGGAAGGTGTCGTCACGCAGGCCCTCATCATCCTCTGGGCGGGGAATGGGCCGCTCATGCAGGTGATATTCACCTTCGGCGGGTTGCTCGATCGAGATGAGGCGCCATCCATCGCCCACAGGGGCGAGGGTCCAGTACTCCCCAACCGATGTCTGCGGGGAGGCGCCGGCATTGTGGGTCATGATCATTCCCGAGTCATCGATGCGCACATAGTCGGCGACAGTGGCTTCGAGAAACACCACGACGCGATCCTTTTCGCGCGTGCCCCGGTTGGTTAAGTTGATGTACTGCACTGTCGGCCCGTCAATGATCTCCACGATGTTGTGCCACCCGCGTGCACGAAAATCATCGAGGCGCCGCTCCCACTCCACCATGAGCTCAACGCCCACGAGGGTGTGCAGTTGGGCGACATCGCGCGCGCTCCACGCGTGTTGGATCTCCACAAACAGTTCCGCCGCGCCCCGATGCACATGATCGGGATCGAATGCCGGTTCGATCGTTGCGGCATCAGTTGCCACATTGGTCATCTGTCGGTCGCGCTCGGCACGCCGCCTGCGTGCCTCTCGGACCTTTTCTGCAAGCCATGCCGCACGGAAGACCGCAGTGGCGATCAGCGCCAACACGATCAGTGCGATCACCGCCAAAAAGCCCGGGGAGATGGTGCCGATCGCCACGCCGTAGGCGAGGCCGCCCCCATATCCACCACCACCACCCCCATATCCACCACCACCACCACCGAATCCGAAGCTGCCACCACCGGCGCGGGCGGCGGCAAATGACACGGGACCCAGCAGCAACATGCACCCCAACAGGGCGATCAGCGCGCGACGCAGGCGAGGGCGTATCGAGGAGGGGTCACGGGGAGAGAACTGCACCCTTACAGGCTAGGGCACTGAACCCCTTTCGTGTCCGGGCAGAGGTCCACAGTGCGAGAGGGTATTGTCCGACGTCATGTGCGGTGTCTGCCAACGAGTGGTGTGCGGGGCGAGTCACGAGCCCGCCCCGTCTGCATGAGTGACTCTGCAACACACCGTGAGTACGGCCGTCGGGTGCTGCGTAACGTCTTAGGGGTTGTGCTGCTCCTTGCCGCTGTGGGGGCAATTGCGATTGGAGTACTCCATATTCGTCATCGCACGAGCGCGAGTGCCACCACCTCTGTGGCAGCGACCCAGTCGCACACGTCGACTGCAACCAGCACAGCGGCGATCGTGCCCACCCCGGTCACTCGGGTCCCGGGGCACGAGACGATCCCGATTCTCATGTATCACGTCATCCAGACCCCAACGGCGAATGTGGCGTTTCCGGGGCTTTGGGTGCCACCGAGTGAATTTGCCGCACAAATGCATGCATTACACGCGGCGGGCTTCCACGCCGTGACCCAGGATCAAGCGTGGGCCTATTGGACGACAGGGGCCCCACTCCCGGCGCACCCAATCATCATCACCTTCGACAATGGGTATGCATCGCAATACACCTACGCGCTTCCCATTCTGCGTGCGATGGGGTGGGTTGCGGTGATGAATTGGCAGCTCTCTCTGCATGCACCCGAAGGTCTGACTGAAGCCCAAATTCACGGGATGATTCAGGCGGGATGGGAACTCGATACGCAAGGGTTTACCCACGCCGATTTGGTGACGGCGAGTCCCGCGCGTCTTGAGTATGAGGTCGCCACTTCGCGCACGCGCCTGCAGCACATCTTTGGTGCCCCGGTGAATTGGTTCTGTTACCCCTCGGGTCACTATGACTCGCACGTCATCGCTGCGGTCAAAGCGGCCGGGTATCGGGGGTCGACGACGGTTATTTTTGGATGGGCGAATTCGCGTGATCCCTATCGCCTTGCACGCCTACGGGTGCTCGGTGGTACGAGCCCACAAGGTCTTTTGGCGCAAATCGCAGCGAATCGCCTCGACGGCCCGCCGCCGCTGCACTACCCCTAACGGACGCAGTTCACGACGACGTGTCGAGTGGTATTTGCGGAGCGAGGGCACCTGATGTTGGGTTGGGCCGTGGCCACAATCACTACAACCCGATGTCGCATGTGTTGCACGCCTGACATCGGCGAGAGCAGTATCCCCCTTGGCTGAGTGTCGCGCGACAGATATCTGCCACGATGCGCATCATGCGGGCGGGGAAACCTGTTTCCGGGCACAGAGTGCCGACGCGGTGATGCAGAGAGTTCGGGTACGAGATGACAACGGGTGATGGAGGATCAGATGAGTGAGCGATTTGATCGTGGACACGCGCTGCTGGACAGCATTCACCATGGTGGCGGTGCGGCGTTGGTGGACGCCCTCTCAGATATCGCACCGGATCTGTCGCGCTACATCATCGAATTTGGATTTGGGGATGTCTACTCCCGTCCAGGCTTGTCCCTCCGCGACAGACAGCTCGCGACGGTGGCAGCACTTACTGCCATGGGGACCGCCCAGCCGCAGCTGGTCGCCCACATGGAGGGCGCGCTTTCGGTGGGGATCACCAAAGAGGAAATCATCGAAGTTGTCCTCCAGATGGCGCTGTACGGAGGGTTCCCCGCCGCAATGAACGCCGTTGCGGCGGCACGAGATGCGTTTGCGGCATGGGACGTGCGCTCGGTGCAGCCGGAGAAATAGGCCGCGGAATGCGCGAGCCGCAGAGGTGGGAAATATCGATTAGGCCGCGTCCCATCCACCATCTGCGCTCACCACGGCTCCGTTGATATTGGATGCCTCCGATGATCCAAGCCAGGAGATCAGCGTCGCGATCTCGTCGGGCTCTGCCGCCGCGGGGATCGCACCTAAGTTGGCCGCAGCGCGCTCCATTGCCCAGGCGACACGTGGCGTGGAGGTCGTACCGATTGCGGTATTGACTGCCCCAGGCAGGACTGCATTCGAGCGAATATTTTCCGGTCCATAGAAGTAGGCAATGTGGCGAACCAGGCCAATGACCGCGTGCTTGGAGGTGACATAACTGACCCCTGCGCACCCAGCATGAACCGATGCGACGGACGCCACCGTGACGATGGAACCGCCCCCGTGAGATTGCATGAGCGGAAGCACTGCGCGAGAGAGGCGCATGACGCCGGTGAGATTCACATCGAGTACGTGGAACCAGGTCGCATCGTCGAGATCACCTAAGGGAACAAAGTGGTCCATGATTCCGGCGACATTGGCCAGGATGTCGATGCGGGGCCCCGCGAGTGCCACGATTCGCTCGATATCTGCCGGGTGGGTCACATCTGCGCTGACGAGGACTGCGCTGAGGCCGGAGTCGTTGAGAAGCGTGTGGGTCTGTGACAGCGCATCGGCATTGTTGTCGCAGCCGATGACCGTCGCCCCTTCGGCTGCCATGCGTAGGACGGTTGCCCGGCCAATACCGTTACCGGCGCCGGTGACCACGACGGTCATGCCAGCGTGTCGCTGTGTGTCCATGGCGAAGGGCTCGTTTAGGTTGCCTGGGGGGAGATCGATTCCTTCCTAGGTTGTATCTTGGGCAATGGCGAATCCTGCGCGCGATCGATACGGGGTTGGGGCAAATCGAGAGTCCGACGAGGCGTATCGCTACTTTGTGTCGGGTCTGGGCATCGATTCCACAGGGCGCACGACAATCACTCATGAGCCAGAGGCATGCATGCCACGCGGTGCGCGATTCATTCGGTGGCGGGGTCTTCTGGTCGCGGTGCTTGTCAGCGCAATCGTGTGGGTCGTGGGGAGTGGTGCCGGGCACGGCAATGCACAGTCGTTGCGCACGGCGGCGGCGGATGGGCCGCCCGCGCCACGGGCCTATCCCACACTGACGCTGCCGATGACACCGGTGGGAGGTTGGCAGCGCATACCCGTATTGATGTACCACCGTGTGGTGGCACCTGGCAAGGGCGTGATATTTGCCGATGGGTATAACGTGCCACCGAACCATTTTGCGGCCCAAATGCAGTGGCTTCAGGTGCATGGCTTTCACCCGATCAGCCAAATTGCCCTCTTTGATGCGCTGGCATTCAGAACCCCATTGCCGTCGCGACCGATTGTGTTGACATTTGATGATGGCTACGTCGATGCGGTCCACTCGGTGTTACCGGTGTTGGTCAACGCGCAGCGCCACTGGCCTGCGGCATTTTTTGTGATCACTGGTCGGATCGGTGAGGGGCAATTTTTACGCTGGGACCAGATTCACCAACTCGAATTGGCCGGAATGGATATTGGCTCGCACACGGTGCACCACGTCGCGCTTGGACGTGCCTCGCGGCAGGTGGCGACCTCAGAGCTCGTCCGGTCTGCAGAGGTCCTTGCCCGCGGACTTGGCCATCCGGTGTATTGGATCGCATATCCGTATGGAAGTGTCACCTCGGCCGTGGCCCACGAGGCTGCCGACGCGGGATATCTGCTTGCCTACACCACGCATCCAGGGATGTGGCTGCGCCTGTCGATGCGCACGATGCTGCCCCGCATTGATGTCGCACAGCAGGATTCGCTGCGTCGGTTTGCTGCTCTGGTCACGGTAGCGAGTGGTGCGAATTCGGCGGCACCGATCCGCAGGAAAATCCCGTAGATCAGTGCCGCTCGTGTTGCGCGTTATGAGCTCTGGAGCGCAGTAATCTCAGACAGGCCCGTGCTGATGATGGTCCCCTGTACCGCAACGGGGGCGGCGTATTTTCCCGGACTGCGTGTGGCGAGCACCTTGCCGGTATGAATATCGAGCGCGCGCACCTCGCCGGCGGTTCCCGATCCACTCCCTGCGCCGCTCCCGAAGGTCGCGATCCAGACCTTGTCGCCAATCACCGAGGCAGAACCCGAGATCGGTCCACCGAGGTCGGCATGCCAGACGACGCCACCGGTCAGGGCATTGAGCGCATAGAGGTAGTGATCATAGGAGCCGATAAAGATCACCCCATTGGCAATTGCTGGGCTGGCATAGACATAGGCCCCCGTGGTCTGGACCCAGTCGGTCTTGCCCGTCGCGGCGTCAAGCGCCACGATGCTGCCATTGGTGTTTCCGATATAGACACGCCCGTATGCCACCCCTGGTGCGCCATAGAAGGTGCCAGGTGATGATTGGTGGCCGGGGTTGGTGACTTGCCAGACGATGGCGCCCGTCGTCGGATTCATTGCGGTGACCTTGCCGGCGTAATTGCCGAAGATGATGTTGTTACCCGACTGCGCGATCGCTCCCTTGACCGAACCGCCGGTCTGGATCTGCCATGAGATCGCACCCGTTGCCAGCGAGATGCGCACGACATCGCCAGAGCGCGTCCCCACAAAGATCCCGTCCCCGATGACCAGGGGTGATGTCTCCACCGATGACCCAAGTGCAACGTTCCACTCCTGGGTGCCCGAGGCAGCGTCAAATGCCAAGACGTGGCCGGTCATCGTCGCGAAGATGGCGCGGGTGGGCTGTCCTGAGGATGGCGTCCCCGCCAGGCCACTGAGGGCAGGCGAGGCGGCAGAATATGCCTTCAGCGGGCGCTTCCAGAGGATCGCGCCGGTCTGCAGGCTCAGCGCGACACCGTAGCCATAGTTTGCGGCGACCACTTGTCCATTTCCGATCACCGGCGGCAATTCGACGGTGCGGCCCGTGTCGGTTGTCCAGAGGGTTTTGAGTGGGAGGTTGTCGGGGATTGCGGTGTTTGCTCGCGTGTTTTGGGCAGTGCCACCGAACATCGGCCAGGAGTCATTGCTGGCGGTGAGTTGGGGTACGACGGCTGGCTTGGCCGTGGGCTTTGCATGGGCGGTTGGCGTCGACGAGGAAGAAAATGCGCCGAACAGGGCACCAATACCCCAGATCAGCAGGATAAGGACAACAACCGCGCCAACGAGCGCGCCGATACGTCGCCTGCGCAATTGGGTATGGCGTTGTCGTTTGCGCACATCGCGGCGAGTGGTCATGACGACTCGAATCCTTTTGTCTGAGTACCGGGCGCGTGGTCGTCGAGGCCATCGCGCGTGTGATGCGCGTTGGTCATGCCGCGCGCTTTACGCTGTCTACGTTCACCGTCGAGTACCTGAAACCCTGCCATCGGACAGTGATTGGGGTGTCTCAATGACGGTCGAATGGGCGCTCGCGCGGGTATTGGGCCTTCGTTTCTGGGCGCGTACACTCACATCTCATGCCTGCGTTACTGATCGTTGACTTCGCCAATGTGGTCCATCGCTCGTATTACGGGTATCCCGAGATGCGCAATGCACAAGGGGTGCCAGTACATGGGGCGTTTGGGACCGGCCAAACAATTCTGCGATTGATCGACCTCTACCGCCCCACTCATGTGATCGCCGCAATGGATGCCCCGCGCACCCAATTGCGCCGTCGGGAGATCGTGGCGGATTACAAAGACCACCGCGAGCCTGCAGAAGAGGATATGCGTACCCAATTCCACATCGCGGAGGAGGTCATCGCGCGGATGGGAATTGTGATGGTGGGCGCGTCGGGGGAAGAGGCTGATGATGTGGCGGCAACTCTGGCACGACGGTTCCCAGATCAGGTCATCATTGCGACCGGGGATCGCGATCTGTTCGGTGCCATTACCAGCGATGGCAGGGTGGGCGTACATCTGATGGGCCACGATGAGCTCATTGATGCCGAGGGTTGTACGCGACTCTTCGGTGTGCCGCCCCACCTGGTAAATGACTTTAAGGCGCTCGTGGGTGACAGCTCAGATGGATATCCCGGCGTGCGGGGGATTGGCCCGAAGGCGGCGCAGCAGATTCTCACCCAGTGTGGGTCATTGGCCGAGGCCATCAAAATGCGTGATTACATCCCCGGGATGGCTGGTCGCCGGTTTCGTGAAGGAATGGCTGATGCCGAGCGGTATTACGCGCTTGCAACGTTGAACGCGGAAGCGGATATTCCGCCGGTCAAGGCGCGATGGATCCCCCAGCCAGAGACGGTGACGCACCTCATTGAGATGGAGATGCCAACACTTGCGGAGCGGTTTCGTCTGTTTCTTCGGTCCCAGGTTGACACGGACACCCGTTGAGCGCATTGTGCATCGTCACCCAGGGGCAGGGAACGGCACCGCCGGGACTGGTTGGTAGGTTGATTGATGGGTATGGCGTGGACTGGCTGATCGGAGAAGGACCGTGCTGCGCAAACTGATCAATGCGATCAAGCTCCCTCCCCCATATCGCGGGCCAATTCTGGTGAATCGCAGCCTCGCGGTGCTGTACCTCGTGGCGTGGCTGGCAATGTTCGCCCACATCGTGGTGTGGATTGCGGTGCTTTTTTTTGGCGTAGAAAAGCATTGGCGACTCTCATTTCTCACCTCGATTGTGGCAACGGTGATTTTCGTGGTGATCGTCATCGTGATTCGCCGCCGGATCGGCGAGGCGCGGTCGCTGCCACGTGAGGTGGCCTGGCAACTGTGGCTTGGGCCATGGGATTCTGTCGGCCGATGCGTGTGGTTCCCGGTGCGATTCGCGGAGGCATTTCGGGCGCTTGGGCTGCGGAGAACTGCTCAGCTATAGCTCGCGGGAGACCTGAGCAGTGTCGGGTCGTTGGTCACTGAGGTGCACGCGATTCCGTGCGTGCGCGACGATTGTGGTGCAGTTGAATGCCATGACATCCGAATTAACAGTTCTCAAACAAGAGGTTCCGCGCGTCGGGGAGAAGTGGGAGAACACAGTCGCCCCACTCTCCTTGGAAAGGCACGATGCCGATCATTCCGAATGGATTCGGAAGTGGTGCTCCATTGCTCTCCGTCGCCGCACCAGCACCTACATCGAGTGTCGTCTTTACCCCACCCGCGAATGGTGTGGCATATCAGGGTGGGCCGGTTCCGAGCGCCCCAACGGTGTATCTCGTGTTCTGGGGGCGTTGGTGGAATTCGGCCAAGGTGGTGGGACGCGATGGTGCCTACTCGTATTCGCCTCGACACGCGCAACGATATGTGCGGTCATTTTTCGCGCGAATTGGCGCGAGCCCGCTTGCGGGGGTGCTGACCCAATATGGGGCGGCGACGCGGCACGCCTCGACACTGCGCCGCGCCTATGTGGATATCAGTCATCCGGTACCTGCACATCCGACAAGTGATCAAATTGCCGCCGAAGCCGAGCGAATCGCCCGTCAATTGCGCGTGCCTGTCTCCGCCGCAACGACGGTGGTGGTCCTCACTCCTCAAGGGCATGTGAATCCCACGATGCAATCTGAGTGGTGCGGCTATCACGACATCGCAACACTCGGTACTCGGTCGTTTCCGTATATCTCGTTGCCGTACCTACCCGCGCGTGCAAGCTGCGGACGGGATGCGGTGAATCCGCCCGACCCGTTCGGGCACGGGTACTTCGATGGGATGTCCATCATCGGGGCGCACGAGTACGCCGAAACCCAAACTGATCCATTGTTCACGGGCTGGTATGACCTGAATGCAAATGAAATTGGCGACAAGTGCGCCTGGGATCCGTCGCTCGGCAATGTCACCCTTGCCGGTCAGTTCTATGCCGTGCAGCCGATCTGGTCGAATGCAACCCAATCCTGCGTGATGTAGCTCTCGGCGCGAATGCGTGGCGCCTCAATTGTGCGCATTGGTGCTGCGAAGAGGTGGGGACGCGAGCGTCGATGAGAGATCACATTCGATGTTGCCCCCTTTTTGACGACTATTGCGACGGGCCCACTGTTGTCGTTGTGGGCGCCGGGCAGGCAGTGCCGACGTCGGGGTTCGGTGCGAGTATGAGCACTGCATTGAGTGCGCGCTCTATTGCAATTGGCTGCACCACCGGAAGCGGCGGGCTATTGGAAAAGGGGTTGTTGAGTGCCGTGGTTAAGACGACGGCAAGGCCAATCACTATCGCTCCACCAACCGAGATGAACAGTTGGTATCCCAGTCGCTCTCGCACCGAAATAATTGCGCCGACGACGATGATCAAGGCACTTGCCAACAGAATCATCACCCAGAACATGGCGGGGAGCCCAAAGTCGCCGTTCAGGCGTTCGGCACGGGCATGCCGGAGTTGGTCTTCGGAACCCATAATGAGCGTGAGGGTCGAATCTCGAACTTGCGGCGACGCGGTTGCACGAGAGAGATTCTCGGAGATATTGTTTGCGACCGCATCGACGTACTGGCTGCCGCCGAACTCTCCGCCATCCTCTGATTGTGCTGATGGCACCCAGTCATAGCGGATGACATAGCGCGAATAACACACAAGATTCTGTTCGATGTCATCTCGCAGCGGGGCGGGAAGGAGCAGCGCACCATGCGCGATACCAATCACGGCATTGGCCTCACTGCCTGCGGCAGTTTGGGCGCTGTTGAAGCCCGACAGTGCGGTGATGAGCACGAATCCCAAGATGATCGCCCAGGCTTGAATGAGTGGGTCGGGGCGGTGATTTGAGACGTTGGGAAAGTGCATCAGATCGCCACGCCGTTGCGCAAGACGGGTGATGATCACCGACCCAATAGCGAGTGCGATCAGTCCGAAAAAGATGAAGATGGCGCCATTGAGCGTCACTTCAGCAACTCGGTATTAATAAGTTGAGTGCGCACTTGTGCGCCGTCAGCGACTCGAGAGCCACTCCACAGCGTGCTGGTGGTCTGTCCACTCGGTGAGATCGAATAGGCCCCCACGACGGAATGGCGATTTTGTGTCGCGAATGCGGCACGAAGAATCGCGGCGCGCTCCCGTGCGATCGAGAGTTGGGCGAAGTGCCCCCCCGTATTCGCGCGCCGAATGCAATCAAGAACGAACGCGACGCCTTCGTATCCCCAGAGCGCGTAGATCCTGGGCGGACGACCGAGAATCTTCGCGAGTTGCTGGGAGACGAGAACTGCATCCGGCCCAGTGACGCTTGCGGGGACGGCGAATGTCGTTGAGTAGATGTGTTGTTGTATTCCTGGAGACAGTTGTGCGAACAGGTTTTCGAGTGAGCCTGCTGTCGTGGTAAAAAACCCGACATTTGTCGTCACTGCGTTCACGGAATTGATCAAGGTACGCTGGAGGGCTTGAGGGTTCATCGGCAATGCGATCGCCCAGCGATATTGGGCATTGCGTTGAGAGATCGCGATCTGTGTACCGATCCGTTTCGCGGTCTGATAGGTCGTCGCAAGCCCGCTCGGGGTGGTGTCCTGATCGGGAATCACCTGAGTTCCCATCACCGTGATTCCGAATCGCGGCGCAAATGTACGTATCAGTCCCCCGAGCTCTGTCCCAAACACCCCGTCATCACGCACAATTACGATGTGGGTGTAGTTCTCCGATTGCATGTACTGCAACATGGCAAGCGCGTGGCCGGTGTCTTGGGGAACAATGCGCACGATCGTGCGTCGTCCCGTCGGCGCCACTTTCGGGGAGGGGAGAGAGTTCTCACCGAAACCCTCGGTGAGGTTATTCGAGACCGCAAGCGTGTTGATGACATGCATGATGCCCGCGCGATTAATGATCGGTGCCATTGCAACGGTACCCGTTGACGATTGGGTACCTTCCACCGCAATCGCCTGTGGGTCGGCAGCGGATGCCGTTGCTGCCGCGATCGAGCGGGGTTTGTCCACTTCGCCAGTGCGCGGATTAGAGTTGTTGTCGATCACCAGACGCACGCGTACGCCGCCCGCGCCACCGCCGGCGTCCGCAAGCGCAAGGCGCGCTGCAGTCACCATATCGGCGTTTTGACCTCCCGCCATCGTCATCGGAAACACCAGATGAATGGTGCGGATCGGACCCGTGGCCTGGGGCGGCGATGACGGCGCCGCCGCCGAGCCACAGCCCGCGGTAATACCCACGGCGCAGGCCACGGCAATCCATTTCGCGATGCGTGCGTGCAAACGTCAACTCACTGCTGCGGGGTGTGTCGTGCGCAGATTAGCTGTATTCGCCGCCAAATGATGGGGGTTTCGGCGGGACAGTGCATGGGCGCTTGGTGAAAAAGTGGCCCATGGGTCACCCAGGGCGTTGCGAATGTGACGCACGCGCTGGTGATGTCCACGTGGGGAGTATCGTAGGTCCCAACCAAGGGGGCATCAGGGTGCGGATGGTTTCTCGAGTGATGTGGAGTGTGGTCGGTGGGGTGCTCCTACTCTGTCTAGTCTCGGTTGCGAGTGCGGGAGTCATTCATGCGAGCACCGCTTCCGGATTCCAGATTCAAGCGCAGCCACGGCCAGGGTCCTGCCACGCCAGGGGTTCTGGGGTCGCCTCGCGTCCGGATCCAGGGTGTACCCCCGGGCTCGTGAACCCGGCGGTGACCCAAGCCACGATTCGCCGCACAATCTGTGTCAGTGGTTGGACGGCACAGGTCCGGCCCCCATCGTGGGTGACGGCACCCGAAAAGCTCGCGAGCATGTACGCCTACGGTCTGACGGGCAGCAGATCGCGGTACGAGTACGACCACTTCATCCCGCTTGAGTTGGGTGGCGCAGTCAATGCCGCGGGCAACCTCTGGCCGGAGTTCGATACCCCGGGGACAAGAGGTTTTTACCGCAACCCCAAAGACCGTCTTGAGAGTGCACTCAAACGTCGTGTCTGCAGTGGGGCGATGACGCTCGCGGCAGCGCGCAGTGCGATCGTGACCAATTGGGTGAACGCGTATTCCCGATTTGTGCCAAACGCGCTCAAGTAGGGCGCATGGGGTGATCTGACGCTGTTGGCGCACGCGGTGGTGCGTGCGCAGATTCGGTGCCTGCGACATAGCGATCGCGGCACCCCGTCGAGCA
>CAITWD010000035.1 GCA_903896045.1 uncultured Actinomycetes bacterium
ACCCAGCTTGGGGCGGCAACAAGATCCTCGCACACGGTGGATCGGGTGTTGCCGCATGCATTGCATCGAACCAGAACTCCATCGGATATGTCGATTACCCAGATGCACTCAACGCGAATCTCCAGAACATCTCCAAGCTGGGGCACCCCATCCGAGTGAGCGTCGCCAAAACGATCCATGGTAAGCGCTACATCACGTACAAGATCAAGTACGTCTTCGTTGCACCGAGCAGTGCAGCATTCACCCTCGCGGGGAACTCTTCCAACTTGAACGTGAACGCTCCATTCCCGCTCGAGGTGGGATTGCTCAATTCGTCAAACCCGAAGGCATACCCGGCGACAATCACGAGCTTCGTCCTTGCCTACTCGAGCTACACCAACCCTCAACTGAGCAATGGTGCAACCAAGTTGGCGCATATCAAAGACTTCCTGGCCTACGGTCTCGGCGCTGGTCAAAACACACTCGTTGCCGACCACTACGCCCCACTGCCGCCTAAGCTTTTGGCAAAGGAAAAGGCGCTCGCCGCACACCTGAAATAACGCGATGCGAACTGTGCTTCGGCACAGGCGCAAGCGTCGGCACACACACGCCGGCCACCATATGGTGGCCGGCGTTTGTGTGAGCGCGTCGTCCACGCGATTTCACAACTCGTTCACGATTCGCGCGCATCGCCTTGTTAGCGTCCCGACGTGACGTGCGCGTCATCTATTTGCCCCCAACAAGGCCCCGATTTTGGTCAGCCCACCTTCGTCCCAAAGCGAGACAGTGCAACCGGTGCGCCCGACGCAGCGGACGCAGCTGCACCGTTCCCCTATCGGCAAAATCGCCGACTACGGGTACCTGGGAGTTGCCACATTAGCGGGACTCATCGCCCTTGTCGCAGTGGGTTGGTTTCTCTGGAAGACCGTTGCGACCACTGGCCAGACCTGGAGCACCTTTGGTGTGTGGGGGTTTTTAACCGGACACCACTGGATCCCAAATCCGGTCAATGGTACCCCGGTGTACGGCGCACTCCCGATGATCTACGGCACCTTGATCACCGCTGGTATCGCGATGTTAATTGCCGTGCCGTTGGCGATTGCAGTTGCACTTGCAACGACTCTGCTGTTGCCCAAGCGCATCCGGGGGCCAATTTCCCGCTTGATTGATCTGCTCGCCGCAGTCCCATCAATTGCGTACGGCTTCTGGGGCATCGTGATCATGGTGCCGTTCATCAACCCGTATTTGGATGCGCTCTCCCACCATCAGCTTGCGACAGTGATTGTCCTGGCGCTCATTCTGGGCACCTTGTGTTACTTCATTCGATCGACCGTGTTCCGGATCATCACTGGACTCATTGCCGGTTATCTGGCAATCATCAGCCTCTTGGCACTCACCGGAGTGATCGGCCATTCATTCCGGCTTCTGGAAGGGCCGCCCCAAAGCGGCTCCTACATCGCCTCGGCGCTGGTGCTCGCAATCATGATTCTCCCCATCATTACCGCGATCACTCGAGAGGTGTTGGCCACCGTCCCGCGCGATCAACAGGAAGCCGCGTACGCCCTTGGGGCCACCAAGTGGGAAATGATCCGTGGAGCAATGCTCCCGTGGTCTCGCTCGGGTATCGTCGGCGCATCTTCGCTCGGATTTGGGCGCGCCGTCGGTGAAACCATCGCCCTCGCTCTTGTCCTGGGCAACGTCCCCAACATCGGCGGATCGCTCTTTCTGCCCGGTGCGACCCTTGCGGGAAAAATCGCAATCGAATTCCCCGAGGCGACCGGACTCCAGACCTCCGCGCTGACGTCGCTCGCCGTTGTCTTATTTCTTCTCGCATTACTCACGACGCTGTTGGCCCGCGTTGTCGTGACCCGCAACGGCCGTCCGAGCTCACACTGGCTCACCCGTCGCTTTCACCGCGCGCAACCACCGGCAATTGTCACCGAGAATGTCGTCAGCGAGGACGACACGGCAGATATCGAGCCCCAGGTCACGGTGCATGTCCGGCCCACCGAGGAGCTCTTTTCGATCTCCCCGCAACGGCTGCGCCAATCACGTTTTGCGACGTACGGAATTTATGCAGCAGTGGTAATCGCGCTGACTCCCCTTGCCTTGATTTTGGGCGAGATCGCAATCCAGGGCGTGCAGGCACTCAATATTGATTTCTTTACCCAACTCCCCCCACTCGATCCCAACAACACCAGCCACTCAGGTATTTCGAATGCACTTGTGGGTACCCTCATTCTGCTCGGGGTTGCCACCGCGATTGCAGGCCCCTTCGGATTCTTGACTGCCCTCTTTCTGCACGAAACGCGCAAGTCGGGTCGTATTGGAAACCGGTTCGCACACGCGATCGGCATTTTTGTCGATGCGATGCTGGGGATTCCCTCCATCGTCATTGGCCTGATGGTGTATCTGGGCCTGGTCCTCTATCAGGGCAGCTTTAACGCATTTGCCGGGGGAGTTGCCCTGGCCTTGATCATGTTCCCCATCGTCGTGCGCAGTGCGGATGAGGTGCTCCGGCTCGTTCCTCATGGGATCAGCGAAGCGGCACTCGCACTCGGCGCCCCAAAGTGGCGGACGGCAATCTTCGTCGTCATTCCGGCTGCACTCCCCGGAATTTTGACCGGCATTGTGCTGGCAATGGCGCGTGCGGCAGGCGAAACGGCGCCATTGCTCTTCACTGCTGGGTTTAGTCAATACATGTCGACTAGCTTGAGCCAGCCGATTGCGGCACTGCCTGAGACGATTTACAACAACACCATCGGGGTAAGAACCCCGAGCACTGTGCAATTCGCCTGGGGTACCACCCTGGTGCTTGTCGCCATCATCCTGCTCCTCAACCTCGGCGCACGCCTTCTTTCGCGCTTCGTGCGCACCTCGGAGTCATAATGAGTGATACATCCCCTACGGAGACCATCATGTCGGTCCAGCCTGACCACACACCGCGACCAGAACACGCCGCGAACACGGCATCCGCAGCCGCGTCTGCGGAGGTCCCACTGCGTACCCACGAGTTGAGTTGCTTCTATGGAAAGCACCACGCCGTTGAAGGTGTGTCGCTGGCATTTCCGCGCAACACGGTGACGGCACTGATTGGCCCATCGGGATGCGGAAAAAGCACGTACTTGCGATCGCTCAACCGCATGCACGAACTCATTCCCGACGCACGCACCTCAGGGAGCGTGCTGTTGCGGGGAATCGATATTTACGAGCGCGGCGCCGACCCCGTCGCGATTCGCCGCGCAATTGGGATGGTGTTTCAACGCCCGAACCCATTTCCGACCAAGTCCATTGCCGACAACATTTTGGCCGGACCGAAGTTCAACCGAATCAAGCTCTCAAAGTCTGACCGCACAGATTTGGTTGAGCAGACTCTTCGCAGTGCGGGTCTTTGGAATGAGGTCAAGAACCGTCTTGATGCGCCCGCAGGCGGACTTTCTGGTGGGCAACAGCAGCGTCTGTGTATCGCACGTGCCCTTGCGGTTGAACCAGAGGTGTTGCTGATGGATGAGCCGTGCTCTGCACTCGACCCACAGTCGACGCTGCGTATTGAGGATCTGATCCGCGAACTCAAGGATCGCGTCACGATCGTCATCGTCACCCACAACATGCAGCAGGCCGCCCGCGTCTCGGACACCACCGCATTTTTCACCATCACCGACGAGGGTGACCCTGGTCGACTGATCGAAACAGGCGAGACCGAGATGATGTTCTCGAGCCCGAAGAACCCGCAGACCGAGGCCTACATCTCCGGTCGTTTCGGCTGAGTCCGATGCATGCGCTCATCAGAGCGCATGAGATTCATGGTGCGGGATAGGGGTCCCGCATCGCATGGGCCTGTTCGGCGGCATCGGCTTCTGCCTCGCGGCGCAGCTGACCAAAGCTGACCCCCTCGATCAGCAAGCAAATAAAGCCGGTCACCACTCCAACGAGCACCTCGGTGAACTGCAAGACCACCGCGAAAGCGATTGCCTGGGAGGTCGGCACGCCGTAGCTAGTGGTCAACGGAAGCACCGCAGCGGCCTGAAACACCACCAGATTCCCGGGAAGTAGTGGAAACGCCTGCGCCAGTGTGATGGTCACCAGGAGGAGCCCCGCACCACCCCATCCGACATACCCGAGCCCGAAGGCATGCAGGGCAAAGTCAATTCCCGCCCACTGGGCAAACCACGCGCCAAGAGATGCACCACCCACGATCGTGGCCTGGCGCGGGCTGCGCAGGGCAATGTGGCTCTCACGCACCGCCTCCCACACGCGAATGACCGCGCGAATCCCCTTCGCAACGAGTGACCCTTCACGCAACCACGGCAATGGTTGGTGCCCTGTCGCGGTTGCCATCGCGATCCCAATCACTGCCGCAGCAGCCAGGCCAATCACCACGCTTGCCACCCAGGCATAGGTCGGCAATGGCAAAAAGAGCCCAATCGCAACAACCAGCGCGACCCAGGTCAGCGTGCCCACAAGATTCTCGACCACAATCGTGCCAAGCAGGGCGATGACAGTAACCTCTTCACCTCGACTGGCGAGTCGACGACGCACCAAAGCGATCTTGACCAACTCACCCAAACGGGCAGCAAGCACCGTATTGAACAAAAAACCGACAAAAACCGGACTGATCAGATCTCGATAATGCGTCCGCGATTTGAGCTGCGGGAGCCCATCGACAACGCCCTTCCATGCGAATCCCTTAAAGCCGACTGATGCGAAATTGGCGAGAATTGCAAGGACTAAAAATCCCCATGATGCCGGGTGCACAAAGAGTCGCACGCTCGACCAGTCGACCCGCCACACCACAATCCCAATGACTGCAGCCACGATCCCAAACCGGGCGAGATTCACCAGGAGGTGACGCCTGGTGTTGCGAGGCCGCGCGTCGACCGTCACGCAGCCACCAATTCGTCCATGCGGACAAGCGCCAACCCACGCTCACGTGCCGCAGCGCAGATACCCGGAATTGCACCCACCGTTTGCGGGCGTGCCCGCGCTGGATCCCAACCGTCGGCATCATGCAAGAGAATCACCGCACCGGGCGAAAGGGCGCGCGCTGCGCGCTCGACAATGGCGGGAATTCCCGGTTCCGCAGTATCGAACACACCGGTGGTCCACGCTGCCATGTGATACCCACAGCGGTGTGCCGCAGCCCACGTGGCCGGTCCCCGAAAGCCGTGAGGTGCGCGAAAGAGTGGGGTAAGGACATCGGGGCCGACTGCCTCACGCACCGCCCGCTCGGTCGCACGCAGCTGGGCAGTGACATGGCGCACTCCACGAAAAATCAAGATTCCATGGTCATATCCATGGCTGGCGATTTGATGACCTTCCCGATGCATGCGCGCAATCACATCCGGGTACTCACGGGCCTGACGGCCCAGAACAAAAAAGGTTGCCGTCACCCCTTCATCGGCCAGCACATCAAGGAGCGCGCTCGTCGATGGGCCTGGGCCATCATCGAAGGTCAGCGCTGCTGCGGCGCGTGTGGTGGCGCCCTTGCGCACAGTGGGCCCAAAGAGTGGTGCCGACGGAACAAATGCCGCCGCACCGAGTGCACTCGCCCCGGCAACAATGCCCGCGGCTGCGATATGGCGTCCGCGTGCGGCAAAGCCCGCCGCGGCAGCAGCCGCACCGATGCCGACGACAACTGCACGCTGGACCGCATCACGTTTTTTCATTGGCGCCGTCATTGCCACCCGAATCCATCATGCGCCCCGCACCTCACCGCACGCAGGCGAGAGCGTTTCTCACACAAAAGGGCGCCCGGGACCATCATGATTGACGGATGCTACCAATGCGATCCCCGCTGACGAATGCCACAGGATTTGGCACACTGCGTCTCGGACTGCCAAACTGCACACCCGGTGTGCATTGGCGCCCCGAATGTTGTGTGACTGCCCGATGAGGTGAGACGTGCCAACCTATGTCTATCGATGCCGTGACTGCGACCACCATTTTGAGGTGACGCAAAGCATGAGCGAGGACCCCGTGACGGTGTGTGAGTCATGTGGCGGGTATGTGGAGCGTGTGTTGTTTGCACCTGCCATCCATTTCAAAGGATCCGGCTTCCATAACACCGACTATGGCACGAAGCGGCGGCCCGTTGGCGCCGACGCAGATGGCGGCACGAAGACCGCAGACAGCGGGTCATCACGCAGTGAGAGCGGTTCGTCGAGCGCGACCCCTGCTCCTGCACCCAGTTCTGGCAAGACGATCGGCCTCGATAAGGCCTAATCGCCGGGGCGGGTGCCGCTGTGCACCCGCCAGATAACCCAGGCGGTCTATGTACCGAGGAACGCGTGGAGCACCTTTGCGCTCCCTACGGGGTCATTGATCACGTAGTCGACTCCGCCGATGTACTGCGCGGTACCCGGCAAAATGTAGCGGTAGGCCTTGGATTGGGACATCGTCATCTCTGCCCAGCCGAGTTGCACGAGATCGGTTGTGCTCATATCGGTCGAAAGGGCGCCAATCAGGCTTGCACCATTCCACGGTGCGCTGAGGAGTGACCCCGGCGACACAATCTTTGATTTGAGCGCCGACAAAAAGACCTGCTGACGCTGTTGGCGCTGAAAGTCGGTATCACAATCGCGTACCCGCACGTACTCAAGCGCCGTCGTGCCATTCAAGGAGATCTTGCCACCCGGGAAGCTGACATGGAGTACCGGCCATGGGTAGGCACAGTTGTGCAACGGGGTTGGGTTGTTGACGGTGATCCCACCCAAGTCATTCACGACCTTCGAGAGGCCGGTAAAGCTCACGATTACGATGTGATTGATCGACAGACCGGTGAACTTTTTCACTGTCGAAATCGCCCCGGCTTGACCACCAAAAAAGTACGCCGCATTGATTTTTTCGTGTGCGTAGGGGCCCGAGGTCAGAAGGGTGTCTCGCGGAATCGAGAGATATTTGATGACACCCTTATTCGGGTCGACACGCATCACCATCATCGTGTCGGACCGCGATGGAATCTTTTGATCCGGGCGCGAATCAGAGCCGATAAACAGGATGTTGGTCGGGGTGGTAATCATCGGACCTGAGCTCGGGGTGAGTTGCGCACGCCCCGCTGCGCTGATTCGAGAATTTGCATCCGACACCGCCGAGTCGAGGGCAAGATACCCCGCAACACCCCAGACAATGACGGCGAGCACCAGGACCGTAGCGACTCGCCACACCCACCCCCACACGCCAATTCCCGACAGCGACCACCACGGGCCACGTCGTTTGGGTGGCACCGACGACGCCTGGGTACCATTGGACGCGCTGCGACGACCGGGTGATTGGGCGCTCGCCGCGGGCGCCGCGTTCCTGCGGTCGGCCGGAGGCGATACGGTGGAACGGACACGCGATGGTTCCGGTTCGACACGGCGCTCTGCGCTTCGTGTCGCACGCTGCACTTCGTCTGCGGTCATCTGCCGCAGGTCCTCAATCCCCCCCGAAGAAGATCCCGCATGTACGCGAAAGCGTCGATATGGCTTCGAAGTGGACGAACTCATGCGTACCGAATGATGTGGACCTACCTATGACCGACAATGTGACAAGCGATGCGGGCAGTGCACGGGCCCAACCCAAGGGTGGGCGTCTGTCCATCGTTGCCACACCGATAGGAAACCTGAGCGATATTTCGCCGCGGGCCGTTCAGACCCTGCGCGAGGTGGAACTTATTGCCTGTGAGGACACACGGCACACCGGGGTGCTCTTGCATGCACTTGACTGCAAGGTAGCGCGTATCAGCCTCCATGCCCATAACGAAGCAGCCCGCCTTCCCGAACTCTTAACACGCCTCACCAATGGCGCACACATCGCCCTCGTCAGTGATGCCGGGATGCCAAGTGTCAGCGACCCGGGGGCGAGATTGGTCAGCGCAGCCCATGCACAGGGCATCCGCGTGGAGGTCATCCCCGGACCGAGTGCGGTCACCTCGGCAATTGCCGCGAGCGGAGCCTCGGCGGATGGATTTATCTTTGTCGGTTTTCTGCCGCGCAAGCTCGGCGAACGCACCACCCTCTTTGATCGCCTCGATGGACTCACCTGGCCTGCCGTGGCATTCGAGAGCCCGAAACGTGTTGCCGCAATTCTCAACGAGATTGCCACCCGCGATCCCGCGCGCCAGATTGCGATCTGCCGCGAGATGAGCAAGCTCTTTGAACACACAATCGTCGGCACCGCCGCGGAACTCGCTGCGCGCGCAACACTCGATCCATTTCGAGGAGAGATCACCATGGTGATCTGGCCTCCCGCGACCGACACCCACAAGGCCCGCGGCGGCGCACGACTTGATGAAGGAATCGCCCTGCTTCTTGACGCAGGAGTGAGCGCGCGTCAGGCCGCAGATATTGCGGCCTCACTCGGGATGGGAGCGCGCAATGCCGCCTATCGTGCCGCTCTCGCTGAAGCGAGTCGACGGGCCACATAGTCTGCGCGAAGGGTCGTAGGGTCAATCATCTGCGCCCTGCGTTGCACGTCATCGCAGACCACCGCGCGCGCATATGCCTCCTCTGGCGGGAGCAGCGCGATCTGGTCGCCGCCACGCTCCACCCGACGCGCCGCGGAAAGAATGCCCTTCTCATCTGGGTCGAGGACGCCGCCGGGCCCGGTGACCGTAATCCCCGCACTCACATCGATTGCAACGCGTGCGATCTGGCCGTGCCCCCGAAGACTCGACCACCCACCCCCTGATTCCGGCTTCAGGATGACCCCGAGCGCCACCCCGGCCAATTCGGCATCCCGAACGGCAATCTCGATGTCGAGATCATGGGGGCGCACTGAATGACCGGCAAGGGCCCGGGCCGCAGAACCCGCGACCCACCAGCGCACGTTGGCTCTATTGAGCCGCGCGGCAACGCATACGAGTGCAACATGCAATCGCGGAGGCAGATGCCCGTCTAGACTATGCAGGTCATGAGCGATCATCGTTTCTATACCACCACGCCGATTTACTACGTCAACGCGGACCCGCACGTCGGTCACGCGTACACGACGATCATGACCGATATCTTCGCGCGCCATCACCGTCAACGGGGAGATGATGTCTTCTTTTTGACGGGCACTGATGAGCATGGTGCGAAAATTGCCCGGGCTGCAGAGGCCGCCGGCAACACGCCCCACGCCCATGCCGATGCGCTGTCGGCAAAATTTCGCGACTTGGGTCGCGTTCTGGACGCAAGTAATGACTTCTTTATCCGCACCACAGACCCCGAGCACATCGCCGAGGTGCAGCGAATTTTGGTGCTGCTTCATGAGCGCGGAGATATCTACAAGGGCAGTTACGGGGGCTGGTATTGCACTCCATGTGAAGGCTTTTTTGTGGAATCGGAGCTCGAGGAGGGCAATACGTGCCCCATCCACCACACCCCTGTGGAATGGCTTGAAGAGGACAACTGGTTCTTCAGACTCTCGGCGTACCGGGAACAGCTGCTTGCGCACTTTGATGCCCATCCAGGATGGGTTGTTCCCCAGGCGCGCTTCAACGAAGCGCGCAAGATGATTGAACTCGGTCTTGAGGACCTCTCCATCTCGCGCTCCCAAATTTCCTGGGGCGTTCCGGTGCCATGGGATCCTGATCAGGTCATCTATGTCTGGGTTGATGCCCTCTTTAATTACTGGACCGCACTTAGCTACGGCGCGGGGGACGATGGCAAGAAGTACTGGCCACCGACCCTGCAGCTCATGGCCAAAGACATCCTCAAATTTCACGCAGTCATTTGGCCCGCCCTGCTGTTGGCGGCAGAGATCGAACTCCCTGAGCGCTTGGCCATTCACGGCTATGTGCTCAAAGGGGGCGAGAAGATGAGTAAGACGACCGGCAACCTGGTCGACCCATTTCCTTTTATTCACGACTACGGCCTCGATGCGCTCAGGTATTACCTGGCGCGGGAAATCCGTTTTGGCGATGACGGCACCTTCAGCGCCGAAGGCTTTGATGCCCGCTACACCGGTGAGCTCGCAAATGAGCTCGGAAACCTGTTGAACCGCACGGTCAACATGATCGGTCGCTACCGCGATGGCGTCGTCCCTGCTGATCACGGCCAGGACACAGCACTCGGCGCCGAGATCGCCGCGCGCACCGATGAGATCATCGCTGCCTTTGATGGCGCCGATATCACCCGCGCCGTGGAAGCGGCATGGGTCATCGTCCGGGATCTCAATCGCCTTGTCGAACAACGCGCACCGTGGGTACTGGCCAAGGATCCCGATCAGGCCGATGCGCTCGATCAGGTCTTGTTCTCACTTGCCGCAGGGCTCAAATCGGTGTTGGTGTTGCTGTGGCCAGTCATCCCCACAAGCGTGGAGCGCGCGCTCATCTCTCTTGGGCAACAGCCCACAGACATCAACCTCACTGATGCTGTGTGGGGCGATGGGATCGCAGGGGCAACGGTCACGGTGATTCCGCCATTGTTTCCGCGAGTGGAAGGGCGCCCCGAGTAGTCGATACCCACGCGCATCTGGAATCGTGTGAGGACGGGATCTACTCGGTCCTTGCAACCGCCGCCGCACATGGCGTCGACCGGATCGTCGGCATTGGGATGGGACATGCCTCAAGCCTGCGCACCATTGCCTATGCCGAGGCGCACCCGGAAGTGTGGGCGGCGATTGGCATGCACCCCAACCACGCACACCTCTGGAGCGACGAGGATGCAATCTGGATTCACGAGCTCGCCCAACACCCACGGGTCGTGGCGATCGGAGAGTGCGGCATGGACTTCTATCGCGATGTCGCAACCCCCGCACAACAGGAGCGGGCATTCAGGGCCCAGATCGCCATCGCTCGAGAGCTCGGGCTTGCGCTGACCATTCACACCCGCGATGCCACCGAGGCAACCCTTGCGATCCTGCACGAGGATGCACAAGGGCTCGAGGTGATCCTGCACTGTTTCTCGCTCGTCGATCATGTCGATGAGGTGATCGATGCCGGGTGGTATGCGAGCTTCGCGGGACCGCTGACCTACAAGCCCAATGAGCGTTTGCGGGAGGCAGCTGCACGTATGCCCGCCGATCGCATTCTTGTCGAAACCGATAGCCCGTATCTTTCGCCGGTTCCCTTGCGCGGAAAACCCAATCAACCTGCCTATGTCGCCCACACCCTTGCCACCCTGGCATCGGTACGGGGCATTGATGTCGCCACCTGTGATGAGCTCACCACCACCAACGCCGCCCGCGTCTTCGGCTGGTAACCCGTCCTCGAGCGAGCGGGTGCGGGTCATCCGGTTGCTTGAGTCACACGGGCTCTCACCGAACACCGATCTCGGCCAACATTTCTTGGCTGATGAGAACCTCGTGGATCTCTCATTACGAGAGGTCGGGCTCACCCCAGACGATGTCGCCTTCGAGGTGGGTGCGGGGGTTGGGGTGCTTACTCGCGCACTTGCCCATACCGCCCGCTGGGTCCATGCGGCAGAAATCGATACGCGCCTTGCGCCACTGCTTGCAGAAGTCATTGATGCATCCTCAAATGTCACCGTGCACTGGACCGACGCGATGCGTCTGGAGATGGGGACCCTCGATCCGCTTCCTACGGTGCTGGTGAGCAACCTGCCCTATTCGATCGCAACGCCGATCATGGTCGAGAGCACCTGGCAACTCCCCACCCTGCGCGGCTGGGCGGTGATGACACAACGCGAGGTCGCCGATCGTTGGATGGCGCACCCCGGAGACCCCACCTACGGCGGGCCGTCGGTACTGATGCAACTGGCGACCGAGGTCACATTTCGCCGTAATGTCGGCCGCGAGGTGTTTATCCCGCGACCCCGCGTGGACTCGGCACTCGTGGTGTTCCGGCGCACTGGCCCGGGGGCGTCCCCGCGCCTACGTGAACTCGTACGCGCGTCGTTTGCCCAACGCCGCAAAACCCTCGCCAATAACCTCACCACCCAGGGAATCGCCCGCGAACGGGTCGTTGCAATCCTCACCGAGCTCGGGCTTCCCGCAGCCGCGCGCCCAGAACACCTCTCCCCGGACCACTACCGCGCACTTGCCATGGGCCTCGAGTGAACGAATCCATTGACATTCATGCCCCGGCAAAAATCAATTTGTGTCTGCGGGTTGGGGCGCGACGTCCCGACGGCTATCACCCGATTGCGAGCATGATGGTGGCGCTTGATGGCCTCGGTGATGACATCACGGTCACCCGAGCCGCCGAGAGATCTCTCACCTGCCCCGGGGGGCCCGAGGGGCATGAGAATCTTGCCTGGCGCGCAGTCGATCTCCTTGAAGCGCACACCGGCACACCGCTCCCCGTTGCGATCGATATTGCCAAACGCATTCCAATGCAGGCCGGCCTTGGGGGCGGCTCGAGTGATGCGGCCGCGGTGCTTGTCGCGGTCAATCGGCTCTACGGGCTTGGATATGGACCTCAGGTGCTCGAGGAAATCGCAGCGGAACTCGGCTCCGATGTGCCCTTCTTTATTCGCGGCGGCACCCAGTGGGCCACCGGACGGGGAGAAATTCTCACTCCGGTGCATCCGCCGGAAGATCTTTGGGTGGCGATCTGCGGCCCCGTTGCGCCGCTCTCAACCGCCGAGGTGTATCGAGAATTCGATCGCGCCAATCCTGATCATCAGCTGGATGAGTCACTTCCATCGGGTCGCTGGAGAAGCGGTGATTGGGTGCGCAACGATCTCACCGCCGCGGCAATTTCACTTGCTCCCGAGCTTGCCGACGTTGGCGAACACCTCATGGCGCACGGTGCGCATCAGGTGGTGCTGTGCGGAAGCGGCGGCGCAATCGCGGGGCTCTACACCGAGGAACGCACCGCGCGTGAGGCGGTGTCAACAATTCCCTCAGGGCGCGCAGTGGCGCGGTCATTCCCACCTCATCACATCGACGAGGACATCTCGCTCACCGGGTGAAGGTACCCGCTCTGCCGCCACTGCCGTTGTCGATGACCCCATGTGCTTTGTACCCGAAAGCGGCAGATTGCGCCCCCCGATCACTGCGTGAGAAGTCGCGGATCAACCCAATCTTTTGACGGCTTTTGCGCTCTCTTGATCCTCGGACTGCAGAGATCAGCACCGGCGTGTGACTCTGAAAACCTGCCGTAATCTCGCCGTGGGCTCTCTTAAGCAGTCGCAGACTCACGAGATCTCAGCTGCAGGGAACCGCCCACCCATCGCTCCAATCCCCTCACAGGAGGAATTGGAGCGATGGATCGGCTGTGACAATCCTTATGGAATCACCCAGTAGCTAAACACGGGCTGCAATAGGGTGGTGCCTGTCGGAGCCTCGATGCAGGTGAAGGAGAAGTTATGTAGTCCGGCAGTGGCACCACAGCTCCACCCGGCCGCGGCGGCCGCTCCATTTACCGTGATCATCACTGTCGATGTACTCGTGACCGTATTCGCGACCGAGACTGTGCCGGAATAGGTGTGAATACTGCCGGTGGCACCTGAAGGTCCGGTAACCCCGGTGACCCCACCCGAGGTGACGGTACCGCGAACAAGAGCCGACACGCCGCTCGGTCCTGTCGGTCCGAGCGCGCCCGCGGGTCCCTGTGGCCCGACCCCTCCTTGCGGACCAGTCGCACCTGTGGAACCGGTCTTACCGGTCGTACCTTGAGCGCCAGATGCGCCGATGTTACCGATAGGACCCTGCGGCCCAATATTTCCTTGGGCACTGGTTGCACCGGTCTTACCGGTCGCACCTTGAGCGCCAGATGCTCCCGTGGGCCCCTGGGGACCAACGCATCCATGGGGGCCTATCGCACCGGTGGCGCCGATGTTACCTTGAAACCCCCGGAGGCCCTGGGCGCCGGTGGCCCCGGTGGCGCCCCTTGCACCGACAAGTCCATCAGCCCCCGTGGCGCCCGTTGCGCCCGTTGCACCGACTGGAGTGATACCGGCGGCAGCTTGGCTCGTGACGACGCCGAGTCCAACGAAAACTGTCGTCGCGGCAACGACAGCAGACCAACGAGACCGGCGGGCCGGCTTGGGCACGGGGTGTCCTTAGGTATGCCATCCTGGCGCTGAATACCACGTCATGTGGCATCTCCTTCACGTACTTTGCGGGTACCCGCTCATACGAGATTTTGTAAAAAAGGTGAAACGATGCGTTCGAGCGTCCGTCAACCTCCCCAAAGGTCGAGCATTTAGGGTCAATCGATGAGAGCGTGCGATATACGTACGAAAGGGCGTGCAATCAAGCATCACTCGCAGTACCTCGACGGCGAACAACGAGAGTCCGCCATCGTCTGAATCTTCGGCGGGCCGCGCGATAGACTGCCCACACAATGAGTAAGCAACAACCCATCATCATCGAGCATCACGCCCACGGCACCGGTAGCTCGGGCAATAGCCCGCAAGGGCTTCTCAAAACCCGTCGCTACTCCATCGCTGCGGTACTCGCGCTTGTCGAGTTCCTCTACATTGCCATCTGGCACTCAGGATGGATTGTGGCCGCACTTGTTGCGGTACTGCTACTTGTTGCGGCCGTCGCCGGGATTCGTCGGGTCCGAAATGGCATTGCGCGAGATGCGCTGATCGTGATTGCGATCGCGCAAGGCTTGGCGTTGATTCCAATTGCGATCATCGCCTCCTTCGCGTTGGTGATTGTCCTCGCCGTCTTCGCGATGATCGGCGTGGTCTTCGCGGCATTTCGGATGCGCGCCTAGTACCGCAGCCCTGTGCGGGGCCCATGGCGAGGTGATGTGTCACCGATTCGCAGGTGCCAATCCTTTCTTCACGTCCCAGAACCCGGCAGACTGTGACCCATGCACACTCAAGGCTTACCGTCGCCAATCGACCTACACGACCCGTCGCTCTACACCAACCGCGAGCTCAGCTGGTTGGATTTCTATGGGCGTGTCCTTGCGCTTGCCGACGATCCGACGACACCGCTGCTCGAGCGTTGCAAGTTCTTATCGATTTGCGCGGGGATTCTCGATGAGTTCTTTATGGTGCGGGTCGCCGCGGTCCAAGAAGCAGCTGCCGCGCAGCGTCAACCCTCAACACCCGATGCAATGCCCAGAGACGACGTCGTCGATGCCGTCGTTGCCCAGGTGCGCGAACTCATTGCTGTGCAGGCAGAGATGTGGACCGAACGCCTTCGCCCGGCGCTCGCCACCGAATCGGTGCTGATCAGTGATCTCGATGAACTCAGTGATGCACAGCGCGCGGCAATTACCGAGATGTACGACCGACAGATCGCGCCAACGCTGACGCCACTTGCCGTCGGTCCAGGGCTGCCCTTCCCCTATATCTCGGGGCTCTCATTGAATCTTGGTTTACTCGTACGCGATCCCGAAACTCGCGAACAACGCTTTGCCCGCGTCAAGGTACCGCCGGGATTACCGAGACTTCTCCCTGTCGACGGCCACCTCGTGCCACTCGAACAAATCATGGCCGCCCATATCGATCGCCTCTTTCCGGGAATGCAAGTTGTCGAGTGTGTGGTCTTTCGGGTCACACGCGACGCCGACTTTGATATTTCAGAAGATGCCGACGATCTTTTGGGTGCCGTTGAGGATCAATTGCGCCAACGCCGCTTTGGGCACGTGGTGCGCCTCGAGATCGAAGAGGGTGCATCGCGGGGAATGCTTGAGGAGCTCTCGCGCGCGCTTGAGGTCGGACCCAGTGAGACCTACGCCGTCCCGGGGCTTATCGACATGACCTGTCTGGGAAAGATTTCGCAACTGCCACGACCCGATCTGCGCGATCGCCCATGGAAGCCGTTGGTCCCCGCGCGCTTGCGCAGTACCGATAGCGATGCATCGATCGACATGTTCGAAGTCATTCGACATGGCGATCTCTTGGTCCATCACCCATACGACGACTTTTCCGCCTCGGTGGAGCGCTTTGTCGCCAACGCAGTCGATGATCCATCGGTGCTTGCGATCAAGCAAACGATGTACCGCACCAGTGGTGACTCACCAATCGTGCCGGCGCTCATCCGCGCCGCAGAACGCGGGATCCAAACGGTGTGTTTGGTGGAGGTCAAAGCGCGCTTTGACGAGGAGCGCAACATTCGCTGGGCCCGCGCCATGGAGCGCGCCGGGGTGCATGTGGTCTACGGAATCCCGGGACTCAAAACGCACGGCAAGTTGTGCCTTGTCGTCCGCCAAGAGGGCGATGAGGTCCGCAGATACGTCCATATCGGTACCGGCAACTACAACCCCTCAACGGCGCGTCACTACACCGATGTGGGGATTTTTACATGCGATGACGCCGTCACCCGGGATGTCGCAAACCTCTTTAACTACCTCACCGGTTTTGGGCGACCACCCGAGTACGAAAAGATCCTCGTGGCACCAAACCACCTGCGCAACGGACTGATCGAAGAAATCGACCGCGTCACCGCCGCCCACACAAATGGAACCCCCGGTTCAGTGGTGATGAAGCTCAATGCCTGCCTTGACGGGCCATTGATCGAGGCCATCTATCGCGCATCCCAAGCCGGGGTCCAGGTGCATCTGATTGTCCGCAGCATCTGCGGCCTCCGTGCGGGGATCCCTGGAGTGAGCGACAACGTGCATGTCACCTCAATTGTGGGCCGCTTCTTGGAGCACGCGCGCATTTTTTGTTTTCAATCTGGTGATGACACGCGTGTACTGATCGGATCATCCGATTTGATGGTGCGCAACCTCGATCACCGCGTCGAGGTATTGGCACCGGTCGAGGATCCTGCCTGCAAGAACGAGCTGCTGTCAGTGCTGGAGATCATGCGCAAGGACACCGCTCTTGCCTGGGCACTCGATGCCGATGGCACCTGGAGCCGCGTCCAGCCAGCATCTGGAGACGCGCCATTCAACAGCCAGGTCGCATTGATGCAACGCGCAAGCGGCGCATAGGACCACCACGAATCGGTACATGGCGGACCGATCTCAGGGGCATCGACGGGAGTTGACAGGCAAGCTGTACGGGTTGACATCACTTTTTCGGTTCCCCGAGACAACCCCCGGAGCGTTCATATGTCCGCTGTATTTCCCCAATTTGATCTGACCGGTAAAACTGCGCTTGTCACCGGCGCCTCATCTGGCCTGGGCGTTGAGTTTGCCCGTGCCCTCGCCGGTGCCGGCGCGAATGTCGTCCTGGCTGCACGGCGGGTCGATCGCCTTGACGCACTCGCCCAAGAGCTCACTGCCGCTGGTGCGGGTGCTCTTGCTGTGGCATGCGATGTCACCGACGAAGCACAACTCACTGCTGCAGTCGCCGCTGCGGTTGAGACCTTTGGTGGCCTGGATATCGCGATCGCCAATGCGGGCTCGGTCCCCGAGGGCGGATCAATGCCCGAGAAAATGACCGCCGATATGTTTCGCCAATCGATTGACATCAACCTCACCGGAACATTTTTGACCGCCACTGCCGCGGGGCGTCACATGCTCGCCAATGGCGGCGGCTCGATCGTGTTGATCGCATCGGTGGGTGGTAACGGTGGCCACTTCAATATCCCTGCCGGATACTCAACGGCAAAGGCCGGCACCGTGCACTTGGCCAGGTACTTGGCCACCCACTGGGCAGACCGCGGCGTGCGCGTGAATGCAATCGGCCCAGGCTGGTTCCCGTCAGAGATGACCGACCAGGTCCTTGCCGCACCCATCTTTAAAGCACGCATCGAAGAGCAAACCACCATGGGCCGCATCGGTGATCCCGAGGAGCTCTTGGGCACATTGCTCCTGCTCTCATCCGATGCATCAAGCTACATCACCGGCCAGACCATCTACGTCGATGGCGGAATGACCGCATCGGTCGGTGCAAGCCCATACCCGCAAGAGCTCTACGGCTTGCACGCACAGGTCATGCCACATGGCCTGGGCGAGCGGATCATGCCAAACGCCTAATCAGGAACCGGCGGTGCGTGTGATCTCGCACGCACCGCCTGGTGACTCCCTATCTGCGCTGTAGCCACGACGCGGCGGCCTGAACCTGCGCGAGCGTGATCGTGTGGCCAACCCCGGGCTCGACAATCAGCTCCACATCGGCACCTGCGCCGCGGTAGCGCGCTGCGCCAATGGTTGCCGTCTCGACCGAATGGAAGGGATCGTCCTCCCCGCCACAGATCAGGACGCGGCGGCCCGCAAGGCCACCTGGCGCCATGATCTCATCCGACAGGGAATACCCCGATGACATCAAGATCGCTGAGTTGACACGGTCGGGGCGGGCGGCCACGAGAGCTCCGGCCATCATGCCCCCATTGCTAAATCCGAGCGCAGTCATGGGCGCGGTGATCCCATATTCGACAACCGCCAGATCGAGCCAATTGATGAGCGCATCGCGGCACGCGGCAAATGAGTCCTCCACTGGCACCCCAATGGCCTGGTGCACAAACCACGCCCAGCCACCGGGCCCCTGTGGCTCCGAGCCACGCGGTGCCAACACTCCGGCTCCTGGGGCAATCATGCGCGCGACATCCACAAGGTCATGCTCATTGCCCCCGCGGCCATGCAAACACAACAACGTCGGTGCACCCTGCTCAGGCGGCATCCACACATGCACTGGCGCAGCACCCATTACTCGGCCCCAATCATTGGCGCGGGATGCAAGGGAGTCAAATGCTCCTCGATCTGCGCAAGATGCGGTGCGAGCCAGTCGGGGACACGAAGGGCCTCGCCGAGATGCTCGACAGCTTCATCGCGGGCAAATCCCGGTGGGTCGGTGGCGATTTCAAGGAGCACGCCGCCGGGTTCACGAAAATAGATCGACGTGAAATAGTCGCGGTCTTGGACGGGGGTCGGGTACCCGCCCGCCATGGTCACATGGGTGTGCCAGGCAATTTGCTCTTCGGCATCCGCGGTGCGAAAGGCGATGTGATGCACCGTCCCCGCGCCCATGCGCGCCCGCGGCAGATCTGCGCCATCATGGAGCCGCACGACCCCACCGGCGGCGCCCCGTGCGCCCACGCATTCCCCATCTGCTCCCGCATACCCAAGCCAGGCATCGAATGCCGCAACGCTTGGGTTGAATGCGCGACTGGAGATCTCAATCCCTTCGACCCCTTGAATCGCGACCGACGAAGGGACGCGCTGCTCCCAGGCAGCGGCGGCCACGACCGCATCGGTCTCCACAAGTGCAAGCGTCAGGCCGTCGGGGTCACGGATCGCGATTCCGCTCTGGGCACCATCACGCACCACAGGTGCGACGGCGAGCCCTCGTGCAGTGCACCGCGCCTGCCAAAAGGGTGTTGCACCCCGTGGAATCGCCAGCGCGATTGAGGTCACCGCGCCAGATCCCGGTGCACCCTGGGGCAAACCCGGAATCGGAAAGAAGGTCAAGATGGTGCCCGGGGAGCCCATCCCATCCCCGTAGTAGAGGTGATACATCCCCGGGTCATCGAAATTCACCGTGACCTTCACCAATCGAAGGCCAAGCACGCCCTCATAAAAATCCCGATTTTGCTGGGCATCACTGGCCATTGCGGTGATGTGATGTACCCCTGTGCTGCGCATGGGTTGTCCTGACCGATCCTGGGACGAACGAGAACGGACGAATGTCCGCAATGACATTCATTCTGCCGGATCTCTCGGGCAACTTTGCCGCCACACCCGATCAGATGACACACCTCATCCCGCTCGGGGTGCACTCGTCGGGGCTGCGCGGTACCCTTATGCCCGAAATGCTGGAACTGCGCCTCTCGTGCGCGGTGTATGTCCAAGGAGACGATCCCACGTCACACGAAAAAGAAGAGGCCATTGAGGTCGAGGGCGAGGTTACCGAAGCCCTTCCCAACACGATGTTTCGTGTGGTCTTAGATAATGATCATGAGGTCCTCGCCCACATGGCGGGCCGCATGCGACGATTCCGCATCCGCATCAACCCCGGCGACCGTGTGCGAGTTGAACTTTCGCCCTACGATCTCACTCGTGGGCGCATCGTCTATCGCGAAAAATAATTGCGCGGTGTGGCCGGCATCGCCGACCGCATCCCAGGTCTGAGCTAGTACAGGGCCTGGGCGAGGCGCTTACGAAAGCGTGCCGTCAAGGGGTGGTGCTCACCGAGCTCGGTGAACATCCCAACGATGGCCACACGCACGGTATCGCGCTGGGCGGGATCGCTCGCACCGCGTACCGCATCGAGCATGTGTGAGAGGGCCTGCTCATTCAAGCCGGCCTCCCACGCGTGCAACCCGGCCTGAATATCCGGGTGATCGACATCGGCAAGTTGGATGCGTGCAAGCAGCCCTGCTGCCTGCACATCAAATGACACCGGGGTCAACACCGGGACCACTTCAGAATGTGCGCCGTCGGCAATCAACAGCCGGGCCAGTGCGAGGCGCGCGCCAGTATTGGTGGGGTCAAGCTCGAGCGCTTCACGCAGGGAGAACTCATCGCCGATCTCGATCAGACGATCGGCCTTGGATGGCACCAGGCGGTTGACGAATGCATCAATCGTGTGTGCCGACTGCAGCCCGGTGAACTCATCGGTCACCTCGCCGTTGCGAAAGACCTTCACATACGGAATGCTCATGACCCGGAATCTTTGTGCGAGCAGGGGATTCTCATCGATATTGACCGTTGCCAAAAGGACCTCATCCTCATGCCGGCCAACGGCTGATTCGAGCAGCGGCGCAAGCTGGCGACACGGTGCGCACCACGGCGCCCAGAAATCGACCACGACCGGCACCTCTCGGGACCGCTCGATGACGTCAAAATCAAATGTTGCGTCGCTGGTATCCACCGCTCCCCCTTTCTGACTCACATGTGGCACGAAAGGTAGCGAAGTGCCACTGCAAAGGTTAGGGGGTCGGGGGCTGACACAGGGGGCATGGCTCCCAATGTCGGGCGAGATAGCGCCACGGGCCATGCATCACTGCGCGCACGCCCTCGCTCCCTCGTACCGGGGCGTAGGCGCAATCGAGGCGGTGATAGCTTCCCCAACTGTCGTCGCTCATGCGGGCAACGACTCCTTCAAGTGCGATATCGCGATCGCGTGGCGCAAAATTTGTCGTACTCATCACACCCCTCCTTCGGGGCTTGCGGGAATCTCGGTCTGTCCCCGCGTGTCACATATGTCGTTTTCGTTGTTCTTTGACCGTAGCGTATGTCGACAGGCCTGTCGCCCGACCATGTGGTTAGTTACGCTCCCGTGTCATGAGCGAACCCCAGTACATATTCACGATGCACCGGCTCGACAAGGTGCACCCTCCTGACAAGGTCATTCTCAAAGACATCTCACTGTCCTTCATGCATGGGGCAAAAATTGGTGTCCTTGGCGCAAATGGCGCAGGCAAAAGCACCCTGTTGCACATCATGGCCGGCCTGGAGCAATCCTCCTCCGGTACCGCACAGCTGGCGCCCGGGGCAACCGTTGGCCTCCTTGCGCAAGAGCCACAGCTCGATCCCACACTCGATGTGCGGGGAAATGTGGAACAGGGGCTTGCCGATCAGCTTGCACTCGTGGCGCGTTATACCGAGATCAGCGCCCAACTGGCAGAACCAATGGAGCCCGATGCGATGCAGGAGCTCCTTGATGAGTTCCAGCGCATCCAGGATGAGATCGACCGGGTCAATGCCTGGGATATCGAACGCAAGGTCGAAATTGCGATGGACGCCTTGCGCGTTCCACCGGGTGACGCAGATGTCACGAAATTGTCGGGTGGGGAGCGTCGCCGGGTCGCGCTTGCGCGCCTCTTGCTCTCTGCGCCCGATCTGCTGCTCCTTGATGAGCCCACCAACCACCTCGACGCCGAATCGGTCGCCTGGCTTGAGCGTCACTTGGCCGAATACCCCGGCACCGTGGTCGCAGTCACCCACGATCGCTACTTCCTCGACAATGCCGCCGAATGGATTCTGGAGCTCGATCGCGGTCGGGGCATCCCCTACAAGGGCAACTACACCGAGTGGCTCGATCAAAAGCGCATCCGCCTCGAGCACGAAGAGAAAAAGGAAAGTGCACGCCAGCGCACGCTTGCCCGTGAGCTCGAATGGGTCCGCTCATCGCCGCGTGCACGCCAAGCCAAAAGCAAGGCGCGTCTGACCAACTATCAGCGGCTTGTCGAGGAGCAAGGATCTGAGGCGGTACGCACCGCAGAAATCCGTATCCCCGCTGCGCCACGACTCTCAGAGCAGGTCATCATCGCCCAAGGGCTGCAGAAGGGCTATGGCGATCGCCTCCTGATTGACGATCTCTCCTTCTCGCTACCGCAAGGTGGCATCGTCGGCGTGATTGGCGCCAACGGCGCCGGCAAAACCACCCTTTTTCGCATGATCGCCGGGCTCGAGACGCCGGATTCCGGTGAGCTCAAAGTCGGCGAAACCGTGCAGATCGCCTATGTCGATCAATCCCGCGATGCCCTTGAGGGCGACAACACGGTCTGGAAGGAAGCTTCAGGGGGGCTCGATCTGATTCAGCTCGGTGGGCGTGAGGAAATCAACTCACGCGCCTACCTCGCCCAATTCAACTTCCGGGGCACCGACCAACAAAAATTGGTCGGACAGCTCTCGGGTGGTGAGCGCAACCGACTCCATCTGGCCAAACTCCTCGCCGGGGGCGGTAACCTGTTGCTGCTCGATGAGCCCACCAACGACCTCGATGTGGACACCCTGCGGGCGCTCGAGGATGCACTCGCGTCATTCTCCGGGTGCGTGATGGTCACCAGCCATGACCGGTGGTTTATCGACCGCCTGGCAACCCATATCCTGGCTTTTGAAGGTGACAGTCAGGTGCGGTGGTTTGAAGGCAATTACCAGGAGTACGAAGAGTTTCGCAAGCGCGAATTGGGTTCGGACGCGACCCAACCGCGGCGGATTACCTACCGTCGTTTGAGTCACTAACGTACTCGGGCCCGCCGCGACCACGAGTGGCGCGGCGAGCCAAAATGTCACTCGTGGATATGTGATTGGGCGCAACCCGCCCCAAGGCCATCCACTCCGGTACCCTGCACAAGAGCAGAACCGATTCAGTCACGCTTCAAGGAGAGTTGCCGTTGTCTGCGATTCCTGACCCGTTTGCCGCCCGCGACACACTGCGTGTCGGTGATGCGAGCTATGTCGTCTACCGCCTCGATGCCACGGGGGCAGACCTCGCCCGGCTTCCTGTGACGGTCAAAATCCTCCTTGAAAATGTGTTGCGTAATGCCGGACGCGGCTTCGTCACTGAGGACGATGTCAAGGCGCTCGTCTCGTGGACGCCCAACTCAGGCGACGCCCTTGAGGTGCCATTCATGCCGGGTCGTGTCGTCCTTCAGGACTTCACCGGTGTGCCGTGTGTCGTTGACTTGGCAGCAATGCGCGACGCCATGACCGAGATGGGCGGAGACCCATCGCGGATCAACCCGCTGGTCCCGGCCGACATGGTCATTGACCACTCGGTGCAGGTCGACCACGCCGGCGACCACGCCGCCTATGGCGAGAATGTCGCAATTGAGTATGAACGCAATGGTGAGCGCTACGCCCTCTTGCGCTGGGCCCAACAAGCCTTTGACAACTTCCGCGTTGTGCCTCCGGGCATGGGAATCGTCCACCAGGTCAACCTCGAGCACTTGGCACCAGTCGTCGATGCCCGCCAGATTGAGGGCGAGCTCGTCGCATTCCCCGACACCCTTGTCGGCACCGACTCGCACACCACCATGATCAACGGTATTGGCGTGATCGGTTTTGGCGTTGGTGGTATTGAGGCCGAGGCGGTCATGCTTGGCCAGCCGCTCTCATTGCCAATGCCAATCGTCGTCGGACTCAAGCTCACCGGTGCATTGCCGGCAGGCTCAACCGCCACCGACCTCGTCTTGACCGTCACCGAATTG
The DNA here is from genome assembly GCA_903896045.1 of uncultured Actinomycetes bacterium. Lineage (GTDB taxonomy): Bacteria > Actinomycetota > Thermoleophilia > Miltoncostaeales > Miltoncostaeaceae > CAITWD01. The sequence goes on from CAITWD010000035.1 coordinate 23,635, forward strand.
CTGCGTAAGCAGGGCGTGGTGGGCAAGTTTGTCGAGGCATACGGCGCAGGCTTGTCGTCGCTGTCGCTCGCCGACCGAGCAACCATCGCCAACATGTCACCAGAATTCGGTGCAACGGGGACGCTCTTCCCGGTCGACGAGGAGACGCTGCGCTACATGACCATCACCGGTCGTTCGGCAGAAGTGATTGCGCGCACCGAGGCCTACTCCAAGCTCCAGGGCCTCTTCCGTACCGACGCAACTCCAGACCCGGTCTACGACGAGAACGTCGAGTTGGATCTGTCGAGTGTGGTGCCGAGTCTTGCCGGCCCGCGCCGCCCACAAGACCGCGTCGTGCTTGGCCAGGTCGGCAAGGAATTCCGCGAGAACTATCCCGACGGGCTCATTCCGGCCAATGGTCGCCCCGCCCACTACACCGGGGTCAGCGTCGAACAAGATGGCCAGAGCTTTGAATTGGCAAGTGGCGCCGTGGCCATCGCCGCGATCACCAGCTGCACCAACACCTCCAACCCATCGGTCATGTTGGGCGCAGGGCTTGTCGCCAAGAAGGCGGTCGAGCGCGGCCTGAGTGTCCCGCCATGGGTCAAGACCTCACTTGCACCGGGATCCCGTGCGGTGACCGGATACCTCGAGAAGGCCGGCTTGCAGGAGTACCTCGACAAGTTGCGCTTTGACTTGGTCGGCTACGGTTGCACCACGTGCATCGGAAACTCTGGACCGCTCGCCGAGCCGATCAACAAGGCCATCGAGGACAACGGCCTCGTTGCCGCAGCGGTGCTCTCGGGCAACCGGAACTTTGAGGGTCGCGTGCACCCGTTGGTGCGTGCCGCCTACCTGGCCTCGCCACCCCTGGTGGTCGCATACGCCCTGGCTGGTCGCGTCGACATTGACCTTGAGACCGAGCCGATTGGTATCGGCAGCGATGGCAAAGAGGTCTTTCTTTCTGACATCTGGCCAACCCCAGAAGAGATCAAGGAAGCGACCGAACAATCGATCTCGGCGGAGTTGTTCTCCTCGAGCTACGCGACCGTCTTCGATGGCGATGAGCGCTGGCAGTCACTGCCCGTGCCCGCAGGTGACACCTACGCGTGGGATAGCAACTCCACCTATGTGCAGCGTCCCCCATTCTTTGAAAACTTGGGCACCGAGGTTGGCGAGCTCACCGATATCGAGGGCGCCCGCGCACTCGCGGCGCTTGGTGACTCGATCACCACCGATCACATCTCACCCGCAGGCGTCATCCCTGCAACATCACCGGCAGGTACCTACCTGCAGGGACACGGGGTCCACCCACGCGACTTCAACAGCTTCGGGTCCCGCCGCGGGAACCACGAAGTCATGATGCGCGGGACCTTCGGCAACATTCGCTTGCGCAACATCCTGGCCGAAGGCAAGGAAGGCAACTGGACCAAGTATCTGCCGACCGGCGAGATCACCAGCATCTACGACGCCTCAATGGCCTATCAAGCATCTGGTACGCCGCTGATCGTGCTGGCAGGCGCCGAATACGGCACCGGCTCATCGCGTGACTGGGCAGCCAAGGGCACCTTGCTCCTTGGCGTCAAGGCAGTGATTGCCAAGTCCTTTGAGCGCATCCACCGTGGCAACTTGGTGGGCATGGGTGTCCTTCCACTGCAATTTTTGCCCGGTGAAGGCATTGAAGAGTTGGGTTTGACCGGCAGCGAGACCTTCTCGATCCCTGGCCTTGTCACTATGGCTCCACGTCAGAAGTTGACGGTCAACTACACCCGCGAGGATGGTTCGACCGGCTCCTTCCAGGCGCAGGCACGTATCGATGGCCCCACCGAGCTGTCGTACTTGAAAAACGGTGGCATCTTGCCCGCCGTATTGCGTCGCTTGCACGCAGAATCCAAGTAGGAACTCGCACACACCCCTCTGGGCCGATCTGGGCCGAGAGGGGTATGTCTGCGACACCCCCGGTCACAGCTCATTTCCTTCACTCACCTCTCTCGGCTCACCAGCGCTGAGTCCGAGTCTGCGCCGTTGCAAGCCCAGCGCACTCCACGGGCTCCGATCATTGATGCTCGATCATGAGCCTTTCACTCCTCCAACTCGCAGCAGTCGGTGGCGCCGGGTTACTTGCGGGGGCGATCAATGCCATCGCCGGCGG
>CAITWD010000036.1 GCA_903896045.1 uncultured Actinomycetes bacterium
ACTCAGTACTGCGCGAGCACCGATGCGGCGCCAATGCTTGTTGGCGCGACTACCTGCCCGAACGGAGCACCCCACGTGGGTTACCCGACGGGCGGGGCGCTTGCCGGTGTGTGGTACGACACCCAAAACACCGAGCCTCAAGCCGCGCAATTGCGGGAGATCGCCAACGAAGCCCAGCTCGCCGCCGCCCACTTTGGAAACACCACTGCGGCATCAAATCGGAACGCGATCTACGTCGTCGTGTCTTCCCGGTACTTCCATCCCGAAGACTTCAACCCCACAACCACCAACACGGCTGGATTCTGCGCTGATCACGACATCACCTCTGATCCAAACATTCCAGGCAACCCCTCAAATGCCAATGGGCCGGTGGCGTTTATTGATTTCCCGTATCTCTCCGACCTCGCGGTCGGTGCGCTTTGTGGAAAAAACGCGGTACTCACTGGTACTCCGGGTGGCACCGCGACGAGCGGATGGCAAACAATCGTCGCAAGTCATGAATATGCAGAGGTGGCGACCGACACATCCCCGTATGCCAGTGGGGGTTGGTGGGACGCGCACAGCAACGAGACGGGCGATGATTGCGCGTGGCTGACCTCTGGACCGGGCGCAATGACCAACATCACCCTGGCAACGGGCACATTCGCCGTGCAGTCAATCTGGAGCAACCAGGACAACGGCTGCACGACGACAGATCCGGTCATCCGCTCCGTGGCATTTTCCCTGGCGGCAGGCGACCAAATGAGCACATTTGGTACCCCAATTGCACCGCTGTCGTTCACCGCGATCGACAACTCCTCATATGCCGGCCTCGAGTATTCGGCCACCGGCCTCTCGCCGGGACTCTCGATCGATCCTGTCTCGGGAGTGATCACGGGGACACCAACCGCGCCAGCCGCACCGCATACTGTCACCGTCTCCGCCCGGAACGCTTCTGGGCCTGCGGGATCCACTTCATTTACATGGACCGTCGTGCAGCCGACCTACACCACCATTTCCCTTCGCGCGTCCACCTGGGCAACAACGCAGTCAGTTCGCGTCACCACAGTCGTCCGATCGCGCATAGGTTCCGAGATTCCCACAGGGGTTGTCGAGTTCGTCGATGCCAGATCACGAATTGGCCGCTGCACCCTGACACGTGGAACATGCGCCACCACCGTGAAATTCACTACACCGGGAATACACGCACTGCGCGCCGTCTACCGAGGTAAGGGCGATGCGCAAGCCAGCTCGTCGCCTGCGCGCACTGAGACGATCGTGAATGCGATTCACGTGCGTGCCCCGCGGGCAACGATCTTCACCATAGGCGCACGCATCTCCGTCACGGTCAGCGCCACCGACATCATCCCCGGACGACGGTTGATATTCGCCGCCGCCGGACTCCCACATGGGCTAGTGATCGATCCCACAACGGGACACATCAGCGGATCTCTCTGGCGCCAATCATCACCCGCAGTGATCCGCATCCACGTCAGAGATTCTGGTGGCGCACGTGCCGCATGGAACCTGAACTGGCAGGCACGCTAGCCCGTATCACCGGACGACACGGCGCAACTGCGTTCGAGCGATCGGATGCATCCATTTGCTCCGTCACGATTTTTCTCGTCCCAAATCTTAAGTTCAGTCACCTACTCGCCGATAGGGGTGGTGCAGGCACTCCCCATCCGAGGGGGCTGCCTGCAAAAACCCTCTCGGTACCGCGACGCATCACACCGTATTGCGATGCCAGGAGGTCACTCAAGCCGTCCGAAAGATTCGGACCTCCCAAAGGGCCCCCGTGTCGCACGAAGCACTCACCGCCCCTCGCCATACGTCCACACGCCGCCTCACAACCGCACTGATTGGTGCTGCCGCCGTCATCGGCCTCGGGGCACTGCCAAGCCTCGGATTCGCGAGCACCACCCCCACCGCTCGGGTATCGGGGCTCCACGCCGGCATCATGCCGACCCGGGCAATTGTCAGTGTGTCGCGCGCATCAGATCTTCGAGGCATCGGCACAAACGCCGCAAACGCGACCCCAGTCGCAGGCAGCCAACAGGTCGCCTACCAGGGTGGCCTGAATGGACAAGGGGTCGTCACGGGGGCGCCTCGCGTCTATGTCATCTTCTGGGGATCGCAGTGGGGAGGCGCGTCAACGACAACGGTAAACGGTGCGACCTACACCTCATTTCGCGGTGATCCCGCAGGAATTGCACCGCAACTGCAGGCCTTCTACGCCGGACTCGGTACAAACGGGGAAACGTGGAGCGGCGTTCTGACGCAGTATTGTCAATCAAGCTCCATCGCAACCGTGGCAACCGGCGCGATCTCATGCCCCGCCGGGGCAACGCATGTGGGATATCCCACAGGTGGCGCACTTGCAGGTGTTTGGGCCGACAACACCAGCTCTGCACCCGGTTCTGCCACGCAATCACAGATTGCCCAAGAGGCACTTCGCGGTGCAGCGCACTTTGGTAACACCAGCGACGCAGCAAACCGCAACGCGCAATACATCGTCGTCTCGCCAACTGGCACCACTCCCGACGGATTTAACACACCTTCAGGTGGCTTTTGCGCCTGGCATGACTACACCGCTGATGGCTTCTCCGGAATCAACAGCTCCGGCTTCGGGGTCCAGTTCACGAACATGCCCTACATTCCCGACGCCGGATACACCTGCGGCGCAAATTATGTGAACTCAGGATCTGCAGGAGCCAATGACGGCGCCACAGTCATCGCAAGTCACGAGTACGCCGAAACCGTGACCGATGGCTACATTGGCACCGGTTGGTACAACACCAACTACGGTGAAATCGGCGACTTGTGCTCATGGGCGCCGCTTAATCAAGCTGGCGGCGGCAACCTCGTCCTGGCAACAGGGACCTTTCCGGTCACCGGTGTTTGGGGCAACGACGCAAACAGTGGAACTGGTGGATGCGAAATGACGCACACGATCATTTCGAACTCCGGGGTCCGTGTCGCAAACCCCGGAACGCAAACAAGCCTTTTGGCCTCGCCCGTGACACCGCTTGCGATCACTGCAAACAGTCTCTCGAGTGTGCCAACAACCGCAGCCGGGATCGCTGGCGCAACCCCTTCCCAATTGAGCTATCGAGCAATCGGCTTGCCCGCGGGCCTCAGGATTGACATGCAAACAGGTCAAATCTCTGGGACCCCCCGCCAGCTTGCCAAGGCCAAGACAGTGACCGTTATCGCAACCGACACATCAGGTGGGATTGGCATTACTCGCTTCGTCTGGAAAGTAGCCAATCCGCTGCACATCGCGCACATCGCCAGCCGGCGAGTGCGGCACGGCCACCAACTTCGGCTCCGCGTCCGCGTCCGTGATGCACACACCGCTGCAACAGTCTCCTACCACTTCAAGGGGCTGCCAAAGGGGCTGCGTTACAACCGTCGCACCGGAATGCTGTTTGGTGCGGCGCACCGCACAGGGAGCTTCCGCGTCACCGTGGTGGTCCGGGACTCGCTCGGATGCATGATCAGCACCAGCTTCAAGGTGCGGGTGGTCTAACCCGACGCCCACAATCAGGTCGGAACACCTACTCCTGCACCGACACCAGCAGTGCAGGAGTAGATCTGCTTTTACATAAACTGTCAGCCATGCGAGATCGCGTGATCATCTGCGTCGTGGTGGCCGGAGCGATGAGCCTGATGCCGTTAGGACATCTGCTCGCAAGGGGTATCCCAACTGCACCCACTGCTCCCGTGGTCATCCTTCAGGCCGGCCACCAAGCCCCGATGGAATCGGGGTACCGCGCCCAGACCGGCGCCTCAGGCGGTCCATTTGGATCTGAGGTGCAATTCACTATCCGTGCATCCCATGCGGTCATCACAATGCTTCGCGCGGATGGGGTCAATGCGATCGAGTCGCCAGGGAAGGTGACGCCTTATGCCTCCAGCGCGGCAATCTTTCTCGCCATCCATTTCGATGAGGCGGGCGGTCGCGGGAGCATTGGCTACGCAGTCTATGACCCACCCAATAACCGAAACTTCTACTACCACGGCCAAGGGGTTGGGACGCCGCGTCCGACGCCCTATCCGGACTCCGCACCACAGCGTGGAGCCACCCGAATCACCCCGCGCACACAAGCGCACTCACATGCGCTTGCAGTCGCACTCAACCACCGCTACCGCGCGATCTTCACCCGCGCAAATGGTGCCGATGGGACCTTTCTTGGCATTCAACCCGGCAGGGCTGGCGATTCACGGATGCAGTACTACTACGGCTTTCGCCGCACCAATGCGACGGCACGGGTGATTATCGAATGCGGCGCTGCCGGGAGCGACACCGCATTTCTTCGACGCATCTCCCTTATTGCGACAGCGATATCACACGGGATTATCGACTATCTCACTGCAACGGGTGCGCTGGGTGCCCAGGCGAGTCACCAGACCCACGCGTGAGAACAGCGCCCCTGGGCGGCGATTTTGCCCAGGGACTCGCACCTACGATTTGAGCGCGGTTGCACCCTCTGTCGCAATCACCATGTTGTACTCGCGGATGTCGTATTCAGCGAGCCCATGGATGATGTACGGATCTTCTTTCATCCAGGCCTGAATCTCGTCGCGCGTCGCACCAACGCACATCACAACCCCACCTTGCAGCGGGATCTCCGGGCCGGCGGCCACAAAATGACCGGTGGCAACATGGGAGCCAATCCAGGCGCGATGACCATCCAGATGATCAGCCATCTGCTCTGGTGGGACCGTATAACGACCGATGATCAAAAACATCAGCCGGTACAACTCGCAAGCGACGCAATCAGGCGATCTGCATCTGGGGTTTCCAAGGGTGCAACCTGGTCGACATCCTGGATGATGCCGTCTGCATCAATCACAAAAGTGGCGCGACCGGAAATCCCTGCGGCATCGATCCACACGTCGTAGAGACGAGCAACGTCTCCCTTGGGGTGAAAATCGGCCAAAAATGTGACCTGATCTGCTCCGAGTTGACGCTTAAATGCGGCGAGTCCCCACTTGCTGTCCACGCTGATTCCAATCACGCGCGCACCCTCAAACGGACCAGAATCCTTTGCAATCGCGGTGAACCAATCGGTGCACACCGGCGAGAAGGCAAGGGGGTAAAAGTTGAGATACACGGGGGTGCCTCGCAACTCAGAGAGCGTGACGCTGTTGCCATCTGAGTCATTCAGAGTGAAATCTGGGGCGAGCGTACCCACTGCAAGGGCCATAGCGGCTCCTCCTTATTCGATGTTGGGCACAGTGAGTCGAGAATTTTACCGATTCGCGCCGCAGCGTGACGACAGAACCAGCGATTACGTACTCAGGACCGGGTCGTTGCACCACCGGCCGGCGCACCATCAATCTTGCGTCCAAGCTCTTGGATCGCGGTCACCACATCAGCGATTCCCCCCGCTGTCGAGGCATCAAGTCGATCGAGGATCACCACTGAGTCTTCATAGGTTTTTTCGGCGCGCGCATCCGATGCAGCGCTTTGGACCCGTTGACCGACCATGATGATCGACAAGAGCACCAACTGCAAAAAGGTCTGCGCAATCCAAGAAATGATCGTGGCGCGACCATTGCGTACTGCGTCCGGAAGACTGATCAACGCAATGCCGGCAAACACATACGCGCACGCCATGGTGCCCACTCCGGATGTGATGACCACCGCCAGCTTGGCGTTAAATCCCTCCACTTCCGAAATTGCCTGACGAAGCGCACGAAGATTGAACTTCAAAACCTCCGGCAAATGATCACGCGTCGACGCATGGACGCGACGCCCGCGTTGGGTAGTTCCAAAGGTCGGTTCCTCAGACACGTGCGCCTCCTTGGATAGACAGCGTCAATCGCGAACGCATCAACGTGGCCCCGATCGGTGGCGGTCACATCAACCCGAATACGTCGCTCCGACGGGCGTTCAGCGACGGAGTTGTGCCCAAAGCGACGGCACGCTTGCTTCGGAGACGGTATTCGCCAGCGCAACGCCCGCTCCTGTTGGCCCCGTGGCGATCAGCTCAGCGCCGGATGCGCGCTGCTGCATCGGCGACGCGCTCAAGCCCTTCCTGGTCGGCAACCGCTCGCCGCTCGTGATCCGCATCGATCGACGTCTCCTCACGCAGGTCATGCGGCGGCTCTGCGCCCAGTGCAGTCCGCGCTGCTGATCGCCAGTGATCGGGAAGTGCGTCTGGTGCTGGGTGTCCCGAGAGCGCCCCGAGTTGCAAAGCCCAGAGGCTGCCGAGCGTCATCGGGTTATATCCCCCACCCGCAATCGCCAAGAGTCGGCCATCACTCACGCCTTCTGCCAGATCGACAAGCCCCGTATAGATCTGTTCAAGTGCAGGAATCGTGACCTGCAAATGCGCAAGCGGGTCTGCGTGATGCACGTCAGCCCCCAAGTGGACGACAAGCACATCGGGACGGAATGCCGTGACTGCGGGCACAATGACGCGCTCGAATGCAGCCAGGTAGGGGATGTCTCCGGCAAATGGAGGTAATGGCACATTCAGGCTCGCACCCTCGCCCTCCCCGCTTCCGGTTTCTTGGATCCCACCGGTGCCGGGGAAAAATCCATAGGCAAACTCGTGCACCGAAATCGTCAAGACACGCGGGTCTGAATAAAAAATCCACTGGACACCATCGCCATGATGGGCGTCGATATCGATGTACGCGACCCGACGCGCGCCGAGATCAAGTAATTCACGCACGGCAACTGCGCAGTCGTTGTAGATGCAAAATCCCGATGCACGATTTGCCATTGCGTGATGGAGTCCCGCCGGTGCAGGACAAAATGCACGCCCCGGCCCATTCCAGGCCGCGCGGGCACCGGTGATCGCCGCCCCGCACACGTCGCTCGCAGCCTCATGCATCCCCAGACCGGCGACCGTGTCCATTCCAGGGACAAATCCCCACTGGCCAGCTTCCCATTCCATCGCTCGCCGAGGATCAGCCGAATATCGTTGTACCGCCCTGATGTACGCCCCCGCATGCACTCGCTCGAGTTGCGCAACGGTTGCCGACGGCGGGTCAACGGTGTTGATCTCCGGATGGTCGAGCATTCCTGAATGCACGAGCAGATCCCAGGCGAGTCCGCGGCGCAATGGTCGCTGCGCATCCTCAGACGGGTTATACGCCTGTAACCGCGGACTCCATGGAACAACAACCTCTGCCACGAAAGATCCCTCCCCTGAAATCCGACCGAGATTTGAGGGCAGTGAATCACGTTCATGACGTCATTGCCCATGCAATCTGCGTCCTATCCGAGCCGGTCGCGTACGATATGAGTATCGAGCATTCTCCTGTTTCGAAAGGGATCTATCCGTGGCCCACCACATTTTTGATGTCCGCGAATCCGCAACCCACGGACTTGTCGCCCAGCAACTCCGCGACCTTGCCGATCAATTTGCTTCTGGATCGGTTGAGCTTTCCTACGATGAATGGCAAGGCCCCATCACGGTTGTCGATCCCGTCAACGTGGTGCTCGATCTCAAAGAAAATGGCCATCAGCTCGATCTGACGATCCATTTGTCCTGGGCAAAGCAAGACTAGCCATACGGCGAACCCGAGACGCCCGCGTCGCGCAGACACACCTCGGCACGACGCACCATCAGATGGCCACGTGCGTCGTCACCGTGCATGAAATACCAGGCAGCGCACCCTGCGCTGATCAGTGGGGCGCAGGCGACAATACGGCGACGTAGTTCGTCCGTTGCCTCATAGCCGTCAAGGAGCGCAGCACAGGTGTCCGATCGGATGTCATCCATCACGATCAGATATGCGAGCTCACCGGCAGGATCGCCAGGGTGGGCATATGCCCAATCAATCAGCTGTGGCCGAGATGCGCCCCAAATAATGTTGCCACTCCACAGGTCCCCATGCACCATCACCACGTCGGGTAGTTCCAGCTGAACGGCACTGATGTATGCCCAGAGCTCGCGAGAAAAGTGGGCTGCGTAGGGCTGAATCTGCGCAATACGCTGCGCGCAATATTCCTCGGCGCTGTAGTGAATGCCGGGGTCATCCGGATCCCCGAATTGGTCGACTGCGTGCGCGGCGTGGACCGCAGCCAGTAGCACCCCGAGCGCATACCCATCGGCCGTTGTCCAACGAACAGCTGGGCGCGTCTGTCCGGCGACCCGCTTGGTGATAAGAATGCGCGGTTGCGCTGCGATCACTGCTGGGGCGAGCCCGCGACCGGCATATGCGGTGAGCGCGCGCACCTCGCAGGCGATTCGCGTCGGATCGGCGCATTTCATGATCCATGCTCCAGCAGGGCTCGTGTATTCCCAGACACCTGTACTCCCTTTCCCTGAGATGCGACGGGGTTGTGCGGTCTGCCCTGCGCGAGGCAGTACCTGGGTCGAGAACGGGGTCGGCATGCCTACATCATGCACCTGTTCACGGATTTTCGACCTGCGTGCGTGCGCGTCTGTGACACAAACGTCGATGAACCTGGCAACATATGAGGCGCACATGGTTGTGCTTTGTACATGTGCCCATACCGATTCAAACCGGCGGGATTGGTTTGATCGCGTGGCCCTAGGCTAGTCGAGTGCGTACCGCGTGCGGGGTACCTCCCATGCGCGGTTTGCGCAAATAGGAGGATGCGCTGATGCTTGCCGAAATTCAGGTACTTCCCACCCCATCGGGCACTCCCACCTCGGGTTATGCGTATATCGATCAGGCGATTGCTGGTCTCGCCGCCGACACTGGACTGCGGATCGAGGTCGGTGCACTGGGAACAACAATCGAGGGCGCACCTGATGAGGTGTGGGCGGCGCTACGTCGTGCCCACGACGCAACGCTGATCGCCGGCGCCGACCAGGTGGTGACGGTGATCAAGGTCGCCGAATGCCCGACAGACCCGTCGCGCATGAGTATTGATGAGCTCACCTCGGCACATCGCGGATCCCGCGCATGAATCGATCACTGCGTGTTCGATTTCGTCAGCTCGCACTCCTGTGCGCTGTGTGCACGATTGCGGCAATCGCCGTTGGGTGTGGATCGAGCGCATCACACGCATCACCACGCCCGTCGACAGTCAGCGTGGCACTCGACTGGGTACCCAACACCAATCACATTGGGATGTATGTCGCAAAGGCGCTCGGCTATTACCGCGACGCGGGCATCGATGTGCACATCCTCCCCTACGGCACGACTGCGCCCGAGACGCTCGTCGCGAATCGCGTTGCCGATTTTGGAATCTCATATGAGGCTGGCACGATCTTTGCCCGGGCAGCAGGAGAAGATGTGGTGTCGGTCTTCGCCATCCTCCAGCACGATGCACTTGAGGTGGGGATTCGTAGCACCAACACATCAATTCGCACCGCCAAGGATCTTGACGGCAAGACCTATGCGGGCTTTGGAACCCCAGACGAGGGCCCGACGCTTCAGTACGTCATTCGCCGGGCTGGTGGAAATGGGCGATTTACCACCGTGGTACTCAATAGCTCTGCCTACGATGCGGTGTGGTCCGGAAACGCAGATTTCACCCTCTCGTACACCACATGGGAAGCCATTCAGGCAGATTTGGCAGGCAAGCCATTCAAGCCAGGATTCACCCTCCAAGAACTCGGCCTCCCGGATAACTACTCGACACTCATGATCTCGAGTAACTCCTACCTCAACGCACACCCAGATATCGCCCGGCGTTTTCTTGCGGCAACCCAACGGGGTTATGCCTACGCGGCCAGTCACCCGGATGCCGCAGCGGCCATGTTGATCGCAGCAGATCCATCGGGACTCGGAAGTCAGCGCACCTTGGTGACAACGAGCGCCCGCCTGCTTGCACGTAGCTTTCTGCGCGACCCGGCGGGAACCACTGGTCCACAAAACACCGATATGTGGGCGGGGTATGGCAATTTGCTGTTTCACGCAGGTGCGTTGCAGACATCCACAGGTGCCCGCATCACCCAACAACCGGTGTGGTCGAATGACTACACCAATGCCTATCTCCCGTCTGGATCACCGTGAGTACCACCTCCCATCAGCACACCAGGCCGCGGCGTCGACTTGGCGTCGGCACGTGGGCGCCTGCAGTCGTAATTCTGGCGACGGCAGTCATTCTTTGGCAGCTCTATACCACCCGAAGCGGCATCGACCCGCGGGTGTTGCCCTCACCGAGTCGTATTATCACTGCGGGATGGACCGCACGCAGTGCGCTCTGGGCAAATACCATTCCGACACTTCAGGAAACCGCGCTCGGATTTAGTCTTGCGACCGTCGTTGGTTTCGGGTTCTCGATTGTCATTGATGCCTCGCGCATTTTGCGTAACGCCATCATGCCGCTCCTGATCGGCTCACAAACTCTTCCCCTTGTGGCAATCGCACCGCTGGTCATTATCTGGTTCGGGTTTGGAATCACCCCAAAGATTCTCCTGATCGCGCTGCTGTCATTTTTTCCGATCACGGTGGCATTTTTGGAGGGCTACCGCGCGACGGATCCCGATATCGAACGTCTTTTGGCAACAATGGGCGCACACCGTTGGCGCATCTTTCGTACCGCACGCCTGCCCACCGCAATGCCCTTCTTTTTCACCGGGCTGCGCATTGCCATCACCTACTCGATCGTTGTCGCGATCTTCGCCGAATACGCAGGGGCAACATCGGGACTTGGGATTTATATCCAACAACTCACCAACGTCTATCGCACCGATCTTGTCTTTGCCGCAATCATTGTCACCACCGCATTAACGATCATCCTCTTCGCGGCCACCTATGCACTCGAGCGCATCATGATCCCGTGGTATCGACGCTCCCGCAGCCCGCACCAGCGATGACTGACGTCGACGGTTCTGTCTCAGCACCGAAGCTGTGCGTCGCGGCACTCACCCACTCCTACGACTCCTTGTCCGTACTCGAGGAGGTCTCACTCACCCTCCATCAGGGTGAGCTCGTCGCACTCGTAGGCCCGTCGGGGTGTGGAAAATCCACGATGTTCTCCATCTTGACCGGAACAACTACCCCGTCTTCAGGCCACATCGAACTCGATGGTGCACCGATCGCACGCCATACGGCGGCGTTCGCATATATGCCCCAAAGCGATGCCCTCCTGCCGTGGCGGCGCGTCATCGACAACGTGACCCTCGGACTCGAGATGCAAGGAGTGCGTCGACGAGAGGCTCGTGCACGAGTGATGCCGTTATTGGCCACATTTGGCCTCGACGGATTTGCGCGGGCCTACCCCTTTCAGCTCTCTGGAGGAATGCGCCAGCGCGCCGCCCTATTACGCACCGTTGTCCAAGAGCGCTCAATCATGCTGCTCGACGAACCCTTTGGTGCGCTTGATGCGCTCTCTCGTATCGAGATGCAAACGTGGCTTGAAGATCTCTGGAATCGCCATTCATGGTCAACGATTCTGATCACTCACGACATTCGTGAGGCGGTCTTTCTGGCTGACCGTATTTATGTCCTCTCGCCACGTCCCGCACGGGTCACCGCAGAAGTACGGGTACCGTTGCCGCGCCCGCGATCACTTCAGACGATGAGTCATCCTGATTTTGTAGGAATCGAGGCGCAATTGCGCGATGCGCTCGCATCGAGCGGGGCGCTATGAGGCGCGGCCGATAGTTTCATGTGCGTCTGTGCCCGCTGCACTGCGGCGCAGCGTATGGCGTAACGCAACAAAGCCACACCCGCCAGCAATGGCGGGGATCGCCAGCGACAAGGCGTGATAGGCGATCGTTGGCGCAGCCATTGCTTGGGCGGACTGCCCGAACGCCACAAGCGTTCCGAGGACCCCCGCTTCAACGACCCCCACTCCCCCCGGGATCGGAATCAGTGATACGACCTGTGCCATTAACCACGCCATGACCACTGACGCCAATGGGGGGTGCTCGCCAAAAATGCTCATCGACGCAATCAATGCACCGCAGTCGGCAGTGATGTAGATCAGGGTCCCGAGTACCGCATCCGGGCGCCAAGCCAGGGCGAGCGCGCTGCGCACGCCGCCCGCACTTGCATGCATGAGATGCAGCAACCGCGCGCGCAGCCCGACAGGTGCACGAGCATCAGCGGCCACGGGACGCACGAAGATTCCTGCCGCGGCCCCAAGCGCAACAACACCGCCTGCGATCAGCGTGACAGTCCAAAGGAATCCGGATGTGACGCTGAGATCAATCATCCCGGTCTCCACCGCCGCCCCAACTGCCAAAATACCGATGAAATACGGGGCATGCGTCAGCACGAGCAACGCGATCGCGCGGTCCGCGAGCTCGGTGGCGGTCATTCCAGTGCGGCGCAACACCACGGCAATCGCACCCGCAGCCCCCGCCTGCCCCCCTGGCAGAAAGGTGGCCGCCCCCTTTTGGGCGAGTGCAGCATTCACGTAGTCACTCCCTGCAAGGCGCCCATGTCCGCGATAGGTAGCGGCAAACGCCACGCAAAATCCCCCCAGAGAGACGACGACACAGCTCGCGGCAGCAACGACCCACCAGGGCTGCCCTCCCTCAAGTGCCCGGAGTACTCTCGGAACCGCAACGAGTACGATCACGCAGGCGATGCCGATCAACACGACAGTCACAATTCCGCTCACCCATGGAACACGATCGCGCCAGCCGCGCGACACACCTGTGGAGACGTCACCGACGCCCAAATGCTCGGTTGATGTCGCCAGAGAGTCTTCGGTCATGCAGATTGCACCCGGGCGATATCGGCTAGATCGGGAAATTTTTGACGCATGGCCGTGGCAAGGGTACCGTCCCGGCATGACCGCACATCCTCTCAACGCCCGGGCCATCGGTGCGACGCAATGAACCAGGCACTGTCGGGGATGACCACGGGCGAGCGCGCACTGCTCGGCGCGGCCACGGTATTTTCGCTGGCGAGTGTGATCTGCCAGTTCGCAGGTGCGCCGGGGATCGTGAATTTTGTGATCTGCGCCATTGCGTTGGGCATGCTCGCATGGCTCGTCGGCTTCTCGACCGAGATCATTGGCACACGCTTCGGACCAGGTGCAACTGGCGTCCTGCAATCAACCCTTGGCAATGCACCTGAATTCTTTGTGGTCATCTTTGCGCTCTCGAGCGGACAGATCATCGTTGCCCAAACGGCAATCTTCGGATCGATCTTCTCAAACGCACTCTTAGTGCTCGGTTTGGCGATCGTCTTTGGGTCGCGGGCGAGCAGTGATGGGGTGATGCGTTTTGAGCGTCGCCTTCCAAATGACACGGCAACCCTCTTATTGATGTCGGTCTTCATCATCACGATGCTCGGGCTCTCGGCAAACGCCGGCGATCGCGCGAGCCATCACCAACTCGCAATCTCGGTCATCGGTGCGGTGTGTTTGCTCGGGGTCTATGCCACCTGGCTGAATTCGTATCTGCGCCACGACGTCGCAACGTCCCCACTGGCGAAGGATCTCCCGCATCCCGAAGTGACGCACGTCTCACTGCGCACCGCCTTCGTGCTTCTTGGGGTCGCGGGAGTCGGGGCGGCGTTCATCTCTGACTGGTTCGTGCAATCAATCAATCCAGCAATTGCCGTAGCGCACGTTCCGAAAATATTTGTGGGGCTTGTCATCGTCGCGATCGCCGGAAACGCCGTGGAGAATCTGGTGGGCGTGCGTCTCGCTGCCAAGCAAAAAAACGACCTCGCGATTTCAGTCATCAAGAACTCGATCGCACAGATCGCGGTATTTCTTTACCCCGTTTTAGTGCTTGTCTCGCTGCTCTTTGCGACCCACCTGACATTCGCCGTATCACCATTACTTATTGGCGGCTTGGCGCTCACCGCAATTAGCGTGTGGCAAGTCACGGGGAATGGAGAGGCCACCGAGTTTGAAGGGTGGGCGCTCATCAGCCTCTACATCATTCTTGCCGTCGTCTTTTTGTTCGAATAGCCCCGAGATACTTACGCCGATGGGCCAGTTGCCAATTGCACCGTGGCTCGATGCGTATGCCCGGCACGATCGCTCCATTGCACAATCACCCGCTGCCCTGGGCTGAGCCGCTGCATCTCTCGAGTCAGCGCGATGGGACTCTCCACTGCGACTCCATTGACGAAAGTAATGACATCTCCGGCGCGGAGCCCCGCACGTTCCGCAGGAGTACCGGCAAGCGCTCCCGAGATCACCACTCCCGCGGTCCCCTGCCGTGTGTCATGTGAGATCTGTACGCCCAGAAATGCAGTCGGGCCGATATGCACACGGCTCGAGGAAACATGGTGGAGGATTTGCTCGGCGATTTGCATGACGCGGTCAATAGGAAGCGCAAACCCGGCCGAGTGCGATTTGCCCGAACCTCTCGAGGCCGAATGGCCAGTCGAGACCGCCGCAGTGGTCATTGCGACGACCTGGCTCTGTACGTCGACAAGCGGGCCCCCGGAGTCACCCGGCTGGATCGCCGCATCGGTCTGCACCAATCCGGTCAGATGCTCCGATGTGCCAGTTAAGTCATCGACGGCAGTGATTTCTTGCCCAAGGCCCGTGATGTGTCCACGACTGAGCGACGGAGCTCCTCCCACGCCACCCGCATTTCCCACCGCGGCAACCGCATCCCCCACGCTCAGATGGGCGGAGCTCCCAATCACCACGACGGCAAGCGGTGGAGCTCCGTGGACCTGGAGTACCGCAATGTCGTCACTGACATCGGTTCCCAGCACTGTCGCCGAGAAGTTCCGGCCATTTCCGATATCGGTGACCTGAATGCTGGTTGCCCCGTCGACAACGTGATTGTTCGTCAGCACGATCCCATCGGAACGGATCACCATTCCCGTGCCCGCCGCGCCGCCATTGTCGAAACCGAGACTCACATTTACATCCACGACCGCCGGCGACACCAGCTTTTCAACCGCAGTCAGATTAACCGGCGCCTGGAGGTGCGGCTGGGTCGCAATGTGGAGGATGACAATACCGATCGTCACTGCGATCGCGCCAGCGAGCGCATTACGCACAAAACGCCAGGTCGCGCGACGCCGACTCCGTGTACCAGCACGCGTCCCGCCTGAGGCCTCGCCCTGAGACGCCGCGGGAGGCGGCGAAATATGTTTGTCGAAGGGCGAGGAATAGGTCATTGGCTGAGCGCATCTTTCCACGTGCTCATGACCAACTCCACTTGAGTGGGTCGAGCAGGCGTCCTCGAGGGCATCTCGAGAATGTAACGAAGACTGTCACACGCCCATCGGATCTCATCTATGCGGTCCAGGTGTCGCTCTAGACTTGGGCGCCGACGCGAGACGTCCTGCACACTGCATCACGGCGGGCCGCGTACCGGTGTCAATTGGCACGGATAAATATTCCGGGGGTGGGGTTTATGGAAATGCTGACGAGATGGGTGCTGCGCCACAAGATCATTGTGGTCGGCGTGTGGCTGATTCTCGCGGTAGCCGGGGTCATCACCCTGCCGTCGCTGAGTGGTCACCTCTCGAAGGATTTTCGCATCCCGGGAAGCGAGGGATACGACACCAACCAACTCATCCTGAAGCACTACACAAACGGGGGCTTGGTTCCGCCAACGGTGCCGGTCATCACCTTGCCCGCGGGCGTGACCGTGCACAGCCCGGGCGTCGAAGCCCAGCTGGCCTCGATTTTCAACGGAATTCCAGGCGCGGCACCAGGGGTCCGCGTCGCCTCGTTTGCAAACACCGGAGACTCCCACTTCATCTCCGCCGATGGTCGCACCACCTACGCGCTCATCTTTACCAATGCCCTTCCGGGATTTGGCGGTCAGTCGCTCCAGGCCCCAAAGCTCAAGGCCTATTTCGCAAACAAACAAATCGACGGCGCCCACTTTAACTTGACCGGACAAGTCGAACTTGCGACCGGCGGCTCCAGTGGAAGTGGACCTGGAGTGCTGCTCGAGACCCTGGTCGGTGGGGTCGGGGCATTGGTCATCCTCGCCTTTGTGTTTGCGTCATTCCTCGCGCTCATACCACTGCTGATGGCGCTGGTCGCAATTCCCGTGACCTTCCTGATCATCGGCGGCCTGGCCCGAGTGACAGACGTCTCATTCATTGTGCAGTTCTTGGTCTCATTGATTGGGCTTGGCGTCGCTATTGATTATGCGCTGCTGATCGTCAGCCGCTGGCGCGAAGAGCGCGCAAAGGGCGCAGATCCTCACACCGCGGTCGAGCTCACAATGCGCACCGCAGGTCGGGCGGTCGTCTTTTCAGGAACAACTGTCGCAATCGGTTTGCTGGCAATGGTCGTGCTCCCGGTGCCATTCCTGCGCAGCGTGGGCTACGCAGGAATGCTGATCCCATTAGTCAGCGTCGCTGTCGCGATCACCTTGCTTCCTGTCTTTTTAGCGACGATTGCCGCAAAGGTCGATTGGCCACGTATCCGCAAAGAGGACAATGCGAGCCGAGCCTGGACGGCGTGGGCACGGCTCATCGTGCGCTACCGCTGGATCGCGGCATTTGCCGGCATCGCAATTTTGGTTGTGCTGCTGATCCCGGCAACGCACGTCAAGGTTGGCAACCCCACCGCCAATTCGCTCGGCGGTTCAGGTGCACCGCTTGCGGGGCTCACTGCACTCGAGCAGTCAGGCCTGGGTCCCGGGGTGCTCTCCCCATTTGAAGTGCTCATCAAAAACACTGACCCGGGCACTGTTGCGACGCAGCTGAATTCGGTCACCGGCATTCAGTCATCATTCGCGCCAACGAGCCAGGAATGGCAGCGCGATGGGTACACCCTCGCCGAGGCAATTCCGTCCCAAGACGGCAGCTCGAATAGCGCACAGGATGCACTCAGCCGCCTGCGCACAATCACCCATACCCTTCCTGGCACGGTGCGCATCGGCGGAGGTGCGGCGCAAAATGCCGACTTCATTTCATCGGTCTACGGCAGCTTCCCGCTCATGCTGAGCCTCATCGCGATTCTGACCTTTCTCGTCTTGGCGCGCGTCTTCCGCTCATTGCTGCTCCCGCTCAAAGCAGTCATCTTGAATGTGCTGTCGGTTGGTGGGGCACTGGGGCTGATGGTGTGGGTCTGGCAGGACGGCCACGGATCACACGCGCTCTGGGGGGTCGCACCCACCGGTGCGATTACCGCATTTATTCCCTTGATGGCATTCGCCTTCTTGTTTGGTCTCTCGATGGACTACGAAGTCTTCATCCTGGCCCGAATGCGCGAAGAGTGGGATGAGAGCGGCTCGACCGAGCAGGCCGTGGTAACGGGAGTCGGACGCACTGGCCGTTTGGTGACAAGTGCTGCGCTCATTTTGTTTCTGGCGTTCGGATCGCTTGCATCTGGGCCAGAGGTAACCATCAAAATCTTTGCCACAGGACTCGCTGCGGGCATCTTGCTTGACGCCACCGTCGTGCGTGCGCTTCTTGTCCCGTCGCTCGTCGTGCTCTTTGGCAAGTGGAATTGGTGGCTACCGGCGGGCGCCGCGAAGATTTTGCGTGTGGAGCCGTCGCTTCCCACATCCTCGGAGCCCGATTCCACGGAGCGTTAGCGATGTCGTGCACTGTCCCATTCTCGCGATATGGGGCAGTGCTGATACATCCACCCGTTGATCACAACCTGTACGAGCGGGTCGTTACAGCAGGCCATCGTCCGCGTACAGTCACAATGCGCGTGATGCGTGATTTCTGCTCGAGTCGACTTCGAGCACTGGCGAGCAATCAAAGGTTGCGGCTGTGCAGGGTTTGACGCGCTGGGTCATACGGCACAAAATCAGCGTTGTGGTGATGTGGGTCATCCTCGCGCTCTCAGGATTCGCGGTACTCCCGTCGCTGGGCAACCATCTCTCGATGGACTTTCGGGTGCCAGGAAGCGAGGGCTACGCCACCAATACCACCATCTCAAATACCTTCAGCAATGGCGGAAATGTACTTCCCGTCGTACCGGTGATCACCCTCCCTCCTGGGGTGACAATGCAAACGCCGGGTGTGGAACACCAACTATCTGAGATCTTCAGCATTGCGTCGTTCGCAATTCCGGGAATTCGGATCGCGTCGTTTGCCAATGCGGGCGGAGCGGCGTTCATCTCGCCGGATCAGCGGACGACCTACGCGCTGGTATTCACCAAGGCGCTCCCTGGATATGGAGATCAATCGATCCAGGGTCCACTCGTTGAAGGCTTTTTCAAGGGCTTTAAGGTGCACGGTGTCCACTTTCATTTCACTGGTCGCATTCCACTTGAGCTCGGTGGTGGAAATGGCGTTGGCCCCGGGGTGCTTCTGGAGACGCTTCTGGGGGCGATTGGTGCGCTCGCGGTGCTGGCCTTTGTCTTCGCGTCGTTTCTGGCCGCCATCCCCCTTCTGGTTGCAGCCGTCACGATTCCCGTCACGCTGCTGATCGTCCTCGGACTCACACATCTCACCGAGGTATCATTTCTCGTTGAGTTCTTGGTCTCAATGATTGGGCTTGGCGTCGCTATTGATTATGCGCTGCTGATCGTCAGCCGCTGGCGCGAGGAATGCGCAAGGGGCACCGATCCCGAGACCGCACTCGTCGAGACCATGCGTACCGCCGGTCGATCAGTGGTCTTCTCAGGAACTGCGGTGGCAATCGGGCTCCTGGCGATGGTTGTCCTTCCCATACCGTTTTTGCGAAGTCTCGGCATTGCGGGAATGCTCATCCCGCTTGTCAGTGTCGCAGTCAGTATTACCTTGCTTCCTGCCTTTCTTGCCAGCTTTGGCCAACGCGCCGACTGGCCGAAGCGCCGCCGAGGGGATCGCGCCAGTCGGGTGTGGTCCGGATGGGCACGGCTCGTGGTGCGCTTCCGTTGGGTTGCCGCGATCGCGGGTATTGCCATCCTGGCGCTACTGATCTGGCCCGCGACACAACTACGTCTCGGCAACCCAACAGCAAGTTCTCTGGGTGGACACGGCAATCCGCGGGCCGGCCTGACTGCGCTCGAGCAATCCGGCCTTGGTCCCGGGGTACTCACCCCCTTTGAGGTCCTTGTGCAAGGGACCGACCCCGTGAGAGTGGCCGTCAAGCTTGCAGCGGTCCCGGGGGTCAGCACCGCATTCGCCCCTCTCAGCGGCGACTGGCACCGTGATGGTTACTCGATTGTCGATGCACTTCCCAGTGCCGACGGCACATCCCCACAAGGTGCCGCAACGCTTGCCCGCGTCCGTGCGGTTGCCCATGCCATCCCAGGCACCGTCAAGGTTGGCGGTTGGGCCGCGCAGGATGCCGATTTTGTCGCAGCGGCATATAAGAGCTTCCCGCTCATGCTCACGGTCATCATGATTCTCACCTTCCTGGTCTTGGCACGGGTATTTGGATCGCTCATCCTTGCGATCAAGGCGATCCTGCTGAATCTCCTTTCGGTTGCTGCCGCAATTGGGGTGATGGTGTGGGTCTGGCAGACCGGCCATGGATCGCATGCGATTTGGGGAGTCAGTGCGACTGGATCGATCATCGGGTTTATCCCACTGATGACCTTCGCATTCCTCTTCGGGATCTCAATGGATTATGAGGTCTTCATCATGAGCCGCATTCGCGAGGAATATGACAACGGCGCAACGACTGCGGAGGCAGTCATTTCCGGAATCGGACGCACAGGACGACTCATCACCAGTGCCGGGATGATTATGTTTCTCGCGTTTGTCGCACTCGCAACGACCCCGGATATCACCGTGCAAATGTTCGCCACCGGTCTTGCAGTCGGCATTTTGATCGACGCAACCATTGTCCGGGCGCTATTGATGCCTGCATTGATTGTGATTTTCGGGAAATTCAACTGGTGGATCCCGGGTCCACTCGCCCGTCTGGTGGGTGTTCGGGAACGTCCGCCCAGAGACTAAATCACCTCACATGATTCATCTGGGGACCGACATCTCGCGACTTGTGATCCATCCGGTGGAGCTGTAAACATCTAGGTGCCTGGCAGATGTGTCAGGTGGCACAGATGCCAGCGAAGCCGGTGTGATTCCGGCGCTGTCCCGCAACTGTGATGCCCTATTTCGATAGGGACAAGCCAGGTCGCCTGCGCTGTGCCGACAGTAAGTCCTCGGGTGAAGGGCTGCTTGTCGGCGGAGCACCTTCTCCGTCCTCGAGCCTCCTTTCATCCTCCTATCTTTTTCGGAGGATGAAGACATGAACTTTTCCGTTTGCCGATCACGGATCCCCCTCATCGGGATCCTCGGGTTCCTCGTGATGCCACTTGCGCTTGCAGGCACATCACTCGCGACTGCATCGTCTGCCCACACGTCGTGTCCGACGCGGATCGTCTCGCTTTCCCCAACTGCAACCGAGAGCCTCTATGCAATTGGTGCCGGCTCCCAAGTTGTCGCCGTAGATAGCGATTCAAATTTCCCCAGGACCTATCGAGTGCAATCGGGCGCGCATCTGATCACGCGGAACGTGCCGCGCCAATCGGACTTAAGCGCATATTCCCCAAGTGCTGAAGCAATCGTTTCCGGCGACGGACCCGACCTCGTGATCGGGTCCTACGACGCAAATCACGTCCGTGCGCAGCTCAACACGCTTGGTGTACGAACCGTATTCCGACCCACCGCAACGACGCTGGCGGGCGCATACGCTCAAATCCGAGAGCTTGGCGCTGTCACCTGCCACACCGTGGCGGCAGATCGCGTGATATCGACGATGCAGCGGCAGATACGCGCAATTCAAAGATCAGTGCCCGCTGTCGCGCGACGGTTGACCTATTACTCCGAGGTGAGCGGTCCGCCATCTATCTATGCGGCAAATAGCTCCTCGTTTATTGGACACCTGTATGGACTTCTCGGCCTGAAGAGCATCGCCGATGGAGTCGCGTGTTCGGCCAATTGCAACGGATTCCCAACGCTGACCCAAGAGTGGATCTTGGGCAAAAACCCGTCGCTCATCTTCCTGACAGATGATTTTCCCCTTGATGGTGGCGTCACCCCGAAGGCTGTGGCGACCCGCACCGGATGGAATCAGCTCGCCGCGGTCAAAAGCCATTCGGTGTACGCGCTCAACGATGATGTTGCGTCACGTTGGGGTCCGCGGATTATCCTGCTCATGCGGGGAATCGCCAATGATGTCAGGCACTACCTGAACGCGCACCCCAAAGCTCGATGACCGCGATCGCAACATCCCGCGAGACGCTCACGCGCACACACACTCTCCCGCGCACCCATTGGCGGGACGTCGTGATGCTCGGTGCGGGAGTTGCGGTGCTGGCGCTCAGTATGCTCGCGGGACTCTTCATCGGCCCAGCGGGCATCTCGCCAGTCGCAATCGTCGAGGACCTTGCCAGTCACATTCCGCTGCTGGGAATCCATTCGCACATGAGCGCGATTGATTCCACGATTGTCTGGCAGCTCCGCCTTCCCCGGGTCGTGCTTGGAGCGCTTGTCGGAGGTGTCCTTGCCATCTGCGGCGCGGCATATCAGGGCATCTTTCGAAATCCCCTCGCCGACCCGTATCTTCTCGGCGTCGCAGCCGGGGCAGGCCTTGGTGCGACGATTGCGATCGTGTTTGCCATCGACATTACCTTTCTGGGTATCCACGCCCTGCCACTACTCGCCTTTGTCGGCGCGGTGCTGGCTGTGGTGTTGGCATACGGCATCGGACGATCAGTTGGCGCGGGACGAAGTTCATCGACACTGATCCTCGGTGGTGTTGCGGTTGCGGCCCTTCTGACCGCGTTTCAAACGTTTTTGCAGCAACAGCACGCCCAGGAACTCCAACAGGTCTACAACTGGATCCTCGGAACGGTGGCAACGGCTGGGTGGAGCCAGGTGCTGACGATGCTCCCTTATGCAATCGTTGCGATCGGAGTTCTCCTCATCCATGGTCGCTTGCTCGATGTGATCGGACTCGGGGACGATTCAGCGCGCGCGCTTGGCGTCCGCACGACTCACGTCCGCGTGGCGGTCATCATCGCCGTGACGATTGGGACCGCGGCTGCCGTTGCGGTAAGCGGACTGATCGGTTTCGTTGGGCTCATCATTCCCCATGTTGTGCGACTTGTGGGAGTACGCAGCTACCGCATGCTCTTGCCGCTGGCGATGCTCTTTGGGGCGTCGTTTTTGGTGTTGTGCGACTTGGTCGCACGCACTGTCCTCGCTCCGTCTGAATTGCCGATCGGAGTCGTCACCGCAGTGATTGGCGCCCCGTGTTTTGCCCTTGTGCTTCGTACGAGCAAGGTGTCGGAATGACGCATATCGCACTCGAACAGGTCGATATTCAGCGTGGCAATCGTCGGGTCGTGCATAAGCTCACGCTCTCAGTTGCACGGGGCGAATGGCTCAGCGTGATTGGACCAAATGGTGCGGGCAAAACCACGTTGCTCCATGCACTTGCCGCGCTGCTCCCAATTTCGGGTGAGATCGCAGTCAATGGCACCTCGCTGTACGCCATGTCACGCACCGTGCGGGCACAGCAGATCGCGTTGGTGCAGCAGGACGCAGATCTCCCAGCTGGAATGCGCGTGGTGGACTACGTCATGTTGGGCAGAACGCCCTACATCAGCCATTTTGGTCGTGAAGGCGCCGTGGACCGTCGGGTCGTCAGCGAGGTACTCGATCAACTTGAGTTATGGGACTTTGCATCCCGGCCGCTGGGGCATCTCTCGGGTGGCGAACGTCAACGCGTCGTTGTTGCGCGCGCACTCGCCCAAGAGCCGAGCATCCTCTTGCTCGACGAGCCCACCACGGCGCTCGATTTGGGTCGCCAACTTCATGTGCTGGATCTCGTCCGCAGGCTCCAAACCAACCGTACCCTCACAGTCGTCAGCGCGACTCACGACCTCACGCTCGCAGCCGCATACGCCGATCAGCTTGCGCTGTTAAGCGGGGGACACCTCGCCGCACATGGGACTCCGAACGATGTGCTCACCACAGCGATTCTCGAAGAGCACTATGGCGTGTCCCTGCGGGTCATTCGCGACAACGACGGGGGCATTGCCGTAATCCCGCATCGATCACCAACCCGCGGCGGACCCCGTGCCGATGAAATGCAGGAGCCGGTGCAGTAATCGCGATTTTCGGGGTCCTCTTCGGAGGCTACCGCAGTGCGCGATAGGCGTCATGCACCTGCCGAGCAACTGCGCCGACTGTGCCGGGTCCGACAGCCGCTCCATTGAGCTCACACACACTGCGCACTCCGCGCAGCGCACTCACAAGAAATATTTCCTCAGCATCACTCCACAGCGACGGGGCGATCATAGTCTCAATCAGATCAGCTCGCACGGTCTTGACGAAGGCTCTGCCGACCCCCGGGAGGAGTCCCGTACACGGGGCCGTCAGCACGCGGCCAGCCCCAACAACACACACAGATGCTCGGGTCGACTCGCCAAGATTGCCGTGTGCATCGCACATCAATGCTGCCTCGACCCGAGAGGCGGCCGCACGCCTCTCCCCCCACATCCACAGCGCGCGATCGGTCGTCTTGTGTTCACGCCACGGAGCATCAGGCAACCACGCACCCCGTACGGTGATCGCTCGCACCTGTTCAGGCTGTTCGGGCACAGGTTCCACCGGGGTGGCGCATGCATGCAGATAGCCTCCAGGACCGATGACCAGACGAACGCGGGCATCGGCAATCGCAGTTTCTGCGCACGCTGCTTCAAGCGCCTGCATGATGTCATCCCGTGATGGCGCACTCTCAAGATAAAGATGCGCCCGTGATCGCATGACCCGATCAATGTGTGCGCCCAGAAAGAGCACTCGCCCATCGACGGCTCGCATCGTCTCGATCAATCCCACAATCGGATCCTCTGGACACACGTGCCCGGGAGCGCTCACGCCCCGCTCAGCGTCGGACATGCATCAGATCCCCGCTGTGCGCAGAAACGGATGTGCTTTTGCCATCGCTTCACGGTGTTCCTGGATTGGATCCGAATCCCAGGTCACCGCACCGCCGCTCCAATACCACACCAACTCATCATGCAGCCATGCGGTACGAATCAGCACACTCGCATCAACGCGACCATCGGGGGCCGCCATCACCATGCTGCCGTAGGCAATGCCACGCGGCACAGGCTCAATCGCATCAATTGCGGCCATCGCGGCAAGCTTGGGGCACCCCGTCACTGACCCACCGGGAAAGACCGCGGCAAGTACATCAGCAGGTGTCATACCCTCGCGCAGCTCGGCGCGGATATCGCTCACCAGATGCTCCACATACCTGGTGGCAAGCGGATACATCAGATTGGTCACCGACACCCCACCCGGCTGCGCAACGCGGCCCAAATCGTTGCGTACTAAATCAACGATCATGATGTGCTCTGCCCGTTCCTTCTCATCGGCGATCAGCTCAGCCGTATCACCAACTGATGCGGTGCCTTTAATGGGCGAGCTCACTGCAACATCCTCAGCGACACGTACCAACCGCTCTGGCGATGCGGAAATGACAACACCTTCCGGAAGCCCAAAGAAGGAGCGGTACTGCGCGTCACCGGCTGCCTCCCAGAGTCCAACGGCAAATGCATACGGTGAGCTGGCCCAAGGGGCGTCCAAGCGCTGCGTGATGTTGACTTGGTAACAATCTCCACTGCGAATCAATTCCCGAACCTGGGCAACGGCAGCTGTGTACTCGGTGGCGGCAAGCGATGAGCGAATCGCACCCGCGCCTGCCCCGTCCATGAGGGCCGAGACCCCACTCTCCTGCATCCATTCCTCTACCAGCGATGCCGATCCCCATATGTAGGCGCCATCTCCAGGGATTACCTCTATGAGCGTGTCGTAACGGCAGAGCGCGGCAATCGGCGGCGCCCCCGTCACATGGCGACGAGGTGGGGTGTCATCACCAGACAGCGCAAGGTCATACCCCAACACGCCAATCCACGAGCCCGCCAACCCTTCATGTGCCGAGGGCGTCGTGCGCAATGCATCCCACACGTCCTCTCCGCGAACAATCTCACTGGGATCACAGGCAACGATGGTGGACCCATGAAAATGCACCAAGACCGGATAGGTGCGGTCTGCGACAATTTCCAATAATTGCTGCGCAAGCAAATGATCGCCATCCATTGTGGCGAACGAGGAAATGTTGAGTGGCTGCGCTGTCCGCGACACCGTCGACATACCCGTGAGCCTATCCGGTCTGATCGATCCCTGAGGCATATGACCGCACGCACAATCGCCATCCAGGCGTACACTCAGCGTCATTCCGCGCACAGGCGCGGTCTGTACACCTCGATCACGCGGGATACCGTATGCCGGAACATGCGTTGTTGATCGTTCACCAGGACGACATGGGAATGCGATTTGGTGGAGACCACCCCACCGACCAACGCCGGCATCAACTCGCCGTCGCCCTCTGTCGCGAAGCCGGACTCCTCGAGCAAGCGGGAGTGGCGTACGAGGCCCCACCGCCACCGATGCCCGATGAGGAACTTGCCCGCGTCTTTGCGCCTGCGTTCATCCGCGCCGTTCATCGGTACAACGACACCCCGATTCTCGCCGCCGCGCCGGAGGCGGCCCAATGGGGTATCGGCGGCGACAACAACGCATATGCGGGCATGCACAACGATTCGGCGCTTGTGTCGGCAGCAGCCGGCGCAGCAGCCGATGCGCTGATCTCCGGACGGGCTCGAAAGGCATTTGTGCCGGCAGCCGGTGCCCATCACGGCACCCATAACCGCGCGTGGGGCTTTGGGATCTACAACGAAACCGCCATCGCAGTCCAATGGCTACTCGACGGCGGTTGCGAGCGGGTCTGCTACATCGATCTCGATGTCCACCATGGCAATGGCACGCAATGGATCTTCTACGAGGACCCGCGCGTCATGACCGTCTCCGTTCACGAATCGGGTCGCCACCTGTTCCCAGGGTCCGGGTTCCCGCAGGAAACCGGTGCCCCCGGCGCAGAAGGGTCATCGGCCAATCTCGCCCTGCCTCCATTTTCTGGCAATGCCGCCTATCGCCGTGCCTTGCATGAATTTGTCATTCCCGTCGTCGAGGCATTCGCCCCCGATGCGATCGTGGCCCAATGTGGTGTCGATCACCATCACGCGGATCCTCTCGCCCACATGCTCACCACGATCGACCTCTACCCGGACCTCTGGGAAGGTCTCGATCAGTTAGCAACCTCGCTCTGCGACGGGCGGTGGATTGCAATGGGTGGCGGTGGATACAACCCATGCGTTGCTCCACCGCGCGCATGGGCATCACTCGCATTTCAAATGATCGGCCAACGCATCGAGGGAAATCTCCCTGAGCGGTGGCGAGAGCTCGCGTTAATCCTCGGATGCGACACCCCTGCCTATACCTGGACCGAGGACACACCACCCGCCGCCGATCCCGATCGCGATCGCAGCGTCGCCCAACAGGTTGACGAGGCGATCACACGATCGCGCCTCTGCCTCTCCCCCTACTGGCCGAGCTTGCGCGCAGACATGTGACGCGCCCGCGCTGCGCGCACCACCTCGGCGGTCTCAGCCGGGGCATCCCACATCAGAATATGACCGGAGTCGATGCCGACCTCGATCAATTGTGATCCGAGTTCCTCGCGCAATTGGGTCCTCAGTCCTTCTGGGACATACGGATCGCGCAGGGCCGTCACCAGCGTTGTCGGACCGCGCCATTCCCCAAGCGACACCGGAATACCGGTCATCTCACTCCACGCGGTAATCGCCGCTTCGCGCCCATAATTCAAGCGATATCCACCATCCGGACCCGCGACAAGAAACTCATCCAGATCCTCATCGCACGCCCACATGCCCTCGGCAGGACGCACCGCTCGCCACGCGTCGCGCGCATCCTCGAATGAATCCCAGGTTGCCGCTCGCCCCTCTCCGCGTACATCTGTCGCTGCGGCGACGGCGCTGACCGACGGTGACACCCCCGATGCAGGATCGAGTAAGACCAGTGCAGCGACGCGATCTGGGGATGTGGCAGCAAGAGCGCACCCGAGGTATCCACCAAACGAATGACCAATCACCTCAACAGGTGACTGCACCCCGCACCCATCCAAGGTCGCAATGAGGTCGCTCACATGTGCCTCGGTGTTCCACGGGGGTTCCCATCCTGATCGCCCATGGCCCCGCAGGTCGGGAGCAATCACACGGGCATCTGAGAGCGCCTCATCTGCGAGGCGGCGAAAACGCCCCCCATGATTTCGTACCCCGTGAAGTGTCAACACCACGGGCCCATCGGGGGTTCCATACTCACGGACGTGGAGCTGCATGGGGCCAATTATGGACGATCAGGGCGCGTGAGGGCCGGATCATCGCCAATAGGCATGCATCACCCCGATACACGGCGCCTCAGAGGCGGGCGCGACCGACCGCATCCCCAATCCGCGCAACCGCTTCCCGCAGGCGATCGATCGGCTGGGTATAGGCGATACGAATGTGTTGCTCTGGCGCAGCAACCCCAAAATCCCGCCCGGGAGTCACTGCGACGCCGGTCTCCTCAAGCAACCAGCGTGCAAACGCAAAGCTGTCATCGGTGTGCTCGGAGACATCGCAATAGATGTAGAACGCGCCCTCTGGGCGTGCCCGCACCGCGAATCCGATCTGCGGCAGCGCCTCAAGCAAGACATCACGACGTGCACCGAGCTCCTCCCGCCGCTCCTCGAGGATTGCAATCCCCTCGGGCGAAAGGGCAGCGAGCGCTCCGTATTGCGATGGCGTGGTGGGGCTGATGTAGATGTTCTGCGCGAGTTTTTCGATCTCACGTGCGGCGCCATCCGGGATGACCATCCATCCCACGCGCCACCCTGTCATCTGGAAATACTTGGAAAAGCTATTGACCACCCAGACATCGTCGATCACGGAGAGGACGGTCTGGGGTGGATGGTCATAGACAAGTCCCTGATAAATCTCATCGGCAATCAGTGTGCCGCCGTTGGTACGACACACATCGGCAAGCGCCACCCACTCATCCTGGGTCATCGTCGTCCCGGTCGGATTCGACGGCGATGCGGCAATGGCCACACGAGTTGCAGGGGTCCATGCCGCTCTCGCAAGGCGCGAAGTGAGCTGATAGCGATCCTCGGGTCCACTTGGCACGAGAATCGGCTCGGCATCAAACAGGCGTACAAAATTGCGATTACAGGGATATCCGGGGTCGGAGATCAACGCGGCATCGCCGGGGTTGATGACCGCGGCGAGCGCGAGCAGCAACGCAGCGCTTGAGCCGGCCGTTACCGCAATACGCTCGGCGGGAATGTCGACGGCAAAGGTTGATGCGTACCACGAGGAGATCGCCTCACGCAGCTCCGGCATGCCCAATGCCGATGTGTAGAACATCGGATGTGCATCGATTGCCGCCTGCGCCGCACGTAGGACCGGTGCGGGCGTCAAAAAATCAGGCTCACCGACCTCCAGATGAATGACATCAACCCCTGTCGCTTCAAGCCTGCGCGCCGCATCAAGCACCTCCATCACCTCAAAGGGAGCGATATTGGCCAACCGATGGGCGCGCGCGGAGCCGGTCATACCGCTCCAGATCTCAAGATCCGCGCAGGATCCGTCGACAGCACCGAGAAGTGTCCTCGTATGAGATTACTCATCGTTCTTGCCGTACTTGCCGTCGCAATCGTTGGGGTGATTTCAACGGGTTTTGTGGACGCTGGGGTCTGTGTCAAGCACCTCGGATGTGCGCACGCAACATCACATGGCTCATCTGTGGGTACCGTACAAAAGGTCACGCTGACCACCCCATAGGCGATATTTGACTCGCTACCCAGCGTCGGATCTGCCTGCCGCAAGTGCCGACGCAAGTTCGGCTCCGTAGGCCCCAATCGCCGCAATCGCCGCAGCATGGTCATCGGCCTGCTCAATGATGCGGATGAGATGACTGGCAATCACCACGCCATCAGCAAATGCACCAATTGCAATTGCCTGCGTCGGCGTACGGATACCGAATCCCACGGCAAGCGGAGAGGAGATATTGGCGCGGGCGCGGGCCACAAATGCCCGCAGGGTGTCGTCGACGGCAACCTCGCCACCCGTAACGCCGGCGACGGAGACCAAATATGTGAATGCATCGGCCTGAGTACCGATTGCGGCAAGGCGCGCATCAGATGTCGTTGGGGCCGCAAGGGGAATCACCGCGACACCTGCAGCGCGCGCAGCCGCACGCAAGCTGTCACCCTCATCAAGGGGAAGGTCGGGGATAATCACCCCGGCAACACCGGCATCTGCTGCGTGCGCGAAAAAGCGCTCCGGACCGGCCGAAAGAATCAGCGTCACATAGGTCATCAAGACGACGGGCGGTCCGCCGCGCAAGGAGGCTGCGATCTCAATCACATCAGATGGGCGCGTTCCTGCCTCCAAGGCCCGCTGACCAGCGGCCTGAATCGTCGGCCCATCGGCAAGCGGATCAGAAAAGGGAATGCCCAGCTCAATGATGTCGGCGTATGGCGCCAACGCGTGCGCGTAGTCGCGACTCGCAGCGACATTCGGGAATCCGCCCATGACATAGGGGATCAGTGCCGCACGATTGGATGGGAATGCGGCCTGCAGCCGCGCGGCGCCGTCAGGCATTGATCCCCAATGCGGCGCCGGCCTGATCGACATCCTTGTCCCCGCGACCAGACAGACACACGACCACCGGACCGAGCGCATTGAGCTCTGCCGCCTGCCGACCGACAAGTGCGAGCGCGTGGGCGGTCTCAAGCGCGGGAATGATGCCCTCAGATTGGCTCAACGCGGTAAATGCCGCCAGGGCATCAAGATCGGTCACTGACTCATACCGCACACGGCCGATATCACGCAGGTAGCTGTGCTCTGGGCCAACCCCCGGATAATCAAGGCCGGCGGAAATCGAATGTGCCTCGGCGACCTGACCTTCGGCGTCTTGCAAGAGATAACTCAATGAACCATGCAATACGCCGGGTTTTCCATGGCCAAGTGATGCCCCATGGCGACCGGTCTCCACACCATCACCTGCTGCCTCAACACCGATGAGCTGTACATCAGGGTCACTCAAAAACCCGCGAAACATGCCAATTGCATTCGAGCCGCCACCGACACAGGCAACTGCACTCCCGGGTAAACGCCCTTCAACCGCGAGCATTTGTGCACGGGTTTCGCGGCCAATCACCGATTGCAGATCGGCAACGATCTCGGGGTATGGCGCCGGACCCACAGCAGAACCAATCACATAATGGGTTTCGGCGACATTTGTGACCCAGTCACGAATTGCCTCGGAGGTCGCATGCTTGAGGGTTCCGGTGCCTGAATCAACGGGGCGCACCTCTGCCCCGAGCATCTTCATCCGAATCACGTTGAGTCGTTGACGCTCCATGTCCGTACGCCCCATATAGACGCAACACGACATTCCAAACAACGCTGATGCCGTTGCGGTGGCAACCCCGTGCTGGCCCGCACCGGTCTCGGCGATGATGCGACGCTTTCCCATACGCTGGGCAAGCAGCACCTGGCCAAGGGCGTTATTGATCTTGTGGGCACCTGTATGACAGAGGTCTTCTCGTTTGAGATACAAGCGATCGATGCCGTAGCGAGCACCAAGTCGCTCCGCCAAATACAGCGGCGTGGGACGTCCGACGTAGGTATCGAGCAGCCCATTGAGTTCCCGCACAAAATCGGCGTCGCCGCGATAGCGCAGGTAGGCCTCACCGAGTTCATCAAGAGCGCTGATCACCGTCTCAGGGACATATCGCCCGCCGTAGGGGCCAAACCGCATCGCCAACTCAGGCATCCTGCACCGCCGCCATAAATGCTTTCACCTTTGCGTGATCCTTCAGGCCTGGGGATAACTCAACCCCGCTCGACACATCGACAAACTCGGGTCGCACACTCCGAATCGCTGCGTACACGTTATCCGGTCGGAGACCCCCCGCGAGCCCGAACGGGTACTCAGGACGATGTTGTGCAAGATCATCCCAGTCAAGACGGACCCCGGTCCCGCCGTGGACGCCCGGCACCGCCGCATCAAACAGGACCAAATCAGGAATACCGCCAGGAGTCACATTGACCGATTCGGGCCCTCGATATTGCACCCCGCGGATAATCGGCAACCCTGTCACTCGTCGCGCCTCATCGATGTCTGCTGCACCATGCAGTTGTAAATGGGTCAAGCCAATGTGCCCCGCAGCTCGGGCAAGTTCGGCGATCGGCGCATCGACGAATACGCCCACGCGCGCGACCCCGTCAGGAACCGCAGCGAGGACGTGCACCGCCTGCTCGATGGTGACGTATCGCGGACTCTCGAGTGCGAGCACAACACCGATTGCCCAGGCTCCGGCCGCGACGCACTCGACCGCATGCGCTGGGTCCGTGAGCCCGCAAATCTTGACCTTAGTCATTGCCTTCGGTCTGCTCAAGAGGACTCCACCGGGGCAAATGCACGCGGAGCACACAGCCCTCTCCTGGTGCGCTGATAATCGAAAACTCGCCGCCCAGAATCGCAGTGCGATCTCGCATGCCATGCAGTCCAAAGCGCGCGATTGAGGACCCCAATACTGGTTGAGTAAACGCAGTCGCATCGAAGCCGTTGCCGTTGTCGCGCACCAGCAAGGTCGTCCCCGCGTCATCCTCGCGAAGATCGACCTCAATCTCTGTCGCCTGCCCATGGCGATCAGCATTGGTCATTGATTCCTGCAAGATTCGATAGAAGGTAATGCGCTGTGTCACCGATACCCCATCAACCGGGAAATCACCGGCGATGCGATAGTCGACAGCGGCGCCGGTACGCGTTTCATGGGCGGTGACCACATCTTGGAGGATGTCGCTCAAACGCCTGCCCTGAAAGCGCGCCGGTCGCAGGTAGCCGATCAGCTCGCGCATCTCGGTCAGCGCACCACCAAGGGTCTCGTAAATACGATCTAACGCCTCTTCAAGCCCCGAGGGAAGCACCACGCCTGATGCGACAACATCTGCGATTTGGGCTTGCAGTAACTGCACCTCAAGGAGGCCGACAGAGAGATGCTGGGTTGGGCCATCATGGATATCAAGTCCGATGCGACCGATGAGTCGTTCGTCGGATTCAAGAATGCGGGCCATGGTCCGATCCAGATCAGACCGCACCTGACGGATCGCGCGTGCGTGCGCGATGCGTTCAACAGCGATGCGGGTTATGACGGATACGGATTTCTCATGCGCATTGCCGCGCACCACGTACACCACGCCGCCACCCGGCATCGCGATCACATGATCCGCCTCGGGGACCGCAGACCCGTTCTGGTCGGCGTGACGCGCCTCTCGGCGACGATCAACCCATGCATCAATGATACGAATGTCGTCATCCGCCCCCACCGCCGCAACGCGCGCCACCTGTGGATCGTCGGTGATGAGAGCAATCGCATCCGCGCCAAAGTGGCGACCGATGATCGCGAGCATCTCGGTGACCGCGGCCTCGAGGGAGTCGGTCGACACGTCGACCGACATGATCGCCTCGAGGTATTCCACGTCTGTCGCGTACGAATCAGAATTGATCATCTCCTCAATAGTACGACACCGTGTCCCATTCTCCGGCGCGCGTCGCTATACCCGAACGCGAAAGCCCAATCCCCCGACTAGCAGACACGGCGATATTGCTGGAATAGATTGATCTCAATACATCGCCGACTTCAACCCCCTCGTCGGCGAGAAAGGTGCAGGGTTTCGTGCAAGCACAAATTCGCGTCATGTTGGTTGACGACAATCCTCAATTCAGAACGGTGTTGCGGCGTTTCCTTGAACGGGATCCCGCGATTGTCGTCGTTGGAGAAGCGAGCGATGGCTCCGACATCGTGCAGAACGCGCTGGATGCCGATCCAGATGTTGTACTCATGGATTTGTCAATGCCTGGCGTTGATGGGCTCGAGGCAACACTCCAACTCAAAAATCAATTACCTGGAATAGAGGTTGTTTTGCTCTCAATGTCAACTGATAGCGATGCCATTGGTTCAGTGCTGGCCGGCGGCGCGTCCACCTTTTTGCCCAAACACACGCCGGCGGCCGAAATCGTTGCGGTGCTGAAGCAGCAAGCAGCTCTGAGTGGCGTTCATGGATTTAACGCTGTCTCGATGGGCGACTCTCCACAAGGACCGATGACCGCCCATCTGGGGGCATAGCGACCTCGATGCACTCGGGGAGTGTCCGGAACCGACGGACCCCCGAGCGACGATGGCAGCACCATAACAATGGCGAGCGCCGACGTCGGAACCTCGACCAACGTATAGGTCGACGCCGTACGCAAAGGGGAGCCAGGAGAACACCTGAGCCGCTTCCATATGCCTACTCCACTCAACACGACGTTGACGTGAGGGCACGTGACCGCCACGTGCATATGGAAAGGACTCCACTTGACAGAGCAACTCACACCGAGGCCGGCGTCACCAACACGTCGCTGCAGTGAGATGCACCGCACCGTTCGCGCAAGGGTTGACGCGATTGGGGCAGTGGTGGCGGCACAGACTTCTTTACCGAAACCACATCGTTGGTTTGCCGCAAAGTGGCCGACCTCAGCCAGAGTCTCGACCTACACGCCACCCACCAACGAGCGGCATCAGGACGGGATCCGTTGAGCATCCCCGATTTCAGAACTTCCGCGGTCACACACCCTTTTGGTGGTCGCACGAAATCCCATTTTTTGTCAGCGCATTTTTCGTGCTGCCGCAAACATCAAGGACTGTGACATGGCGACCGATACCCTCAGCATGACTACTCTCATGAACCCAGACACGACGCGAGTTGACCGTCGAAAAATGCGCGTTGCGATCGCCGACGATCACCGCCTGATGCTTGATGGCATTCGGCGCGCGCTGGAAACCGCCCCCGACATTACGGTCGTGGGTGAGGCAATGAGCGGCGAGGAACTCGTCAACTTGGTTCCGAAGTGCAAGCCGGACATCGTGATTCTGGACATGAGAATGCCCAAGGGTGACGGACTCTCCACACTGCAGGCGCTGCAAAAGGCATACCCGGATGTAAAAGTGATCATGCTCTCGATGTTCGATGACCCAGAAAACATTGAGCGGGCGCTCGTAAATGGCGCTTCAGGATATGTCGTGAAGTCGATTAATCCGCTCGATCTTCCTTCGACGGTGCGCGGCGTCTACGAGGGCACTGTCCATCACGCACGCGGTGCAATCGGAGGCGTCATGGGATCTCCCACGACACAAACGAACCCCGGCGGACTGACCAATCGCGAACTGGCAATTCTCAAATTGGTCGCCGAAGGCTTGGCCAACCTCGATATCGCAAGTCAGCTGTTTGTCACCGAGCAAACGGTGAAGTTCCACCTGTCAAATATTTACCGCAAACTTGGCGTTGCAAACCGCACTGAGGCAACGCGGTACGCATACAAGAATGGCTTGATCGATTAATTCTCAGTGTGGCGACCGGCAACGGTCGCCACATTGCAGGCATTCGTTCGCCTGCGCGCGCGACGGGTGACTACGCCCGAGTGCCTAAGTCCGTAGGATTGCGTCAATGACGCGATCCCCAGATGACCGTTCCGGCCCGGACATCATGTGGGCACCTTGGCGGATGTCCTACATCACCGCTGAGCATGACCACGGCGACACGAGCTCAGCCTGTGTCTTTTGCGCGCTCCCCGCGCGCAACGACGATGCACACAGCTACATCTTGCATCGCGGCGCACGCTGTTTTGTGATCATGAATTTGTACCCATATAACAATGGGCATGTGATGGTCGTCCCCTACGCGCACCTCGATGCGCTCACCGCCCTCGACGCCGCGACCCTGGCTGAGATGATGCAGCTTGCCCAACGCAGCCAAGAGGTGCTGGCAAAGGTCATGCAGCCCCAAGGGTTCAATGTCGGCATCAATCAAGGCAGTGCCGCAGGCGCAGGCATTGCCGATCACATGCACATGCACATTGTCCCCAGGTGGGCCGGTGACACCAATTTCATGCCTGTCCTTGGCGACGTCCGGGTGATGCCCCAACATCTCGATGAAACCTACGCCGCGCTCCATAAAGGATTCATCTCGTGACGATCGCCCCAGAGACCTTCAAGGCATATGACATCCGCGGCCTCTACCCGCAGCAGATCGATGAGGCTGGTGCCCACGAGCTCGGACGTGCGTTCGCCGGACTCGTCACTGCAGCAATCGGTCCAGCGGCGGCACCCCGCATCGCGGTTGGACATGATGTCCGCCTGTCATCACCGAGCATCGCCGATGCATTTTGTGCTGGGGCCATGCAAGGTGGCGCCCGGGTCACCGAACTCGGGCTTTGCGCCACCGAGATGGTGTACTTCGCTGTTGCCGATGGCAACTACGACGGCGGGGCACAAATCACCGCCAGCCATAACCCCCCGCAATACACCGGTGCAAAGCTCGTGCTCGCGGGCGCACTGCCGCTGTCAGGAGACACGGGAATCAGCGAGTTGGGTCGCCGTATTGCATCAGGAGATCTCATCGATCGCCCCGGTGGGACGCGTACCGCAGACCCGGGCATACTCGATCGCTTTCTCATCGCTGCACTCGGCTTCGTCGACCCCGAACGCATCTCTGGCCTAAGGGTCGTCTTCGATGGTGCGAATGGGATGGCGGGTCTCTTTTTGCGGCCGGTGATCGCGCAGCTCGACATTGATGCCGTGGAATGTTTCCTCGATCCCGACGGGCGATTCCCACATCACGAGCCGAACCCATTACTGCCGGAAAATCGTGCATTCATCGAGGCGAAGGTCGTCGAAGAACATGCCGATCTGGGGATTGCATTTGATGGTGATGCAGATCGATGCTTCTTTATTGATGATCGCGGTGAATTCGTGCCTGGTGACTTTCTTACTGCACTGCTGGCCACGCATCTTCTTGCGCGCACCGGGCCCGCCGATGTCATCTACGACCTGCGCGCATCCTGGGCAGTGCGTGAAGCCATCACCAACGCCGGAGGCCGCGCCCACGAATATCGTGTGGGCCATGCATTTATTAAGCGCGGGATGCGCGAGCTCGATGCAGTCTTTGCCGGAGAGGTCTCCGGCCACTATTACTTCCGCGATTTTTCCTATGCAGACTCAGGCCTCATTCCGGCACTCCTGGTGCTGGAGATGCTCAGCAATCTCAAGGTGCCACTCTCGTCGCTCATCGATGAGTACCGTTCTCGGTTTCATATCTCGGGCGAGATCAACTCGACGGTCGCCGACGCTGCCCACGTGATGGCGACGCTGCGCGAGCGCTACGCAGACGGAGTGCAGCGAGAGGTCGACGGGCTCTCGGTCGACTATGCCGACTGGCATTTCAATGTGCGCTCCTCCAATACCGAGCCGTTGGTGCGGCTCAATTTGGAGTCTCTGGTCTCTGACGCTGATATGCAGGCACGGCGCGACGAGGTATTGGCGATCATCCGTGACAACTGAGTCGCCGCAGTCGGTCGAGGACACCGGACCAGTGCACGATGGGATCATTGTGCGACAGCTCACGGTCCGTTACCAAGGAACTGCAACACCCGCAATCACTGATATCACCTGTGATGTCGCACCCGGAGCGGGGTTGTGCATCAGCGGACCCGAGGGGTCAGGAAAAACGACGCTTATACGAGCGCTTGTCGGCCTTGTGCCACCGACGCAAGGGTCGATCTCGGTCCTCGGCTCTTCACCACGCGATCCTCAACTTCGCAGGCGCATCGGATATGCCCCTGATCGACTCCCATTTCCCCGAGGAATGCGTGTCATCGATGCGCTGCGCATCATTGGGGCAATTCGCGGTACCGATGCGTCAATTGCCGACACATTGACCGAAGTTGGCCTTCAGCCGATAGATCGTCGCATCATCGACGGGCTTGAGCTTGGAGACATCCGTCGCGTCAGTTTGGCATGCGCGATCCACGGGTCTCCAGAACTCCTGATTCTCGATGACCCCTGGGAATACCCCGAAACGATGGACATCATCGAGCGGGCTCGAACGGCCGGCACCACAATCATTATCGCCAGTCCTGATCCGGGCGGATTTCCCGATCTCGTCGGCGCACACCTCATTCTTGAGGCAGGGACTGCCGAATGACGCTCTCTGCACCCGCAACGATCTTTCGTGTCGAGCTCGCAATACTCACGCGTAGAATCTGGCTGCAAATCGCGACACTTGTTGGCTTACTGATCCTCGGCATCGTCGCACTCGTTGCCGCGGGGCAATCTGGCCAACATCAGATCGACATCCTCGAGACAAATAGCGCATCGCTCCTTCTGATTGGAGGGATGGCGATTGCGATCGGCCTTGGTGGAGGCGCATTCTCGCGGGACGCGTCATCGGGATACTTGGGACTCTTGGTCGGAAGCGGCATGACCCCGAGCCGTATTGGTGCGATCAGGATTGCGGTACGCCTTGTTGCCCTTGCAGCCGTATTTGTCATTTGGGGCATCGGCATGCAGCTCGTGAGTCTTGGGATTGGCCGCGGCATTAACGGCCCGCTCATCGTGCACGTCGGCGCGGCACTCGAAAACGCGGGCCTGGTCCTGTGTGCGAGCGCATCACTGGCATCGGTCATTGGACCAATCGCCGCAGGGGTGTTTGGACTCGTCGTATTCATTTGCGCCCAGGCGGTCGTCAACCTCAAGGCCGACCTCGATCAAGGTGCAATTGATCGTTCGTCGCGCGTCTTTATCGCCCCAGTGTTCAGCATTCTCCCGCGGGCGATTGTGTCGCCGATGATTGCCGCACTCCAACACCGCAAGGATGCAGGTCCTGCTGCGCCGACCATCGATATCAACGGTTTGACGGTCTACGTGCCCGCATCGCGTCCGCTCGACGTTATCTGGACGCTGCTCTGGACCCTGATTTTTGCCGGATTGGCAACCTATGGAGTCAGGCGCCGACAGCTCTAGAGGTGATGTGTGGCACCACCAGGGGTTCTCCCCCGGTGGCGCAACACACCTCGGATCACACCGCTGCTGAGATCTCGTTGTAGAGCGTGTCGCGCTGAGCAGGCACCTTGCCACCGCTGCGAATCAGGTCCGCCATACGATCTTGTGACAGACCAAGAGGCGTCTCGACGGTTGTTGCATGCGCGATGCGCTCTTCGATCAGCGTGCCGGAGAGATCGTCCAATCCAAAGCGCAGTGCATCACTTGTGATTTGTTCGCCCAACATGACCCAATGCCCCTTGATGTGGGCAAAGTTGTCCAAAAAGAGCCGAGCCGTTGCAATGGTCCGGAGCTTCTCTTCACGATTTGGACCCGGAAGGTAGGCGAAATCAGTGTTGCCGGGCAGGAATGGCAGCGGGATAAACGCCTGGAAACCACCGGTTTCATCCTGCAGTTCCCGCAGGCGGTTCATGTGGTCGACCTGCTCCGCCGGGGTTTCAAAATGCCCGAACAACAGGGTCGCGTTGGTGCGCATACCCTGTCCGTGCGCCTCACGGTGTACCTCGAGCCAGGTTTCCGCTGGCACCTTGCGATCGGCGATAATTTCACGCACACGAGATGAGAACACCTCGGCACCACCGCCAGGCATCGTGTCATGACCTGCAGCACGCGTACGCTCCAAAGCCTCACGGTGCGAGACCTTTGAAATACGCGAAATAAAGTCAATCTCCACTGCGGTCAGTGCGGTCAGTGCGACATGGGGATAGGCGGATTTGAGTTCGGAGAACAACTCCTCGTAATACGGGAGGTCGTACTCCTTGGTCATCCCACCAACGATATGCAGCTCGGTGATCCCGTGGCTGACAAGCTGGCCGGCGCGTTCGACCAACTGATCAACGCTGTATGCGTAGGCGCGCTCGTCTTTTTCTGTCCACACCGCGAATGCGCAAAAGCCGCATCCGACAACGCAAATGTTGGTCGGGTTGAGGTGCGCATTGACGTTGTAGGTAATTTCGTCACCGAATCGGCGACGCACAACCTCGTCTGCCGCCGCGCCAAGCTCATCGAGCGGTGCGGTTTCGTACAGGAGGATTGCTTCCTCCGGAGTAATACGGCCGCCATCGGCGGCGCGAGCAAGGATGCGATCAGTCATGTCTACAGGCTAGCAATGACCACGGCGTCGGACCTATGCAACGGGAACATCGGTACGATCGACCTATGAGTTACTCGGCGCTGAAAGAGTGGGCGGTGACCTGCGCAGCGCTCGCAGCTGGTGATCAGATCGTCATTTTGCGCAAAGGTGGAATCGGCGAGAAGCGCTTCTCTCTCCCCCATTCATCGTTTTTTCTGTTTCCCACCTATGCCCATCAGCGGGCAGATCTCGTCCATGGGGACGCAGCTGAACGCTTCGGGGCTGCACTCAATCGCCGCGACGACCCCACGCACCTGCCCCTCGATTTGTGGGCGACGATCACCGATTCGTATGAAATCACCGACGTGGATGCCCTCACAGCAATCGAGTCGGCGCAGATCCTCACCAGCGACTATGCCATGGAGCGCCTAAAGTGGCGTCGCACGCAGCCGCTCTGGGCGGTCATCTTGCGCATCTCACAACTGACCGATCCTCCGGTATTGCACGTCGGGCCCGAGCACGGCGGGTGCGTCAGCTGGCTCGATCTTCCCGATGAGATCTCCTTGCCCACCCATACTCCGGTCCTCGACGATGCCGCCTTCCAGGCGGCCTCCTCAGATATTGCCGACCGGTTGGCTCCATTCGTCACTGCTCGGTAGGTGACGAAAAATCTGCCTGGCATGGTACGGTTCGTCGCATGAGTCACGTCAAAGAATTTGACGCAGTTCTCGACGATCTTCCCGGAGATTGGTCCTTCTTCGAGGCGTACGTCGTCCTCGACGACCCGACCCGTCTCAGCGAGGCACGAGTCGCTCTTGCCCGCGCAAATGGCCGCCCGCTGTACG
This sequence comes from uncultured Actinomycetes bacterium, assembly GCA_903896045.1. Lineage (GTDB taxonomy): Bacteria > Actinomycetota > Thermoleophilia > Miltoncostaeales > Miltoncostaeaceae > CAITWD01. Next base: position 39,482 of record CAITWD010000036.1, read on the forward strand.
GCGCAGGGGACCATGACTTCGCCATCACGATCGCCCACACCGCCGGTCACGGAGCGCGGGTTGGCGTCGTGCGTTCTGCGCTGCAACTCCTCGACGACCTTCAGATTTCCGGCCGCACCTGGGCAGGGAAGGCAACGTTATTGACACGGCCGGCCCCGGCGCATCGCTACGGTCCGTAACGATGTATCGCAGCGACGAGGATATTGCGCTCCTGACCGATCTCGCTGGCGTCCTCGATCAAACGGTCGCCGCCAATGGGCTTTCGGCGGGAACCTATCTCCTTCTTCGTGAGCTGATTCGATCCGACGAGAACGCCGCGGTGGCAATTAGCTCGCTGGCAGAAACTCTCGATGCACCTGGCGATGAGGTCGCCGAAATTGCTGCGCGGCTCATCCAGGACGAACTCGCCGCCGCACGACCGAATGGCATCACCGCAACAGATCTGGGACGCGCACGTGCCCGTGTGATTGAAGATGATGCGAATGCCGCAATGCTGGCCTTTGTCATGGATCGCCCACACACCGCCACGATTTACGGATTAGTGGCCTCGATGCAGTCGGGTCGATTCACCGTCGAGGATTTGATCGCCTTTATTTCCGAGGGACCGACAGACGAGACGCAATGACTGCGGTCGGTATCGCGCCACTCGTCATATTGGCGCTGACGCTCGTCGCGTTTGCTCTGATGGTGCGCGCCAAGCGCCGCAGCCAACGCAAGCAGGACAACCGCTAGAGCACCGCCGATTCACCGAGTGAGCTCCAAACATCGAGCTTGTTGCCGAGCCGCTTGATGACCTCATTGGTGAACTCTTCAGTTGCACAGTCGCCACCGAGATCAGCGGTCCGCACACCGTCGGCAACCGCTTCAAGCGATGCTTCGTAAATGCCCCGCGACACCACGCTCGCTTGCGGGTCACGCATATAACCAAGGAGCGCCGCACCCGCGAGAATCATCGCAAGAGGATTTGCGATGCTCTTGCCTTCGAGACTCGGGGCTGTTCCATGCGGCGCCTCGGCCATCACCGTTGTCGCATTGAGATCATCGTCAAATGCCAAGAGCAGCGACTCGGCACCCGCAATCGAGCCAAAGAGCTGCAAGACCATGTCCGACAGGCAATCTCCATCGCGATTGAGCGCCGGGACAACGAGCGCTTCGCCGGTATGGGTAATCAAACCCGCATATGCCGCATCGATGAGCACTGGGCGATAGCGAATATCCGGGTGCCGCGCTGCTGCTGCATCAAGCTCCTCTTTCATCATCCCCTCATACACCGGCGAGACCGTCCACTTGGGGCCGCCATACACGGTGGCATGCATGCGACGGGCCTGAAGAAAGCTGAATTGCGCAACGGCACGGCAGGTACGACGAGAGATGTGCTCGGTACGCCATGCGACCTCATCGAGCCCCTCCCCTTCACGGTGCTCGACGGCGCTATAGGCATCATCGACGGCCATACGCACGACAGAGATTGGTGCATGAATTCCACCAATTGGCCGAACCCCGGGGAGGCGACGGCCCGTACGGATAATTACCCGGCCGTCAATCTCCTCGCGCAGGAGTGCGTTCGGACTGCCGACATCGCCCGTTTGTTCAGGGGTAATGGTCGCGGCTTTGAGGCCGAAGCCTGCGGCACGCATCGCGTGTGCGGCGTCGTATACCACGTGATTCTTCGTCCGGCGGCGTGCCGTAATCGAGAGATCGAAGTGCACAAACTGCAACGGCAAACCCGACACCGCAGGATCAAGCACACGCAGCGCCTCCACCAGAAGCTCTTGCCCCGTCTGGTCACCATCCATCACAACGATTGTGGTTGGCTGCACACCACTCACCATAGCCGCTACGCGCACCAAGCGCCGCATCACACTCATCAGCGGCGACGCGACCCATTCGCCCCGTCCCAAACGACGAAGAACTACGTATTCGCGCGGCGCTGGTACTCCATCTCGTACACCCTCACACGGGTGGGCTTGCCCATCCGCGCTCCAAGCGCGGCAACCTGTGCCACAACATCGGGATGCCCGATATAGGCATCGGCGTCTGCACGCGTCTTCCACACGGCAAGGCAGCCGTATTCCCCGACATCGGCATCAATAAACAACACATGCTCGTGGGCAGCGGTTGCGACTGCGTTCAGGCGGGCAGCGATTGCGCGCGCGTCATCGACACTGTCTGGGCCAAGCCGGAATGCAATCTCAGTACCAATCACGATGTGCCCGCCGATCCATCCAGCACCACGACGGGCAGATATGCCCCCACAATCTCATTCGATGCCTGATCGCAGGCAGCGATCACTGCGGCAATCCGCTCGGAAAAGCGCGCGCCCAACCCCGCGGCAATCGCCGCCTGCTCAAATGCACCGAGCCTGGTCACCACATCTGGGGTCATCTGCTCCTGTGCACTCACAAGCGGTTCTGATGCGTCAACAAAAAAGGAATATGCGGCGGTGGCCTGCTCGTGTAACGCGAAGAGCACGTCCAATTGCGTCAACGATGCAATCGCCCGCAAGGGGCATTCGCGCCACTGTCGAACCGCGGCCGCATGCTCTGCCACCTGTCCGATTGCATCCACCATGTCTCTCGGTTCATCAGCGATCGCAAGCAACCTCGCCGCCGCCTCATGCAGTTCCTGCAGGCGAGTGGAATCGATTTCGGCCTCCACCTGCTCCCAGACCAGGCTCATCGTGGCCGATCTCTGGATCAGGGTGCGGTCGCGGATGGGAACTCCGTCCTCATCGAGGCAGACAAATTCCGGTCCATCAAACGCGCACAAAAATGTGCGGATCCCCATTCCCAGATCAACCTCGCGCAATCCGAGCGGCGCGCGACCTGCCACGCGGGCGGCAGTGCCGTGTGCATGCCCCAACCGCTCCACCAGCGCATCCAGCGCCAGATCGAGGTCGGCACCCTCGGGATCTGCGGCATGCATCAGCCATGTGGGAATACGCGGGGTCATATCGCGAGTCTAGTTGGGATCCTCAGACGCGTACACTCGTGGTGTGCCAAATCCCTCCATCGAGACACCGCTTGCGACATTGCCATCCTCCTCTGATTTGGGAGACAGGTTCGTCGACTTGCTCGCGGCGCGCGACCGCACGGAAGGCCCCGCCTCAGGACGACCTGCAGCGGTGCTCATCCCTTTGTTCGATCGCGACAACCAGCCACATATTTTTTTGACCAAACGCGCATCGAATCTCTCTGAGCATCCGGGGCAGATCAGTCTTCCTGGCGGTCGACGGGATCCCGATGATCACGACATCACCACAACCGCCTTACGCGAAGCACATGAAGAGCTCGGCATCCCGCCACACGCGGTCACGGTGCTTGGCAGCCTGGATGATGTGCAGACGTATCAGTCCTCGTTTACGGTGACACCGGTCGTCGGGGTACTCCCGACGCGTCCCACGATCGTGCCAAATCCAAAGGAAATCGCTCGCGTCATGGAAGTCTCGCTTGCCGAGATCCTCGCGATTGATGAGGGATTGCCCGCGAATGCCTCGGTTGCCGAACTGCGCTACCCCCTCGATGGCGAGGATGTGTGGGGAGCGACCGCACGTATTTTGCGCGCACTGTGCGCCCTCACCCGTGATGCGATCGATGATGGTACGGATCCCGGAGCTTGCGACAGGACATCCGGCCAGTGAATCCGGGCGATACCGCCGAAGACTTAAGGGTGCTGCGCGGGGCGCAACGATGCCCGCGACGGCAAATCCTGCGGTCCGGTTCCCGATTGCCCATCTGTGGCAAGTCGATCGAGACGGGCCAAATGCGCAGTCAACTCTGCCTGTCGGGTATGAGTCGACGGCAATATTGCGGCGTATTCTGCAACACGGCTGCGAATCTGGAGTGCGAAGTGCGGGGACGCAGCGCCGACGAGCATCGCAAGCTCGTCCTCGGACGGAATTCCGTAGTTGTGCTCAAGTACGGTCACGGCCGAAAGGCTAGCAGGCCACACAACCGAAAAGCTTTTCACCGAAATGCCCCAGATTGCCCCCGCTGGCGGGTATCATGCATCTCGATGTCACGCCCCTGGCCGGAGCCCCTATGGCAATGAGGGACGACGACAAACTGGTTCGACAGCTGTCGCTCGTGGCCTTTCTCATGTCCCAACAGCGACCTGTCACCGCCGACGAGATTCATGAATCTGTCGAAGGTTACGGCGGCATGAGCGATCAGGCCTTTTTGCGACGCTTTTATGCGGATCGCGGAGAGATTGAGGCAATGGGCCTCAAGCTTGCCGTTGAACGGCCGACCGATGACCCGTTCCAGGGCGACCTATATGCGTTGCCACCAGAGAACTACTATCTGCCGCAAATTGACTTTGACGAGCGCGAGCTTTCGGCACTGCACACCTGCCTCTATCTCCTTGAGGGTCAGTTTGCATATGCAGAGCCATTGCGCCTGGCACTCCAGCACCTCACTTTGGGTCGACCGAGCCCACTCGATGACCACGCAGCGCGCACGGTGTCGGTCAATCTGCTCGGGGGGGATTACTCCCCTGAGGTCGCAACCCACCTTTCAAAGATCGAATCGGCGATCAGCCGCCGCAAGACCATCCGCTTTACCTATTACTCGATCGGCCGTGACGAACGCTCCGAGCGCGAGGTTGACCCCTATTCATTGTTGTACCTCGGTGGCAACTGGTACATGGTCGGCTTTTCCCACGAGCGGGAAGCGAGCCGTATTTTCCGTCTGTCGCGGATCGAGGGGCGGATCACCTTCAAAACCCGTGCAGAGCACGACTTTGCCGCCCCACGCAACTTTGATGTCTCACGGTACCGTGACCGCGCGCCCTGGCAGCTTGACGACGAGATGCACACGGCGACAATCGCCTTGTCTCCGGTAGTTGCGTGGTGGGTCGAGCAAATGTTCGGCACCTACGGAAGCTGCCAGCTCAAAAAAGATGGGTCTGGGCTCTTCACCACCGAGTACAGCTCGGCGAATGCCCTTTTGACGTGGGTGCTGAGCCTGGGAATGCATGCGGAGGTCATAGGGCCCGATGCGTTGCGCACAGCCGCACAGGAGGCGCTCACGCACGTCATTGACCGCCACACCGCACCGCACGCAATCGCGCCCCCGGTTCCCATCGACCCAGATGCCCCGGAGGTCGTGGCACCATCCCCGGATCGATCAAATGTCGCGCCCGACAAGGTTGTTCCCGCTGAGCGCTTTGCACGATTGCTCGCGCTGATGACGCGGCTCCTTGCGGCATGCGGCGATGCCATGCACACAACGGTTCCCGTTGCCGAATTACGGACCGCGCTCAACATCGATCGCAAGGTGCTCGACGAAGACCTCACCCTGCTCAACCTGATCAATTTTGGTGGTGGCTGCTATGCCCTCTACGCCAAGATTGAAGGTGACATCGTTGCGGTGACGCGTGAGACCTATGGCGACCACTTTGCACGCCCTGCCCGCCTCTCCCCGCTTGAGGCCAAAGCCTTGTTGTGGGCGCTTGAGTTCATCGGAGACCGCTTGCCCGTCGAAGCCGACGACGCCCTGGTGTCGGCGCGCATGAAGGTTGAGCAAGCAATTGGTGCCGATAACTTGCCTGAGGTGGAAATCGGCCGCGTCCAAAATGCAAATGCTGAAGTTTCGGTCGCCATTAACCATGCACTTCGTGATGATCATATGCTCGAGATCGAATACTGGACCTCCGCACGTGGGGCACTCACGACACGCACGATTGAGCCCCATCTGCTCGTGAATGCCCGCGATGCCTGGTATCTGGTCGCGTTCTGCCATCAGGCGCAGGATCAGCGCACATTCCGCGTGGACAGGATCCGGAGCGCCACTGTGCTTGCGACGCATTTCAGCCGGCGCGCAGACATTATGGCGGCAGGCCCCTACCTTCCCTTTGGAATCCGCAACGAGGGCGGCGGAGCGACCGCACAAAGCGCCTCAGTGTGGTGCAGCGAATCGCTGTCACGCTGGGTCATCGAGGAACACCCGTCATGGGATCGTCATACCGATGGGTCCGTGGTTGTGGAAATTCCCTACGCGAGCGAAGAGTGGATGGTCAAAGAGGTGCTTAAGCACCAAGGAGACGCCGTCCTGCTCGAGCCCGAATCACTGCGGGCGACGATTGCTGCGATGGCGACCGAAATCGTCGCGCGCTACACCACGGCCTAACGCCACACACCCCTGGAGGCATCAGTGCAGTTCGATCACGTTGCCCGCCAAGTGCCCGATATTGCCGAAGCAATTGCGTGGTATCGCACAAATGTTCCCGGCACGGAAGTGGTGTATCAGGATGCAACTTGGGCACTCATTGACGCCGGTGGCGTCAACATCGCCTTCGTCGTCGCGGACCAACATCCCAACCATCTCGCCTGGCGTGTCACGAACCAGGAACTCGAGCGTCAGGCTGCCGCACGGAGCGCGACAATCCATCCGCACCGCGACGGCACGCGCAGCTTTTACATCGATGCTCCCGGCGGTGACGCGATTGAGATCATCGCCTACCCCGATGATCACTGACGCCACGCACTCCCTCTGCAAGATGCATGGCATAGGCATCGCTGCGAAATGACATGCGATGCATGGGGGTTGGTCCGTAGCGTGCAATTGCCGCCCGATGCACAGCGGTCGCATACCCCATGTGGGTGGCAAACCCATACTCGGGATACTGGGCGTCCAGACCGACCATGATGCGGTCGCGGGTGACCTTGGCAACAATCGAGGCTGCCGCAATCGCAGCACTTTTCCCATCACCGCCGATGACGCGCTCATGTACACGGATACTGGCAACGGTAAACCCGTCTACTAACACCACCGCCTCCGCTGGAGACGAGAGTCCATCGACAGCTTGAGCCAGGATGCGCAGGTTGGTGGCATGCAACCCATCACGATCAATCGTCTCGGGTCCAGCGCTGACGATCACGACCTGCTGTGCGATCGCAAAGATCGACTGCGCCATCCGTGCCCGGATATGAGGCGCAACCTGCTTTGAGTCATTGAGTTCGCTGAGCTGGCGTCGCGCGACCCGCGACATCCCCGGTACATCAAACAACACGCATGCAGCAACGATGGGCCCCGCGAGGCATCCACGACCTGCCTCGTCCGCCCCAGCGATAGCACGCGTGGTCCGACGACGATCGTATGCAAACAGACGTGCTGCTGGCCGCCGTGACCCCGTACTACGGGTCACTGCCGCCACCGACGCAGGTTAGGCCTTTGACGGCTGCGGAGTCCGCTGCTTCTCGCGAATACGGGCCTTCTTACCGACCTTGCCGCGGAGGTAATACAGCTTGGCGCGGCGCACATCGCCTTCCATGATCCGCTCAATGCGCTCGATCTTCGGCGAGTGGACGGGAAACATACGTTCCACGCCAACACCAAAGCTCTGCTTGCGGACAGTAAAGGTCTCGCGGCTGGTGGACCCTTGACGCTTAATGACTGTTCCCTCGAAGACCTGCACGCGCTGGCGCTGACCCTCGATCACCCGAAAGTGCACACGAACGGTGTCGCCCGGACGAAATTCGGGCAGGTCATCTCTGAGCTGCATGCTCTCAATGCTCTCGATGACACTCATTCGTGGGTGACCTCCAGGTCGGGACAAAACGACGACGATCGTATCATGCCGCGGGCGGTTATAACGGATCCTCGACGAATCCCGCTCCAAGATGGTCCTCGCGCCATCGCGCAATCGCCGCGTGGTCGCCCGAGAGCAACACGCTCGGCACTGTGTGGCCAGCAAATTCGGCTGGACGGGTGTAGTGGGGATATTCCGTCCCACCCCCTAAACCGGGTGAAAATGATTCCTGATCGAGACTTGCCTGATTCCCCAGTGCACCAGGCAGACGACGACCGACCGCATCAATGATTGCCATCGCGGGAATCTCACCCCCAGCGAGCACATACGGGCCAAGACAGATCGCGTCGTTGGCAAGCACGGTATGCACCCGTTCATCAAAGCCTTCATAGCGCCCGCACAAGAGGGTCATCTCGTCGTACTGGGCAAGCTCCCGCACGACCGCATCGGTCAGCGGACGACCACGTGGAGTCATCACGATCACCGGCCGGTGGGTGCGCACCTCGGCTGCAGGCATGCCGTAGACGCCCTCGAAGGCTGCAGCGACGACATCGACCCGCAGCACCATTCCTGGGCCGCCTCCGTACGGGCTGTCGTCAACCTGGCGACCGCTGAGCTGCGTGAAGTCGCGATAAGAGAAGGGGCGTATCCCTAGGTTCGTGTTCACCAAATGCCGAGGCTCTTGTAACCAGGCAAACCACTCAGGAAAGAGCGTAAAGACATCAATCTGCATCAGCATCCCCTGCTGTATCGGGGAGATCAGGCATCTCGATCAGTCCCTCACGCACCTGGATTTTGCCCGCCGTAAGGTCGATCTCACGGACCGCATCATGGGTGAAGGGAAACAGAATGACTTCCCCGGCAGGCGGAGTGATCTCGAGAACATCATTTGCCGGGCGATTCAACACATCACGCACGATGCCGATTTCTGTCTCGCCCATCCAGACATGCACACCGATGAGATCCCGCACATAAAAATCATCAGCTGCCTGCGGGGCGGGAAGTCGGTCGACCGCCACACGCAACGTGGCTCCACGCAGCTGATCAGCTTCCTCGCGAGATTGAATCTCCGCGAAGGTCACCAACATCTCAACTCCCGCATCATCACACGCCAGAAGCTCGCACTCACGCGTGCGCTCATCGCGATCAACGAGGGTCACCCGCTCGCCGATGGTTAATGCACCCAGCGTGGGACCCGTGGCACGCACGCGCAGACGACCATGTATCCCGTGCGCCCGAATCACCGAACCAATGATGACCGTGTCAGACACGGGACGTGGGTCCACGCGTCGTCAGTCGACGATCTCGAGGCTGACGCGCACTCCAGAGCGGGTTGCCGCCTCACGCACAATCAATCGCAATGCGCGCGCGATCCGTCCTCCACGACCAATCACTTGCCCCATATCTTCTGGTGCGACACGGAGCTCTAAGGCCACCGACTCACCGGTGGCATCCGCATCGACACGGACCTGGTCGGGATGATCGACAAGGCCCTTGGCCAGGGCGGTGACCATTTCCACCAACCCTGCCACCGGTGCGTCGCTCACCCGCGGGCCTCAACGATTTTGACCAACTTGCTCACCGCGTTGGATGTCTGTGCGCCGTTGTCGACCCAGTGCTTGACCCGGTCGAGATCGACTTCGACCATCGATGGGTTGGTTTGGGGGTTGTAACGACCGATTGTCTCGATGTTGCGCCCATCGCGTGGTGACCGAGAATCGGCGACAACGACACGATAGATGGGGTTCTTTTTGCTGCCCACACGGGCGAGCCGGATCTTGACCACGTTGCTCCTTGCCTGTTTACATGCCGGGGATCGCGGGCATTCCGCCCTTGCCGATCCGTTTCATCATTTTGCGCATCTGCTTGAACTGTGCCAACAACTGATTCACTTCCTGCACAGATGTACCACTCCCCTGTGCAATTCGTGCACGACGGCTCCCATTAATCACCTCAGGTCGCCGCCGTTCTCCCGGCGTCATGCTGGAAATAATCGCTTCGAGCCGGTCAAGTTGGCGATCATCGATTTGAAGATCGCGCCCCTTTGTTGCATTACGAAGCCCCGGAACCATACCGAGCAACTGACCCACGGGACCCATCTTACGAATTTGACGCAGCTGATCCAGAAAATCCTCGAGCGTCATCCCGCCGCCCATGATCTTCTTCTCGAGATCTTTCGCCGTGTCAATATCGACGTTTTCCTGGGCTTTTTCAATGAGGGTGAGCACATCACCCATGCCCAAAATTCGTGATGCCATGCGATCAGGGTGAAATGCCTCAAGCGCATCAATTTTTTCGCCGGTACCGACGAAAAAGATCGGACGACCCGTCACCGCGCGCACCGACAACGCCGCGCCGCCACGCGCATCACCGTCGAGCTTGGTCAGGATCACTCCATCAAACTGCACCGCTTCGTGAAATGCCACGGCAACGTCGACGGCGGTTTGACCAGTCATTGCATCGAGTACCAGCACCACCGCGGTCGGACCAACCGCATCACGGACACCGACAAGCTCCGCCATCATCTGCTCATCGACAACCGTACGGCCGGCGGTATCGACAATCACCATGTCGCGGACCGTGGCCTTGGCAGCCGCAATTCCACGTCGGGCAATACCGATCGCATCGGTGACACCATCCTCGCGGTGCACCGGAATTCCCAATTGTGCGCCCAGAACCGACAATTGCTCCGCCGCAGCAGGACGATGCACATCGCATGCGATGAGCATTGGTGCGCGCCCCTGCTGCTGATAAAAGCGGGCAAGCTTTGCGCTACAGGTGGTTTTACCTGAGCCCTGGAGGCCAGCCATCAGCACGATCGTCGGTGGCCGTGGCGAAATCGGCAGGCTGACGCTTGAGGAGCCCATGAGGCGGGAAAGTTCCTCATTGACGATCTTGACCACCATCTGATCTGGGGTCAGCGAGGTCGCGACCTCTTCCCCGCGCGCACGCTCACTAATCGCGGTTGTCAGCTGCTTGACCACCGGCAAACTCACATCGGCCTCGAGCAGCGAAAGCCGGATCGCGCGCATCGCCTGATCGATGTCAGCATCAGTCAGCTTTCCGCGGCCGCGAAGACCAGAAAAGACGCCTTGGAGCTTTTCAGAAAGCGTGTCAAACATGCGCGTCGCCTACCGTGTGTTCCTGGAACCGAGTAAGTCTAGCGGGGGACCTTGGGATCCGCGCCGCATCGCTCATGACGGTGAATGATCCGGCGAGAACAACGCTTGGGCATAGGCCTGCGCATTAAACGGCTGCAAGTCATCGAGCTGTTCGCCAACGCCGATCATTTTGACCGGGATACCGAGCTCTCGATTGATCGCGACGGCGATGCCACCCTTCGCCGACCCATCGAGCTTCGTGACAATCACTCCGGTCAACGGAACCGCTTGCCCGAACAGCCGTGCTTGGCTCAACCCGTTTTGCCCGGTCGTCGCATCCAGGACGAGCAGCGTTTCGTGTGGCGCATCGGGGTTCGCCTTCGAGAGCACCGCATGCACCTTACGAAGCTCTTCCATCAGATTGTGCTGGGTTTGCAAACGCCCAGCGGTATCGATGAGCACGACGTCTGCCTGGCGTGATACCCCTGAGGACACCGCATCAAAGGCAACTGCTCCAGGATCCGCGCCAGGGGCCTGCCGCACTAGATGCGCATCGGAACGATCGGCCCAAATCGCGAGCTGATCGATTGCAGCGGCACGAAATGTGTCGGCGGCCCCGATCACTACCTTTTGATCCAGCTGATGGAGCCGATGGGCGAGCTTTCCAACAGTTGTGGTCTTGCCGCTGCCATTCACCCCAACCACCAAAATTACGGTTGGATCTGCGTGCAATGAAATCTTTGGCGGTGCTGGGGTCATCTGACGAGTGACCGCAGCAACGAGACCCTTGGCGATCTCATTACGATTGACGATACGCCCCTGCATCGCTTCTGACCGCAATTCCTCAACCAAGGCAAGCGAGGCATCCATCCCACAGTCGGCACCAATGAGTGCCTCTTCCAGGTCATCCCAGGTCTCCTGGGTGATCAAACCCGGCGCAAAAATACCTGCAAGCTGAGGTGAAATCGTCTGGCTGGGCTTTGTCAGGCTCTCTTTAAGCCGAGAGAAAATGCCGCGCCGACGAACCTCTGGCTCAGGGACCGCCTCGCCGAGAGGAAGATCGAATAACTCGGCCCAACGACCGAGTTCGTCGACCTCGTCACTCACGCGCGTCCACCCTGAATCGCCTTGAGCTGGCGCCGTACCGTCGTACGCGCGACCCCTTCAATGGAATCACCGAGGCGACGCGACACGATCTGTGATGCGCCATCGCTGCCCATAGTGACCCCGAAGAGGGTGTCGGCGATCTCCACCGTGGGCTGCTGGTGGGTGATCATCACGAACTGAGTCTCCTTGGACAGGCGACGGACCAGTGTGAGAAAGCGACGAAGGTTGGTGTCGTCGAGCGCCGCTTCGACCTCATCCAAGAGATAAAAAGGTGCGGGGCGCGTCATCGCAATGGCAAGACAGAACGCCAGCGCAATCAGCGATCGTTCGCCACCTGACATCATCGCCAGTGGTCGCGCACGCTTGCCTGCGGGAACCACGCTGATCTCGATACCCATCTCGCCATCTTCGTCCTCTGGTTCAACTGCCACCAGACGACCTGCACCACCCGGGAAGAGGACCTCAATCGCGTCGGTGAAACGCTCCTGCACAACGGTGAAGATCTGCTGGAAGCCATCGGTCACCGCATCATCAAGTCCCTGCATATGGGCGGTCAGCTCGGCGGCTGCGGCCTCGAGGTCATCGACCTGTTCGGCGATCTCATCAGCGCGAGACGTGGTCTCTTCCCACTCAGTTCCGGCGAGTTCATTGACCGCACCAATCATCCGGCGACGGCGCTCCATATCCTCGATGTCTCGCACCGCAGCATCCGGATCAGGGAGTTCGCCGTTGATCTCGTCATCAGAAAAGTCGTAACTTCCTACCAATTCGGTCGCACGTGCCGTGGCGGATGCCAACGCAATCTGTGCCACGTGAATTGCCTCTGATGCAGTCGCCGCCACTCCACTGGCCTGATCACGGATTGCGCGCGCTGCGGCGACCCTGTGCTCAATCTCGCGAATCGCGTGCTCATCGGCAGCCCCTGCACGCACGTAATCATCCACCCGACGGCCAAGAGCATCGACAACACGATCAAGTGCGGAAATCGATTCCTGCATGACGTCCAAATCAATCTGCAGCACGGGCGCCTGTGCCCGCAGCTCAATCAGCGCAACCTGCTCATCCGCTTCAGCCAGCGCGAGACGCGCTGCAGCTACGGCTGCATTGGCGACGGATGCGTGCTCATCCTGGGCCTGGCAGCGGGTGCGCAGCTCTTCTCGTTGCCCCTGAAGCCCGGCGACGTGTATCGCAGCGCGAGCCGCGGCATCCAGCGCGTCGTTGCGCACGCCCTCAAGCGCACCCCGCCCTTCGAGCGCATCATCAAGATCGCCCGCTGCAGCATCGCGGGTGGCCAATGCCTCGGCACGGGCAGCGCTGGCATGGGCGGCATTCGCGCGTGCAATCCCGACTGCCTGAAGCGCCTTGGCGGCAGCACGATCTGCCGCACGATGGCGCCCACGCACCCCTGTCGCGGTTGCGGCAGCCCGATCTCTGGCGACCTGCAATTGCGCGAGTTCCGCATCAGCTTTTTCGAGACGCAGTGTCGCGGCGCGATGTTCTGCCGCGATGGCCCAGTCGCTGACCGGACGCAACCGCACTCCTTGTGCCGGACGCAGCGCATCCCCTGATGCCGTGACAAAGAGTCCTGACGCGTCCCCGGGTACCTCGGCGAGGTCATCGACGAGCCACACGCCGGAGAGCACTCGCTCAAGCGACACACGACGCGTACTGTCGCACGCGAGCACCATATCGATCAGCGGCCTGCCCACGCGAGGCGGCTGTGCCGCCGCGCGTGCTGCCACCGGCACCAATACCGCCGCTGCACCGCCATCGAGAATACGATCTGCATCCTCGGTACTCGTGAGAACTGGGGCATCGGCAAGAGCACCCAGTGCGGCACCAAACGCACGCTCGGTACCAGGGGTTACCTCGAGACCGGAACCCAACGCATCATCATTCGCGGATGAGGATGGACGCAGTGCCATGACTAATGCCGCCAGATCACGGCGGCCCTGCTCCGCGCCGGTCACCGCAGCTTGTGCATCATTACTGGCCGCGTCAGCTTCCTGCGCACGTGCAAACCATCGAACCGCACGCTCAGCCGATATTTCTGCCCGACGTTCCGCACGGATATTTGCCCCATCAGTGGGGTCTGCGTCCAGTCGCAGGATTCGGGCGGATGCGCGTTCCCGTGCATCTCTGAGCTGAGCGATTCGCGCCTCAAGACTGGTCAGCGCACGCGCCGCATCGTCTGCCGTCGCCTGTGCATCGTCGGCGGCGGAGCGCGCAGTGCGGTACTCGATCTCACGCGCAGCAAGCTGTTGATTCGCCGCATCACGCGCAGCATTCACTTCGCGTGTGGCGCCATCTGCATCGACAAAACGCTGGCGAGCCTCGGCGGCACGGGCATGCGCATCATCGCGTGCATCCACCGCCGCAGCGCGCGAGTAGGCATCACGAGCGATTTGACGATGCGCGTCCTCGCAACGCTCCCGGACCAGCTCCACCCGCCCACGAAGGCGTTCGAGATCGCTTTGCGCACCGCGCACCAATTCGCGTGCGGCCTCTCGCGCAGTCACGTGCTGTGCGAGTTCTGCCTCATTGGTCGCAACAGCCGCCTGCGCCTGCGCAAGCGCCTCCTGTGCCGCTGATGCGGCGCCTGTGTGGTGTGCGACCGTCGCCTCTGCACTCCGCTGATCGCGAATGGCCGAGGCGGCCAGCGTCAGCGCAAGCTGCTCACGCGCGGCGTTAATTTCACGCTCCAACTCAGCTGCGCGGGTTGCTGCCTTCGCCTGCCGCTCAAGGGTGGCCTGGCGCCGCAGCAACTCATTTGCAAGATCTCTCGCGCGCTCGAGGCGCTCGGCAACCCGTGCAAGTTTCGCCTCGGCTCGGCGGCGTCGACGGCGCGAGAGTGCCACACCGGCAGCCTCCTCAACAACCGCACGAAGATCCGCAGGACGCGCTGTACACACAGCCTCTACCTGCCCCTGCCGGATGACCGCCAGCGCATCTGGACCGAGTCCGAAGGTCCCCAAGGATTCATGCACGTCAAGCAACCGACATGAGGTGCCATTGAGTTGATAGGTCGCCTCGCCCGTGCGCGTCACACGTCGCGCTACTTCAATTTCTGTCGGCAAACCAGGGTCGTCAATCGCGGGGCTTACGGTCATGCGAACTTCGGCAACGCCGGCAGCGGGACGGCCATCTCCACCGGAAAACACCATCTCGGTCATACCCGCGGCGCGCAATTTATTTGCGCGCTGTTCGCCCATTGACCACACAATCGCTTCGGCAAGATTGCTCTTGCCAGAACCATTCGGCCCGACAATCACATTGACACCTGGACCAAAATCCAACGAGATCGGGCTCGCAAACGACTTAAATCCCCGGAGGTCGAGGCGACGCAACATCACCGATCCCCAATCAGTCGTTCAATCACGATGACGGCCGCAGCACGCTCTGATGCTTGCTTTGAGCGCCCCGTGGCTTCGGCGGTCTCGGTCCCCACCGTGACACGCGTGGTGAATTGCCGTTCATGTGCGGGTCCATCGACACGTGCGATTTCATAGTCCACGAGAAGTCCCTCGCGCGCGGCAAACTCTTGCAATGTCGTCTTCGGGTCGCGCTGACCAGGAACCGCAGCGGCAACCGCATCGGCGAAGGCCTCGCGGACTGCATCAGTCGTAATATCGGGGCCGAGGTCGAGCCATGCGGCACCGATCACCGCCTCGGTGAGCGCGGCTTGCACGCTTTCGCGATCAGCGAGCTCTTGCCCCTGCAGCGGCGCAGAATCGCGAAAGGCTGCGTCGAGTCCTGCGGCACGACCAACACGGGCGCACATCTCCCCGTCGACCACCATTTGACGCATCCAGGCGAGATCGCCCTCTGATGCATCAGGGTGACGACGCATCAACTCATCGGTGACGACTAGTTGCAAGACGCTGTCTCCCAGAAATTCCAAGCGCTCATATGACTGTGTGCGCGCATGTACCCACGATCGATGCGTGAGGACCTGTCGCCGGCGTGCTGTGCCGAGCTGCCCTAGCAGCTCGGCCAGCGGCGACAGCGACACTTCGTCAGCCGGCGTGGGCGATCACGTAGTTGACCGCCTCACCGACAGTGGAAATCTTTTCCGCGTCCTCGTCGGGAATCTTCAACTTGAACCGGTCTTCCATCTCCATGATGAGCTCGACGAGGTCCAACGAGTCTGCGTTGAGATCCTCTTGAAACGAGGCCTCTTCAGTGACTTCGGACGCGTCGACGCCCAGTTGCTCCACGAGGATGGCGCGAAGTTCCTCGACGATCTGTGCTCGATCCACGTCTTTCCCTTTCTTCACGAACGCACCACACGGATACCCGATGCGTTGGTCGAATCTACCAGTGGGTTCGGACACCCAGCTGACGGAATCGGGGATGAAAAATCGGGAGCGCTAGCCTGCCTGACTCGTTCCCAGCTCCGCGGTGAGACGACCCACAACATCCTCGCGAACCCCGCGTGCAGCGGTATGTATGGCATTGGCAACGGCGGTCGCACTCCCAGATCCATGACCGATCACTGCAAGACCTTGCACCCCGAGGAGGAATGCCCCTCCGACCGCCTCGGGATCAAGGCGATCGCGCATCTTACGAATCGATGGACGCACGAGCAGTCCGCCGATTTTTCCGATCAAGCTTTCATTGACGGCCCCGCGAATTTCTGTGAACAAAAACTCTGCTGCCGCTTCGTACAACTTCAAGGCAACGTTTCCGGTGAATCCATCGGTGACGACCACTCGTACGGTTCCGCGGGGAATGTCACGGCCCTCGACATTTCCATAAAAACCTGGAGTGTTACGCAAGAGTGGAGTCGCTTGCTGCACGAGCTCACTCCCGCGTCCTTCCTCTTCCCCAATGGACAGCAGGCCAACTCGAGGTGCAGGGTCGCCGAGGACTCCTTGTGCGAATTGGCGGCCCATCGCGGCGAACTGCACCAGATGCTCCGGCCGGGCGTCAGCGTTTGCACCGGCGTCGAGCATCACGATAAAACCCGCGCGACTTGGGAGCACGACCGCAATACCCGGACGCTGCACGCCAGGAATCCGGCGGATATGGAGCGTGGCGGCCGCCATCATTGCGCCGGTATGGCCAAGAGACACCGCACCTTGGGCGCGCCCATCGCGCACAAGTCGACATGCAACGACTACGGAACTGTTGGGTTTCGACCGTACTGCACGGGCGCCATCCTCGGTCGAGAAGATTTTGTCGGGAGCGTGCACGATCTCCACAAACGCGTGTCCTGGAAGATGCGAAAGCGCATCCAGTCGTGGATTCAGGATGGTGTCGTCGCCGACCAGCAGCACCCGAACATCGGGTCCCGCTGCATCGACAGCACCCTGCACCGTGACCTCTGGGGCATGGTCGCCCCCCATCCCATCGAGGGCGATCACGGTTTCGCGCGTCATGATCGGCACGTCTTCCTGGCCACGGAGGCCGTGACGGCGATGTTAGTCGCGGATCTCGACGACTTGCCGACCGCGGTACTGGCCGCACACGCCACACACGCGGTGTGGACGAGTCGGTGCACTGCAGTGTGGACAGCGGCCAATACGGTCCGCTTCAATCGCGTGCGTTGCACGACGGGTATCACGACGCTGACGAGAGGTCTTGCGCTTGGGAACAGCCATGTCGCTCCTACTGATGTCACGCTGGCACCCAGAAGGACGACCAGATTGTCATAGACCGCGGAAGGGTAGCGCCCACGCGCCCCACCCCGCAACCCCTTACACACGATCTTGCGCGATAAACCCTATCAATCTTCGTCAACATCGACGGCCGAATCGCCCGCGTTGTCATCATCGGCCGACCCAATCTCCAAGCGCTGCGCCAATTCAGCAAGGCCTGACCATCTCGGATCGATGTCTGGCCGGGCGCATTTACAACGCACGAGATTGCGATTTTCTCCGCAACTCGGACAGAGCCCAGCGCAGTCCTCATCGCAAAGAATCGTTGAGGGAAGGTCTTCCGCAATGGCGTCCCGCACCCAGTCGGCGATCTCCAACACGTCGTCGACGAGATACAAGCATTCCATGTCGGGGTCCTCAGCACCCTCGATGGCAATCTCTGTGACGTCAATCGCCGAATGCAAATGGGCGTCGCCCAAACATCGCCAACACGGACCTCGAAGATCCGCCTGAGTACGCAATCGCAAATGCCACCCATTGACGAGTCGCACGACCTCGCACTGCACGTCCACGGTTGCGGGTTCTGCCTGGTAATCCTGGCCACCGCACCGCAACGCATCAACATGCACGGATCCATCAACGCGGCGCGCTCCACCGGAATGCAGCTCCAAACTGCGCACGTCAATCGCCACCAGCCGCCCATCGACGGCGGGATTCCCCGCGCGCGACGCGGGGCCCGAGGCCTTATGAGCTGCTGGTCGACGTGCCATTACTCGTCGTCGGAAGCGGACTCCTGCACGCCACCGTCGTCGAACTTCTCTGTCTTGCCCTGCAAGCGCTCACGCCCGCGCTGGACTGCCTGGGTGAACTTACCCAAGTTCACCTCGAGGGTCCCGAGCACCTCGTCGGCGTAATCCTCGGCGCCGAGTCGCACTTCCCGTTCACGCTGGCGTGCGGACTCCAGAATGTCTTGAGCCTCACGCTCGGCCTGACGAACGATTTCCTGCTCCGAGATCTCCTGTGCTGCGCGATCACGGGCGTCGGCGACCATGCGGTCGGCTTCGCGACGTGCTTCGGCAAGCATCTCCTGGCGCTCTTTTACGATCCAACGGGCCTGCTTGACCTCTTCGGGAATCGTCGAACGCATTTCGTCGAGCAGTTCGAAAATTGCCTCACGGTCAATCCGGACCTGATCGGTCAACGGAACCGGCCGTGCATTGTGGATGAGATCATCCAACTTATCGATCAGTTCAAGAACGTCCACGCAATCTCCTCATTCCGTCATTCAGCCGTTCTTCGCGGCAGTCTCTGTTGAACCCAACCGCGGGCTTCGCTCGCGGAGTGCTTGCGCTACATGACTCGGAACCCAAGCCTCAACATCACCACCCCACGCGGCAACCTCTCGAACACCGCTTGAACTAATAAAACTGAAACGTGGCGAGGCCGGAAGGTACACCGTCTCGACCTCTGGTGCGAGATGTTTATTAATCTGGGCCATTTGAAACTCGTAGTCAAAATCAGAAATCGCCCGCAAACCCTTGACAATTGCATGTGCGCCAATTGCACGCGCATGTTCTGTCACAAGTTGACTTAACGGCTCCACGCGCACATTGTCAAGCCCAAGATCGCGCGCTGCCCGCGCAACGAACTCGATTCGCTCTTCGGTTGAAAACAATGGCTGTTTTTTGAATGAGCCATCAGTGACCGCCACCACGAGCTGGGCGAAGATCCGCGAGGCCCGCACAATGATGTCGAGATGGCCGAGGGTGACGGGGTCGTAGGTCCCCGGGCACATTGCGATACGTCCGTCGCCACTCATGCGGACACACCGTCTCCCGCAACCCGAAAGATGCTCACGCGAGTGGATCCATAGGTGCGGTCAATGCGTTCAGTCACAGCGAGTGCGTCCAGTGTCAAAACAGGGCCGTCGGCTGGCCCTTCGATTACGACTGTCGCATATTCGGCGAGTACCGGCAGCAACGTCGGGGCAATTTGTTCAGAAATCCCTGCGAGAACGCTATATGGGGGGTCGAGAAGGCACAAGTCGAAGCGGGAGTTGCGGCGCGTCTCGGCGGCAATTGCATCCGCCCAATCCCGCCGGATGACATCAGCCTGAGCATGACACCCTAAGACGGAAATATTTGCTCGTATGCAGGCAATTGCCTGTGCATCGTTGTCCACAAATGTCGCATGTCGCGCACCGCGAGAAAGCGCCTCACATCCCATTGCGCCTGAACCCGCGAACAGATCGAGGACCGCATATCCTTCGCATGGCCCAATCATTGAAAATAGGGCCTCTCTGACCCGATCGGCAGTCGGTCGGGTGTGCCCTCCCTTGGGTGCTCCGAGTCGTCGACCGCGGTATTCACCAGAGATGATTCGCACCTATGCCTCCAACAGCCGGGTGACAGAGGCGAACCGTTCATCCACCGCTCGCCTGAGTAAGCGATGCTGGGCCGTTGCGAGCTCGGGATCCTCCCGGATGACGCGGCGCGCGATGTGCCGTGCTTGCGCAAGCTCACGCCGATCACGCGTCAATCGGGCATACCGCAAGTCGGTAGGTCCCGCTTGACGCACGCCCATCATTGACCCCTCACCCCGGATCTGCAGATCGATTTCTGCAAGGCGGAATCCATCACTCGTCTGGGTGAATGCTTCGAGTCGTCGTACGCCATCCTCGGTGGCGGGATCTGCGAAGGCGACACACCACCCCGGCCGCTGCCCTCGACCAACGCGACCGCGTAATTGATGCAGTTGCGCGAGCCCAAAACGATCGGCCCCCTCGATGAGAATCACGCTGGCATTTGGCACATCAATCCCAACCTCGATCACGGTCGTCGCCACGAGCACGTCAATTTCCCCGCGACCAAAGGCGGCCATTGCTGCCCGCTTCGCATCGCTTTTCATGGCACCGTGCACCAATCCAACGGCGTACTCGGCAAATGGGCCGCTTTGCAACCGCTCCGCTTCTGCGGTTGCCGCCTTCACCTCTGCGGCACTACCCTCCTCAACGAGCGGGCAGATCACATACGCCTGCGCCCCAGCGCGTAGCTCCGCACGCACATCGGTGTATGCCTCATCGCGCTGATCCTCGCGGACCCACCGGGTCTCGACCGGGACACGACCGGCGGGCCGACCGCGAATCGTGGAGACAGCAAGCTCGCCATAGGCGGTGAGGGCGAGCGTTCGCGGGATCGGGGTGGCGCTCATGTAGAGCAGATGAGCCGCTTTCCCTGATGCGTCACGCGCACGCTCGGAGAGCGCATGACGTTGTGTGACCCCAAATCGATGCTGCTCATCGACGATGACCAGACCCAACTCATGAAAGTCGACGCCTTCTGACAGCAGCGCCTGGGTGCCGACGACAATCTCGGCAGTGCCCGTACGCAACGCCATGAGACGCCGTTCGCGCTCAGCTGCCGGAATCTTTCCCGTCAAGAGGACTGGGGTGATACCCACTGGCCCAAACAGCGCGTCAAGGGTCTGAATATGCTGTTCAGCAAGTGTTTCTGTCGGAACGAGCAGCGCCGCCTGCACGCCGCATTCGAGTGCATCGCACATCGCAAGCGCCGCGACCAGGGTCTTGCCACATCCCACATCTCCCTGCAGCAGTCTGCGCATCGGACGCCCAGTGCGCAGATCTCGGCGAATCTCCCCCAACACGCGCTCCTGGTGCACCGTCAACGAAAACGGCAACCCCGCACGCAAGGGATCAGAAAGTGCACCTGTGCCCCGAATGACCGGCGCTGGTCGCTCATCCGATTCCTGACGCCGGAGCATCAGCAAGCCCAACTGGAGCTCGATGAGCTCTTGCAGCACAAGCCGCCGACGCCCCTGTGTGGCCTCGCGCATTGTGCGCGGGAAATGCACCGACATCAGCGCATCCGAATACCGCATGATTGAAAGACGTTCACGAATCCAGGCGGGAAGTAACTCGGGCGCCGTCGTCGCATAGCCCCGCACCCGGTCAACCGCTTCCCGAATCCGCGTGGAAGACAGCGCTTCGCTGCCTGCGTACACCGGTACCAAACCGGTGGTATGGAGCCCCTGCGATCCACCTTTGCCAGAGATTTCATGCGCGCGCACCGTCATTGTCCGCGGGGCCCCTTGTCCAATCGTGCCGCGCAGCATCAACTGGTCCCCGGCAGACACGGTCCGCAACAAATGGCGCTGGTTGAACCACACCGCCTCAAGATTGCCCGTGCCGTCGCTCACGAGTGCCCGAATGGTGACTAACCCGCGCCGACGCGTCGGTGCCATACGTATCGAGACCACGGTCGCCGCAATCGTGACCTCGTCGCCAATCGCCGCCGTGGCAATCGCCGCACGACCGCCGTAGCGCTCGAAACGGAAGGGAATATAGGTCAATAGGTCGCCGACCGTCACCAATCCATGTGCACTCAAGCGCTCGGCGTCCGCAGGACGTATCCCCTGCACACTGGCAATAGGAGCCGACCACCATTGGGGATCAGGACGCGGTGCGAGGGGCGCTCCGTGCGGCCCATTCACCCCGGCGAACGATTGGGTCGCTAAGATAGTTGCGGTCACCCACCCACTGCCTGCATAATTGCGTGTTGTGGCACACCGGAAAAGACCGGTCGTGCGTCGTTCAAAACTCTACGGTGACCCGAGGACGGAGTCTGATGTCGAAGGTCTGCAGTGTGTGCGGAAAGGGCCCGAGCTTCGGGAATAACCGCAGTCATTCCATGCGCGCCACCTCTCGCCGGTTCAATCCGAACCTGCAGAAGGTCCGCATCATCTCCAACGGGACCCCGTTGCGTGCCTACGTGTGCACCCGCTGCCTCAAGGGCGGCAAGGTCGTCAAGGCGGCGTAGTAGGCCCTCTCGGTGCGGCGCACGCGAGCCACATGCTCGCCGCGCACGTATCTATCGCGGGCCTGGACCGACCAGGCTCGCAAGATTGACCAAGCTGACCACGGCCCTCGCCGCATCAGCCCCCGCGTTCCCAACCTCACCGCCGGCGCGTGCCCATGCCTGTTCGGTCGTGTCGCAGGTCAACACGCCAAATGCACATGGGATCCCGGTGTCGAGGCTGACCCGCAGCACACCTTGGGAGACGGCCATGGCAATGTGATCGAAATGGGCTGTTGCCCCACGAATCACGGCACCGGTGGCGATGATTGCGGCGTATTGGCCCGAGACCGCAAGCAGTCGCGCGGCTTGCGGGACCTCAAAGGACCCGGGAACCCAGTGCACATCGATGCGCGCAGCGTCGAGGCCCGCAGCAACCAGGTGCTCCCGAGCACCATCAACAAGCGCCTGGGTCAGTTGACGATGGAAACTCGAGCAAACCACTCCGATACGTACATCTAGATCCTCAAGCGCAACCACACCAGGCACGGGCTCCGTACGCGCCATGGGGCTACTCGCCCTCAGGCGGATCGGCGGCGATGCGCAAATCCTGGTGGTGGAGCATGTGGCCCATCTTGTCGCGCTTAACCTGGAGATACCGCAGGTTGTCGGGGCCAGGCTCGATTTCAATCGGCACACGGGCCGTCACCGACAAGCCATAACCTTCAAGACCCACAATCTTTTTGGGGTTGTTGGTCAGCTGACGAATCGATGTCAGGCCAAGATCGACCAAAATCTGTGCGCCAATCCCATAATCACGCAAGTCGGCAGGAAATCCCAATTGGCGGTTGGCTTCCACGGTGTCAAAACCCGCATCCTGCAACTCATACGCTCTGAGCTTGTTGAGAAGCCCGATCCCACGGCCCTCTTGGGCGATGTACAACACCACCCCTTGGCCCTCCGCTTCGATGATCTTCATCGCCGCGTCAAGCTGCTCACCACAATCGCAGCGCAGCGAACCAAAGACATCCCCTGTGAGGCACTCAGAGTGCACCCGCACAAGGACATCGTCCTTGCCTGCGACATCGCCCTTCACCAAGGCGAGATGATGTTTGCCATCAATCAAGCTGTGATAGCCGACTGCAGTCCATTCCCCATACTGGGTGGGAAGCCGGGCCTGGCCACCGCGCTCAACAAGGCGCTCCGTGTGGCGGCGATATTCGATCAGATCGGCAATCGTAATCATCAACAGGCCATGCTCGTGCGCATAGGGAATCAGATCGTCGACCCTGGCCATCTGGCCATCCTCGCGCATGACCTCGCAAATCACCCCAGCGGGAATCAGTCCTGCCAGCCGCGCCAAATCAACGGCGGCTTCCGTGTGGCCGGCGCGTTCAAGCACCCCACCGGGCTTCCCGCGCAGCGGAAAGACATGCCCTGGCTTGACCAGATCGCTACTCCCCGAATTCGGGTCAATCGCAACCATGATCGTGCGGGCACGATCGGGGGCGGAAATGCCCGTCGTGACTCCGTCACGCGCCTCAATAGATTCCAAAAAGGCGGTACCGAGCGGCGCGTCATTGCGGCGCACCATCATTGTCAAACCCAGCTGTTCGCATCGCTCATCGGTCAACGACAGGCAAATGAGCCCACGGGCGTGCGTTGCCATGAAGTTGATCGCCTCTGGCGTCGCAAATTGGGCGGCCATGATGATGTCGCCTTCATTTTCGCGATCCTCGGAATCGACTACCACGATCATGTGGCCGGCACGAATTGCTTCGATAGCCTCTTCAATTGTGGCGAATGGGCGTGTCTGGGTACTACTCATTGGGCCTCCCGCGGCACCTGGTATGGAGCGACGAACGCTTCGATGTACTTTGCCACAAGGTCGACCTCAAGATTGACCTGACTGTCAATCCGATCGACACCAAGAGTTGTCATCTCAATCGTATGAGGAATGAGTGCGATCGTGAGCCCGGTCTGGTCACGTGAGGCGACGGTCAAGCTGACCCCATCCACGCAAATACTGCCCTTCTCGACGACGTATCGCAGCAACTCCGGTGCCACATCAATCCGAAAGAGCAGCCCTTCGCCTTCTGGGGTCACCTGGCTCACCGTCCCGGTGCCATCGATATGCCCTTGCACCAGATGGCCCCCAAGACGCGTTCCGACTGCCACCGCCCGCTCAAGATTGACGCGGTCTGATGGCTGGGCACTCCCAAGTGTTGTGCGCCGCAGCGTTTCGGCAACCGCATCGATCACAAAGCCATTGGGGTGAATCTCCACGGCGGTCAGACAGGCACCATTCACTGCAACCGAATCACCAATCGCGAGGCCCTCTTGCACGAGCGCGGTCTGAATCCCGACACGCAGCCCACCATCCACATGGCCAATTGCAGCGATTGTGCCAACCTCTTCAACAAGCCCTGTAAACATCAGACCCCTGTCTCGGGTAGATCAATGAGACGCCCCACACACACGATGTCATCGCCACGACGCGTGGTCACAACACGCGTCAACCGCGCGGCATCTGCCAGCGCGCCAACGCCATCCCCACCAAGTGCACCCGGGGCACCGTCCCCACCAATCAATATCGGCGCGAGGAACCATTGCACGACGTCGACCGCCTTGGCCCGCACAAAGGCACCAGCGAGGTGTGCCCCGCCTTCGATAAATACCGACTGCATCTCGCGTGCGCCGAGTTCTGTGAGTGCGTGCGCGATATCCGGCTGGGGAGTGTCATGGCGAACCACCTCAACCCCACATTCGGCAAGCGCCTGACAGCGTGCCTCTGACGCCTCGGATCCCGCCATCACGATGACCGGGGTCTCGCGCGCACTACGCGCGAGTTGCGAGGTCACGGGAAGTCGCGCATGGGCATCAAAAATCACCCGTGTCGGCTGACGGACTGGGCCATCGACATTGCGCGCGTTGAGTTGGGGGTCATCTGCGAGCACCGTATTAATCCCCGCGATCACCGCATCATGATCGGCACGCAGACGATGCACATGGGCTCGTGACTCGTGCCCGGAGATCCATTGGCTCTCGCCCGTCGCGGTTGCGACCTTGCCATCGAGACTCGTCGCAAGCTTGAGCATTACATGCGGTCGACCACGCACGGCATGAGTCACAAATGCAGAAATTAATTCACGTGACAGATATTCATCTTCATCGCTCGCGACCACAACCTCGATGCCAGCTTGGCGCAATTTTTCAAGTCCCTGCCGCCTGGTGCGCTCCAAGGGGTCGCAGCAGCCGATCACGACCCGTGCAACACCTGCCGCAATCACCGCATCACTACATGGCGACGTGCGCCCGAAGTGGGAACAGGGCTCCAGAGTGCAGATCAATGTTGCACCCCGTGCGGCATCGCCTGCGATTGCAAGCGCCATTGCCTCTGCATGGGCTGTACCGGGGCCATCGTGCCACCCTTCGGCGATCAAACGACCATCGCGAAGAATCACTGCCCCAACAAGCGGATTTGGACTTACCCTGCCGCGCCCACGCAATGCGAGCTCACGCGCATGCGCGAGGCCTGCCGACTCGGCAGTGCCGAGCGCACTCATGCAGCGAGCTCTGCCAGGTGCCGATACGCGGAGGTTGGATCGTCGTGGCCGAAGATCGCAGATGCGGACACGAGCCACTGCGCCCCTGCATCTCGTGCAGATGACAGCGTCATCGTCCCAATTCCACCATCCACCTCGATCCAAATTTCCTCTGGCAACGCGGCGCGAAGACGACGCACCTTATCGGGGGTCGTCTCGATAAATGCTTGGCCGGCGAATCCTGGGTTCACCGACATGCAGTTGATGTAGTCGTAACGAGACGCAAGCTCAATCGCCGCATCAATCGGGGTCCCGGGATTGAGCGCAAGGCCCGCTGCGCACCCCAGACGACGAATCTCACCCAAGACACGGTGAATGTGCGGATCGGCCTCGACGTGGACACTGATTGCATCAGCAGATGGCGCAAAGAGCTCCAGCAGATACCCGGGGCGCTCCACCATGAGATGCACATCCACCATTCCGCCCAATGGACGTACTGTGCGCGCGATCGCCGCGGTGAAGTCGGGGCCGACGGTCAGGTTTGGGACAAAATGTCCGTCCATTACATCAACATGGAACACACGTGCGCCCGCTGCGCAGAGCGCAGTCAGCTGCGCACCCAGATTCGCCATATCCGCAGACATCACCGAGGGCAGCACCACCACCTGTTGCGGACGAATCGTCATAGATCACAGGGTAGCGAGACCACGCGTATCACACCATCCGGTGCGCGCTTAGACATCAATCCTCACCACGAAGAATCCATCTGTGCCATCACGACTGGGAAGCGTTTGCAAGGCGCCTGGGAGTCGCGGGTGGGCATATGACGGGAACTCGGCAGTCAGATCGGCAAGCGTGCCACCGACCGCGCGCACAACATCCTCATTCTCTTGCGCGAGCAATGTGCAGGTGCTGTAGACCACGCGCCCACCGGGGCGGGTCAACGAAATTGCGCGAGTCAGGAGTTCTCGTTGTAAATTCACCAGTTCCTGAAGCGCTTCCGGGCGTCGGCGCCAGCGCACATCAGGACGCGAATTGATCACGCCCAGCCCGGTGCAGGGCGGGTCGACAAGAACTGCATCAAAACCCGGCTCGAGGTCAATCTCGCGGGCGTCCCCTGCGCGCACATCAAGGCGTGCTCCCATACGGTGTCCCAGCGCGCGAAGTGCTTCGGCACGCGCTGCATGCAACTCCACACACACAATTTCTGCCGCATTTCCAGACAGCGCGGCGAGATGCGTGGATTTCGCCCCAGGGGCAGCACACATATCCAGAATCCGCTCACCAGGACGTGGGTCCAGAACGCGGGCGGGCAACATTGACGCACGGCTTTGGGCCATCGCGCGCCCCGCTCCCCACAGGGACGAATGCTCGAGCGCGAATGGGCCCTCAAGAATCAGCGCTTCACCGAGGATCGGATCGTCATGCCACGGCACATCGAGTGCGAGCTCGACACTGCGGCGCGGTCCTTTCAACGAATTCCACCGGATTGCCGATTCCGCCGGGTCATTTGCTGCGGCCATCACCGCTTCCGCATCAGATCCAAGCGAGTCCTGAAAACCGGAGACGATCCAATCGGGCAATGAATACCGAATACCCGCGTATGTAGGGTCGTCGCCCAGTTGGGCAAGGCGCTGGGCCCCGTTCTCGGCAATGCGCCGCATCACTGCATTCACCAGACCTGCACGTGCGGTACGCCGCCGCGGAACACCATGCAAGGTACGTGCGAGTCGCACGGTTTGATCGACTGCAGCCGCCTGGGGGACGCGATCGGACCACATCACCTCATACGCACCCAATCGGAGGATCTCGCGCACATCTGGCTCGATGCCCTCAGGACGCTCGGCAGCACCATCAATAAGCCAATCGAGGGTACGTCGACGCTGTACCGCTCCGTAGCTAATGCGCATCGCCGCAGAACGTGTCCGAGAATCCACATCGGAACGGCGCGCCTCAGCCGTCAGCGCACGGTCGGTAAATGCTCCTTCGGCAACACGTCGCACCACGCGCAATGCAAGCAACCGCTCAGGACTGATCTGTCCATCTGTCGTCATCCGAGTGCCAATGGACCGCGATATCCGCGCAAAAACTCTCCTACGTTAACCCGCCCCCGCGATGGTGGCTGGAGTTCAAGAATCTCAAGAGCACCCTCTGCGCAACCAATCCACATACGATCATCCTCCACCCAGAGGCCAGGACGATGTGGAATCTCGTGCGCGACTGCGCGCCACACCTTAAAGGGTTCGCCATCGATCACAATTCGCGCGCCGATATGCGGGCTCAATGCCCGAATACGATCTGCAAGGCGTGTTGCCGACCATTCGACATCGAGCACTCGATCCTCATCGCCCAGTTTCGGGGCGAGGGAGATGCCGTCCTCTGGCTGCGGGGTAAACATCAATTCCCCGGCCGCGAGCGCATCAAATGCGGCAACGAGTTCCGGAACCGCCAAACGGCACAGCGCATCCATGACGGTTCCTGCATCATCGGTGGTGGCGACGGAAAGTTCTGCAACACGAGCAACCGGCCCGGTGTCGAGGCCCGCGTCCATTTGCATGATGCTCACCCCCGTGACCGACACGCCATCCATCAGCGAACGCTCAACCGGTGCGGCGCCGCGATATGCCGGCAGGAGCGAAAAGTGCACATTGATGCACGGCCATTCCGACAGCAGCGGCTCCTTTAGGAGCTGGCCGAAGGCCACGACACAAAGGGCACCCACATCCGCCGCACGCAGTTGATCAAGCACCTCTGGCGCATTGATCGACGGCACTCGAATACATGGGAGACCGAGCTCCTGCGCCTCGGTTGCAACCGGGGTCAACGACGGTGTGCGGGAGCGACCACGTGCGCGATCTGGCTGCGAAACCACGAGCGCGATCTCATGATGGCTCGACGCGAGCTCGCGCAGAATTGACGCCGCTGGAGCAGGGCTTCCTGCAAAGGCAATACGCATTGGCACCTAGTTCTGCACGCGCAGTTCACGCAGTGCCTGGCGGCGATCCTCTTTTGAGGTGCGATCAAGCATCAAGATGCCGTCGAGATGATCCATCTCGTGCTGAATGACGCGTGCCTCAAAGCCTTCGACCTCGATGTGAATCTCAGCGCCATCGCCATCATTGGCATCGACATGGATCGCGACCGAGCGTGGAACATCAACGACAACCTCACCAATGGACAGACATCCTTCGGAATCGATCTCGATCTCGTCCGACGCCCAGATAATGCGCGGATTCACCAGACACCTCGGTGTCTCGTCATCGCGCAGGCGATAGACCAAGACCCGCCGTGAGATACCGATTTGCGGGGCTGCAAGCCCCGCACCCACCGCCTCATCCATGATCAGCTCCATGCGGGAGATCTGCTCTCGAAGCGTGTCGTCAAATTCGGTGACTTCACTCGCGGGAATCCGCAGCACGGGATCACCGATTTGTCGCACCTGCCGCAGTGCGGCGAGTCGGCGAAGCTCAAACTCTGGATCTGAAAGTGCGCGCGAGGACATACACCTTGATCCTAGCAAGCCGCATGGGAATGCCCCGAAGGGCATTCCCATGCATGCCGATTACTTACGCGCAGGCAGCACCTGGCGGGCGGCACCAAGAATTTCTGAGCGGGCAGGCATCAATGCATGCGGCCCATCAAGGCGGATCTCGGGTCCGCCGACTACCGACACCAGAGGATCGCCCTCGCCAAGTGAAATCGTCACCAGAGATTCGCCGGTCCGCGGAAACCGTACCTCCGCCTTGCCCTCTGATGGGTGAAGAATCGTCGGGGCGGGAGCGAGGTCGTTGAGCGCAAGAAAGATCGACGCAAAGGAATCACGCAGTGCAGGGGCAACCAGTGGCTGCAATTCCTCCAGGCGATACAGCTCGGCGACGCGCGGGGTGTAGAAGTACTCCGCCTCGCGCAAGAGCGCCAAATCGACGCCGACCGCCTTACCCCGCTCAGGACGCTCTTGCACCCAGTCGCGCACACGAAGCCAGCTCTTGTGGATCACTTCACCGCTCGCTGACGCAACGTCGCCGGGTCGACGGCGGTCAGGAGTCACGACAATGAGAACCTTGCGTGCCGCAGATCCCAGGACCCTTTGCGCACGAGAGATCATGGCCGCACGCTCGACGTCGAAGCCGAAATCAGAAATGATCCCGATCGCCCAGTCCTCACCGTTGCGCAGCGAGATGTCGAGTGTCACCGCATCTGCACCTGTGCCGATCACACGGTGCTCACTGACCAACATGTGCTCAGTACCTGCGATCGGGTCATCAAGAAGTTCGGCAACAAGCGCCGCGCGGGTTTCAGGACTACCAAGCTGCAGGAGCGTCGCAAGGACGTGCACCCACTGCTCGCGTGGCTCTGAGAACGCCTCATAGAGTCTTGGGACCGGCATCTTTCTCACTTCCCTCGAATGCTGTAGCTCGAGAACTTTACAGGGAACCGGCTCGCATCATCGACATTCGATCAGCAGCTGGATTCACCTATTTGTTCAGGTCGTCTGCGGATCCACATCGATCACCATGCGAATGTCCTGTCCACGTGCCGCCGCAGAAATCTGGGCCACAGCGGCAACAGCGGCCATCCGGGCATCTGCAACCCCATCGCCGCGCACGAGAATCGCGCGCCGTGAGCGTCCTCTGAGTCGATGTAAGGGGGCAGGCCCCAAGACCGTCACCGGTGTGGTGCCATTGGCGATCAGATCAGCGAGATCTCGAGCAATCTGCACCACCTGGGTACCATCGCCCCCATCGATCAGGACCCGCACCAAATGGCCAAAGGGTGGCATGAGGTACTCGCTTCGACGAGCAATCTCCCCGTTGAGAAATTCATCTACCGCAAGCCGTGATGCCAGTTGAATCGCACGGGCTGCCGGTTCCCAGGCCTGCACGATCACCACCGAATCCTCGCCACGCCGCCCGGCGCGACCAGCGGTCTGCACAATGAGATCAAATACGCGCTCCTCCGCCCGAAAATCGGGATACCGCAACCCCGCATCGGCGTCGAGCACCGCAGCAACTGTCACCTCGGGCAAGTCATGGCCCTTGGCCACCATCTGGGTTCCCAAGAGGATTGCGGGCCCCGGTCGGGCGAACTCCTGGAGCAGTTCGGCAACCGAGCCCCGTGTTGCCGTCGACGATGCGTCAAGACGCACCAGGCGCATATCGGGAACCAGCTTATGTAGAGCATGCTCAAGCCCCTGGGTCCCGACTCCCCCGCGTTGCAATTCGCTCGACCCGCAGGCCGGACAGACGGCGGGAACGCTGGTCTCAAATCCGCAGTGATGGCATCCCAGCCGGATCGGATCCTGGTGCTGCACAAGCGAGACATCGCACGATGGACACTTGGCAAGCCAACCACACGCGCGACACAATGACATCAACGCGAAACCGCGACGATTCAACAGCAGCACCGCTTTATTGCCCCGATCGGATGCATCCCGCAGTGCCCGCCCCAGCGGCGTAGACACCGGTCCGGGTCCCTGGGTGCGCATATCGACGACCCGTACCCCCGGCGGCTGAGAGCCATCGGCTCGAGTACGCAGTCGCACATGCTCAAGCGCATGCCATGTCTCGGGACGTGGCGTTGCAGTGCCATAGATCACCAGGGCCCCCGCACCGCGGGCCCGCCGAAAGGCGACCTGACGCGCGTCATAGCGCGGAGTCGAATCTTGCTTATAGGAGGCGTCATGCTCCTCGTCGATCACAATCAAACCAAGATTGGCGACGGGCGCGAACACCGCGCTACGTGCCCCGACCACGACATCAGCGTCACCGGCGCGCAATCGTGCATCAACCTGCGCGCGTTCGGCAACCGACATATTTGAATGCCAGACCTCAACCCCATCACCAAGCCGCGCACGCAATCGCGACAAAAGCTGCGGGGTCAGGCTGATCTCCGGCACGAGGACAATCGCGCCCTTGCCCTCGCGGCGCACCGCATTGAGGGCGTGAAGATAGACCTCGGTCTTCCCCGACCCGGTGACCCCATGCAGCAGCAACCCTGGTGGCGGATGTTCTGTGAGGGCACTGAGAATGCGGGTGATGGCGGCCTGCTGGTCGCTATTGAGCGCCTGGGGTGCGGGGGGTACCGGCATTCCAAGTCCGTGCACATCACGCGGGGTTTCCGTATCAGCATCAAGCGTAATCAGGCCGCGATCCGCCATTCGCCGGAGCGTGTCCATTGTGGTACCTGCCGCCCGGCACAGTTCCGCCGCCGCGATCTGGGTTCCTTCTGGAATCGCCGTGATGATCTCGCGTTGACGCCGAGATGGCTCTGGCCCCTCCACGACGCGGCGCACCACGAGTGGGCGCTTCGGCGCAGATGCAGGCACAGCAATACGCCACGTTCCATCTGCACGCCGCCGCAACGCCCCTTCCGCACCCGGCGGCACGACCAGACGCAAACAGGATGCAACCGGTGCCGCGTAGTAGCGCGCAACCCAATCCGCCAACGCACGAAGGTCATCAGGGATTGATGGTGCCTCGACCCTGCCCACAATCGCGACGAGCCGCCCAGTATGCGTCGGTGCTCCGATACCAACCACCACACCGACAACCCTGCGCGGCCCCAGTGGGCACACCACCAGCGATCCCACGTCGACGGCCGCAATGAGCCCGTCAGGGATCACATAATCGAGCGGCCGATCAAGGGCACGAGTGTCCACCAAGAGGTGGACATGGGCGCACACCTGACCAGGGGGATCCCCCGGTACATCCGCCAATAACGACGGATGCGTCACGCGGGGTGGCGTCAGTTAGCCGCGCGCCTCATTGCCAATGGCGGTCGATTCCCATGTAAAACCGGGAAGCTCCCGTCCAAAGTGGCCATAGGCGGCAGTTTGTTGATAGATCGGCCGACGCAAGTCGAGTCGCTCCAAAATTGCTGCCGGACGCAAATCGAAGTTCTCTTTCACCCACGCCTCAATCTGCTCTTGAGGGCGCGTTTCGGTACCGAAGGTCTCCACCAGCACCGATACCGGGCGGGCAACACCAATGGCATAGGCAACCTGCACCTCGCATCGTGCGGCAAATCCTGCCGCCACGACGTTCTTTGCGACCCAGCGTGCCGCGTACGCTGCAGAACGGTCGACCTTGCTCGGGTCCTTACCGGAAAAGGCGCCGCCGCCATGGCGTGCCATTCCTCCGTAGGTGTCGACGATAATTTTGCGACCCGTCAACCCGGCATCACCCATCGGACCACCCACGACAAAGACGCCGGTGGGATTGATGTAGTGGCGAATGTCCTCCGACCAATATCCGTACTCCTCGAGCACCGGTCGAACCACCTGCGAAATCATGTCGCTCTCAAGTTGACCGCGATCGATATCTGCATCGTGTTGCGTGGAGACCACGACGGCATCGACACCGACGGGGCGACCGTTTTCGTAGCGCACCGTGACCTGGCTTTTACCATCTGGGCGCAAGTAGCCAAATGTCCCGTCGTGACGTACCGCCGCAAGACGCTCTGCAATACGATGCGCCAGCGTAATCGGAACTGGCATCAGCTGTGGAGTTTCGTCGGTGGCATACCCGAACATCAGCCCCTGATCGCCCGCGCCCTGGCTATCGTACGGGTCAGAGGATGTCCCCACCCGGGTCTCATGCGCGGCGTTCACGCCTTGGGCAATATCTGGACTTTGTTGGCCGAGGGCAACGAGCACTCCACAGGTCGCCGCGTCAAAGCCGATCTCACTCGAGGTGTAGCCGACCTTGGCAATCGTCGCGCGGACAACTGCGGTGATGTCGATCTTGGCGGTGGTCGTTACCTCGCCTGCGACCACAACCTGTCCGGTGGTCAGGAGCGTTTCACAGGCAACACGCGCTGCATGGTCCTCCGCGAGAATGGCATCCAACACGCCATCAGAAATCTGATCGGCAAGTTTGTCGGGGTGCCCCTCGGTTACCGACTCAGATGTGAACAGATATTCACTCATGCAGTATCACCTTTAGACGTTCGCGGCTCAGCGGCGAGGATACCAAGCGACGCGGCTGCGCGGTCACATGCACCCACCACGCGCTTACCGCCCGATCAGTAATGCAAATGTTGGTTGCGCACCCGATGTGGTCCATCCCACGATATCCCCGAGTTGCGAAAGATCACCAAGCTGCGCACGACTCACGCCTGCAACATGGTTTGCCTGGTCGTAGACGCCGAGCTGGCGAGCGTTGAAGAAAAACTCCGATGCAATAATTGGTGGCATCTCTGACCGCGCACGCGAAGCCAGCACATCACTGACAGGCGCCACTCCGGTGCGCGCGAGCGAGAATGCGCCGTCGGCAAAAAATGTCTCGATCAGGTTCGGACCGACCCGCACAGATTCGGTGACTCCGTCACGGGCAAGTTGCGCCCTCACTCCACCTGCTGAGTCCGGGCGCACGGCGCGCGCAGTGATTGGCTGTGGAGGATCAAGCACACTTCCCAACTCGGTATCGCGCAGCACATCAAATGCCATCGCGGGCGTCAATGTCGTTGCCTCGCCAAGCTCCGATCGCACCTTGGCGAGCCGCGATACGAGACCGCTATTGCGCTCATACAACAGGGTTGTTCCGGCAAGCGGCGGCGTGCTGGTCGAATCAAAGCCTTGCGCACCCCCGACGGGTGCGCCAATCACCACACCTTGTACCCGTACACCAACGGGATCACTCGAAATCGACGCAATCAACTGCTCATCGGCGGGGATCTGCGCGGCCGATGACTGCGATGTGTCGGCAACCTTTTCAGAGGTGGATTGGCTGGCCAACCATCGCGCCGACACCTCAATCTGTGCGAGCGTTGATGGCGGAATCATCGCGGTCGCATGCACAAATGCCGGATGCGAGCCAAGACTCTGACCTGCTGTCGCATGCGCATCGAGTGCCGCACGCAGATCGGAAATGTCATGTGCGGCAATCACCGCATCGGGCGTCACGGTTGCCACATACCCTCCATGTGCAGCAACGTCGATGACGGTCCCCGCGACGTTGGTCACGCGCACGCCAGAACGTGCAAGCGCGGCCTGCGCACGCGCACCCGCCCCGAGGCGCAATTCGATGATCTCGATGGCATGGGCCCGTGGCCCGACATTCTCGGCGAGAGACAGTCCCTGGGGCGTGAGCACACCAATGCCCACGCGGGCACCAATCTCCGATGCAATGACGGGGTAGATATCTCGATTCGTCACCCCAAACAGTGTGCCGAGCGTGTGCTGAACACCCGTACCCATCGTCAATCCGGCGAGCAACCTGCGGGCCTGCTGCCACTGGGTCGAAGAAAATGCCGTCGAGAATTCGAGATAGAGCGGCGCCGAGGTCGGCACATAACTCGCGCTCACACTCGGCTGCGGGGGGGCGTGTGCTGTGGAACCACAGCCAGACACCAGGAGCGCCATCCCACAGACGCCGATCCCAATCACCCCATTGCGCATACGCCGCGCGATGCGTAGCCCTCGTTGTCGAGACGACGTGTTCACACATACTCCGGTGCCGATTCACGAACAGATGCAGCAGTGCGGATCACGGTAGCAATGCGGCCGGAATGCCGATAGCGAGTCTGGTGAAGATTCGGTTCAGAATGACGACCGATCGACAAAAAAGGGGAGTGATTACTGCTCGTGCGCGGGGGCCCGCGCCATCAAATCCCTCATACATTCAGCAACTGGCTTCCCGCCAACTGCCGCAGCAACCTGGGTACTGATAGGGAGCTCGACCTCGACTGCGTCGGCAAGCGCCAAGAGCCATTCGACGCTCCAAATTCCCTCGGCAACCTGACCAATCGAGGCTTCCGCCTCCGCACCCGTCATGCCGTTGGCAATCAACTCCCCCACCCGTCGATTGCGTGAATGTCCGCTCGTGCAGGTTCCCACCAAATCGCCCATACCCGCGAGACCGCGAAATGTTGCATCAGTTGCCCCGTATGCACGCCCCAACCGGGTCATCTCGGCTAACCCACGGGTAATCAGACTCGCCTTTGCGTTGTCACCAAAGCCAAGTCCGTCCGACATTCCCGCGGCAATCGCAATCACATTTTTTGCTGCTGCACACAGCTCAACCCCAACCAGATCATCGTTGAGATAGACACGAAAGTCCGGACCGTTCAGTAACCCCTGTAATCTCTGACCGAGTTCGCGATCACCGGCAACCACGGCTGCGGTGGGCTGGTGCTCAGCAACCTCTTCGGCGTGATTTGGCCCCGAGAGCACCGCAAATGGGACATCGGTTCCGAGTGCCGCACCCCAGAGCTCCGAAAGGCGCCCACCGCGACGGGTATCAAGACCCTTGGTCAGCGACAGGACCGATGTTCCTTCAGAGATTGCCCCGGCGACGTGCTCAGCCATATCGGCAACCACCCTGCTTGGGATCGCGAGCGCCAGCAAATCAACCCCTGCAAGTGCCCCAAAATCCCCCACATGCGTGATCTCAATCTCCTCGGAGATATGAATCCCCGGTAGGTAATTGGGATTCGCGCGATCCCTGGCGATTCGATCAGCATCCTCAACGGTGCGACACACCAGGCGCACCGCGGCCTCGTGACGACCGCACAGCAACGCAAATGCTGTTCCCCAGGAACCGCCGCCCAGCACTGCCACCGTGCGAATTGGTGGAGCCACCATCATCCCCCTCGGTCGCGTACCTGAAGGATAATGGGAATCCCGTCGAGATCGAACCTGCGTCGAATCTGGTTTTCGAGCCAGAACCCGTAATCGCGAGTAATCAGTGAACGATCATTGACATCCAGACGCAAGGTCGGTGGCGATGAATCAATTTGCACCAGATACCGCAGAGAGAGACGGCGCTTGCCGTTTCGCGGACCAGGGCGGGCGTCAGCCAGCTCACGCAGCACGGTATTGAGCTGATGGGTCGTGATGCGGGAACGCCGACGCTCATAGAGGCGCAATGCTGCGGGCACCAGGCGATGGAGTCCCTCACCGGTCGCAGCCGAACAGATCTCCACCATGGGACGCTGGCGAGACTTCGCACGCAATTCGCCCGTAATGGCATCGAGTTCGGGTTGCGACAAATCCCATTTATTCATCACTAAGAGCGTCGCGCATCGCGCGCGCGCCGCCGAATCCACCGCACGCAGGTCCGCATCGGTCAGCCCTTCGGTGGCATCACAGACCACCAATGCCACATCACTGCGCTCAGCGGCTTGGATGGCGCGAATTTGGCTGTAGTGCTCGATATCGTCACGCATCCGATTGCGCTTACGCAACCCGGCAGTGTCGGTCAGGACCATCCGCTGACCGTTGTATTCGAACATCGTGTCGATCGGGTCACGCGTCGTTCCAGGACGGTCGTGCACGATCACGCGGTTCTCACCGAGGATCGCATTCAAAATCGAGCTCTTGCCGACATTCGGTCGACCCATGATGCACAGCGCCGGCACACCCTCTTGGCGCGGCAGGATGATCTCGGGCTCAGGCAGCGCCGCAACGACGGTATCGAGCAAATCGCCGGTGCCAAGTCCATGCTGTGCCGAGATTGGTACCACCTCACCAAGCCCCAATCCCCACAGCCCTTGGGCCAAGAGTTCGGTCTCGCGGCGCTCGCACTTATTGGCGATCACAATGATCGGGACGCGCACCGTGCGCAGATAATCGGCAACTTCAAGGTCGCCCGAGGTCGGTGCGGTGGTTGCATCCACCACAAAGAGGACGAGATCGGCTTCTTGAATCGCGTAGCGCGCCTGCGCGGTGACCTGACGACCGATCGGGGTCGGGTCATCTGCATCGATGCCACCGGTGTCAATGATCTGAAATTGTCGCCCGCCCCACTCGGCACCCGATTGGCGACGATCGCGCGTGACCCCAGGAACTGGATCAATCACCGCATCGCGACGGCCAGTCAAGCGATTAAAGAGGGTCGACTTTCCGACGTTCGGGTACCCGACCACCGCAACAATGGGCTGATTTGTGTCAAGGGACGGCGCCGTTGGATTGCGGACGCGCTTTCCCGGGACGCGATGTTCGCGCTCAGGTGTATCACTCATGCAGACACCACGTTGCGCCGCTGGCGATCGCGCTCAAGCAACGCCGCAATGGCGCCCATCATGCGATCTGCTGCGATCTGGCTGCGCTCTGCGCGAGAACCCGTCGTGATGTCTGACAAGTCCAATCGTCCTCCGATAGTGATGGACGCCGGACCGAACCGACGGTTTGATCCTGAAATGGCAACGGGAATCACCTGGACGTCATCGGCTAAGCCGAATGCCCCTGCCCCAGGCATCGCAGGTCCTAATTCACCATTGCGGTACCTCGTGCCTTCAGGAAACATCAATAATGCCTCTCCGCGGCCGAGGATATCGCGTGCCGCGCGAATCGCTTCACGGTCGACCCCGCCCCGTTCAACGGGAAACGCACCCCCTGCGCGGAAGACCTTTGCAGCAATTGGGTTCGCAAACAACTCCCGCTTGGCCATAAAGAACATGCGTCTGCGCGGCGCGATGACGAATCCGATCATCGGGGGATCCCACATCGAGATGTGGTTGGCAACAAAGAGGACCGCTCCTGAGGGGGGAATATTTTCGGTGCCGCGACAGCGCAGGCGAAAACCCAGCCAAAAAACCGGCGCCAAAAGGACGCGCGCAAGATTGCGCACCGCCATGTTCATTGACACCTCGGGTTGCGTACTCATCAGACACCCACCTCGCGTGCCCAGCCAGCAATTGTTGCCACAACCTCATTAATTGGCTGATCTGATGTGTCAAGGTGGCGCGCATCATCGGCGGCGCGCAATGGACTCGCATTACGGGTGATATCGAGATGGTCTCGTTGTTCAATCGCTGCGCGCACCTCATCAATGTTGGCGGCAACCCCAGCAGCATTGAGCTCTACGCAACGACGACGCGCTCTCTCACGCGCGGACGCAGATAAAAACACCTTCAATTCAGCCGATGGGCAGACCGTTGTGCCAATATCGCGCCCATCACAGACCCATGACCCTCCGCCAAGCACACGACGCTGCGCACCGGTGATGATCTCCCGAATTTCGGGGTGTGCGGCAACCAGTGACACATGGGCGGTGACCTCGGTTGAGCGGATCTGTTGATCAACCTCACGCCCATCCATCGTGATCACGATGCCACCAGGGCGCGGATGAAAATCCAAGGTATGCGCGGCGAGTCCTGCGACAAGCGCCGCCTGATCCTCGCAATCGACGCCATGTGTCAATGCCAAAAGTGCCACCGCCCGATACATCGCACCAGTATCGAGATAGCCCATCGACAATTGATCGGCAAGCATGCGCGCAACAGTGCTTTTTCCGGCACCCGCCGGACCGTCGATGGCGATAATCACACTCCGCCGCCGAGGGCGCGAAGGTCACTGACAAACCCCGGATAGGAGACGGCGGCTGCTTCAAACCCCTCAATATGCACGCCATCTCGACTTGCAAGGCCGGCAATCGCGCCGAGCATCGCAAACCGGTGGTCATGACCGGCATCGATCCGACCGCCCGGCAGTTCCCCACTCCCCGTGACCGAAAACCCATCGGGGTGTTCTTGGGCATCCACGCCCATCGCGCGTAATGCGCGCACCACGGCGGCGATCCGATCGCTTTCTTTGACGCGCAACTCCTGGGCACCCCGGACAGTCGTGGTGCCGTTCGCAAATGCCCCCAAAAGGCCCACCAACGGCAACTCATCAATCATCGCCGGAACCTCATCAGGGGCCACTTCAGTGGCAATAAGCTCATCGGCGCGACGGACAATGAGATCACCACACGGCTCACCCGCAATATCAGCAGATCGCGCAATCTTGACGCCGGCACCCATGCGTTGCATCACCTCGAGCAATCCAGTGCGCAAGGGATTTAAGTTCACCCCAGTCAGGCGTACCTCAGGATCACCCAACAACGCGCCCGCAACAAGATGAAATGCCGCTGACGAAAAATCGCCTGGAACCATGAGATCGGGAAGTGACAGCCCGGCGACGGGGCCAACAATCCCCACCGCGCCATTGTCATAACGCACATCAACCCCAGCGGCGGCGAGCATTCGTTCGGTGTGATCGCGGGATTGCACCGGTTCTGACACCCAAGTCTCCCCATCGGCAAACAGCCCTGCGAGTAAAATCGCGCTCTTGACCTGCGCGCTGGCGACTTCCAGGTCATGACGCATTCCGCGCAATGGCACGCCACCAGAGATCACCAGCGGCGGGAGCCCGCCTGGCGAGGTAAAAATGGCGGCGCCCATCCGGCGCAACGGGGTCGCAACCCGTCCCATAGGCCGACGACGCAAGGAATCGTCTCCATCGAGGATCACGTGATCCGCAGATGAGCCCACCAGCAAACCCGGCAAAAGGCGCATCAAGGTCCCAGCATTCATGCAGTCGATCCCCGCCCGTGGAGTGAGGCCACGCAGGCCACGCCCATGAATCACCACCCGGCCACCAAGATGTCCTTCCACCTGCACGCCACACGCCTCAATTGCGCTTAAGGTCGCCCCGGTATCGGCAGAGTCCAAGGGGTTGTCGATCGTGACCACCCGGTCGGAGACCGCGCCAAACAGCAGCGCACGATGGGTGATGGATTTGTCTGTGGGGACCGCAAGTACGCCCGCAAGTCGGGCGACCGGATCGATGCGAAGTGTGGTCATCGCCCCGAGATTATCCGACTCACGAGACTTCGCCCGAATCAGCACCGAGTGCAACCGGTCCAGCAAACAGCTCAGGGCCATGCACACGTAGCCACACGCGCTCATCTGAGTAGGTCGGCCAATGTCCGCCGACGCAGTCCCAAAACCGCGCAGAATGGTCCATGTGGATCAGATGCACCAATTCGTGCACGACCACATATTCACCAATCCTTGGCGGCGCCATCATCAGCCGCCAATTCAACGAAATCGTTGCATTGGCGGATGCGCTCCCCCATCGGGATCGCTGTCCTCGTACCACAAGACGGGATGGCGTCACCCCGATGCGCGGCGCCCACCGCTCGAGGTACTCCTGAAAATATGGACGCGCGGCGCGTCGATACCACTGCTCAATCTGCGGCAGGATCGGATCATTGGCGCGCACTGCCACCGCATCTTTGGACACATATCGCGTACCCGAGCGACCCTCGACGATCGTGACTGATCCATCAAGAAAAGGGATTCGGTCCCCCACGCGCAGATCGGCTGCGACGCATGCTCGCTCGCGAAGAAGCGCATCCTCGATCCAGTTCAGGTGCTCATCGATGCACCGTCGAATCTCCGACACCGGTACCCGCACGGGGGCAGTGACGTGAATACGGCCCTCCCGCACCCGCAACGTAATGCGACGCGCGCGCGCATGGCGCCGAATACGACAGCCGACCACAACCGATCCAATGACAACCTCGTGCACCCCGACAATATGGCGGGCCGACCGGAGGTCCTTACTGGTCGAGTTTGCCAATCGAACGTGCAACCTCGAGCGCAATGGACTCTGCCTCTTCCATGCGTTGCACCTGTACCCCGAAGACGTGAGTATCGGTTTGCCAGACAACGGTCACAAATGCATTGCGCCCACGCACGACGCCTGGATACCCCGCGATGTCGGTCGGACGCGACAGCGCGCCCCCGGGATCAGGGCTTGCCAGTGGGGCAAGCGTTTGTCGCACGAGTACCCGCTGACTGTCCTCTCCGGTCCAGGTCACGATAACCGCCAGCGGCCCAAAGGGATACGAGAGATCGGGTTCAATCCGCGGGCGCGATTGGGTGAAGCCATAGGGCACCCATTCAGGCAAGAGAATTGGGTACCCGACCTCGAGTTCTGCAATGAGGAGGTCGTCCATCCAGCGGCCATGACCAATTCCCGCCGCCATACCGTGCCCAGAGCCCAATCGGCCGCTCACCTGGGGGCCCGAGGTATCGAGTTCCGCCATCCCCGAGCGATCGAGACGACCAACCGGCTCTTCTCCTGGCCCGATGGCGTCGGCGCAGACGACAACATCAGTTGCGGTCACCCGTGTCACCACGAGACCCTCCGGGCCGATCACGTCCGCATCAATCACTGATTCATCGACGCCCAGCACCTGAATCGCATGGGCTTCAGGTGCGACTCGCCCCACAAACAGCTGATCGACAGCTGCGCTGCCATCCATCAGTCGCACCAGCGCGCCAATCACGGGACGCCAGCGACTGGGCACTCCTGGGGGGCACGCGACCTTGGCTTTAATCTCGCCACGTGATGGATCTACCCACGCAACCCTGACGCGTACCGGGTCACCGACGACGGATACCGCGACCCACCATTCACCCGCCTCGGGCGGAAGCGCAAAATCTATTTCGTGCCCCAGAATCTCGGCACATCGTTGTCGCTCGTCGCTCATTACCCCCAATCATTACGCAGCTGAGCAGAAAATGCGGCGTATGGCTCGACCAGACGACGCACCGAGCGTGCGCGCAACGCGCAGGTGACGGCCGCTCGGGGGGGACAAGTCCGGTTGGATATTCACCCCTCACCACGAAGTACGAGCCGCGAATAGTGCCGGCCAGTTTGGACTTCTGTCGTGCGAATTTGACGGAGTTGAGCTCTTCAGGTATCCCCATGCCTTCTGAGAGCGTGACGCCGACGGCACGTTTTGGCCTGAGACCATCGGGGGCGTAGAGCACGTTTATGGAGAGTCCGCTCTCGTAAAAACACATAGGTCCAGCGAATATTTTCCTCCTCGAAACGCCGTAATGCAACGCAATTGATCGCACATCCAACTGGTGAATCGACTAGCGTGGACGCCACTATGCGACCCGAAACAACGAATGCGCCGACCTCATTTGTGGTTCAGAGACCAGATGTGCGTCTCGAGGGCGACTACACAGGATCGGGCGCATCCATTCTGCTCCTACACGGCCTGACCGCAACTCGTCGCTATGTCCTCCACGGCTCGCAGACGCTTGCACGCGATGGTCATACACTCATCAGTTACGACGCACGCGGACATGGCGAATCACGCCCCGCGACGGAGCCCGACGCCTACACATATGACCTGTTGGCAGATGACGCGATTGGGGTCTGCGATCACCTCGAGGTCGGTCAGGTCGTTGTGATCGGCCAATCCATGGGTGCAGCAACGGCGATCAATATCGCTCTGCGCTATCCAGAACGTGTGCGAGCGCTCGCGATCATCACTCCTGCACATTTAGGGGCGCCAAGCACAAATCTGGCACATTGGGATGCGCTCTCCCAAGGGCTTTTGACAGGTGGCGTCGACGGTTTTCTCGCAGCCTACGGCACCCCTCAGGTCCCGGAGCGGATGCGTGAAACCGTGCGCACCGTGATGCGTCAACGCCTCGAACGTCATCGCTACCCAGACGGAGTTGCAGCAGCGCTGCATGCGATTCCTCGATCGGTGGCATTCAACGGACTCGATGCCCTCAGCGCGATCGGTGTCCCCACACTTATCATCGGTAGTCGGGATGAATTCGATCCCGATCATCCACTCGTGGTCGCCGAGGACTACGCAATGCGTATTCATGGATCCCATCTGGTGGTCGATCCACCGGGACAGAGTCCGCTTGCCTGGCGTGGTGGAAGCCTGTCGCGCGTCGTGAGCGCGTTCCTGGCAACCCCAGGCCAACACCCCGAATTGGTAGTTCCGGGGTCTTAGAGCACCCGGGCATGGGCGACAAGCCCGATTGCGCGAATGCACTCAACCGCTGAGTTCGCGGTCGCGGCGCCATCAACGCACACCACAAATTCACCCACACCACCCGGCGGTCCGGGGCGCAACACGAGGTCGGCAATATTGATGTGGCCATGGCCGAGGGCAGTGGTGATCTGCGAGACCGCGCCCGGCTGATCTGGGATTGCGACGGTGATCTCCCAGGTCTCCCCATCGGATGCGCCGGCGAGCCGCTGTGTGCGCAGTCGGCGGCGTCCTTCCGCCGCTGCTGCGACGATCTCGATCAAAGCCTGTCGGTCATCTGCCTGCAGTGCCTCTTCGACTTCAACGAGGCGTTGACGGTACTGCGCGAGTGCGTCACCTACCGCGCTGGCATTCGCCCGCAAAATGTCGGCCCACAATGGAGGGTTTGCACCCGCAACACGGGTCAGATCATCAAATGATGGGCCCGCAGAACGCAATGCCTCTCGCCCGCTCGGCGCTGTTGCCGCCGCCTGATTCACCAGCGCTGCGGCGAGTACATG
The DNA here is from genome assembly GCA_903896045.1 of uncultured Actinomycetes bacterium. Lineage (GTDB taxonomy): Bacteria > Actinomycetota > Thermoleophilia > Miltoncostaeales > Miltoncostaeaceae > CAITWD01. Next base: position 83,252 of record CAITWD010000036.1, read on the forward strand.
GGGCACGTGGCTGACGAGTGCCATGAGTTGGTCATGCACATCCGCATCGATTGCCACCGGAGTTGCGCCGGTTGCGGCAATCACGGAATACACACGTTGGTAGAGATCGGGTCGTGATTCAGCGGTGGGAGTCAAAAACCACGTCGCGCCACCGAACATATCGGCACGCGCCGCGCCGACCCCTGACTGCTCGCCGCCACAGACCGGATGGCCACCAATGAATCGGGTCCGCTCCTCAACCGTGAGCGCCGCGATCACTGAATGCTTGACCGATCCCAGATCCGACACCACGCACTCAGATGGCGCCACGGCAAGCACGTCTCGCACGACATCGACAATGGTCCCCAGCGGCGGCGCAACAAAGACACACGTCGCACCAGCGACTGCGTCAGCCAACGTGTCAACATTCCGGGTGATGGCCCCGATTTCGCGCGCGGTGTCACGCGTCGTGGGATCTGGATCAAATCCCACCACATCGGCGACTCCGGCAGCGCGGAGCGCCAGCCCCAAGGAACCGCCCATGAGTCCAATCCCCACAATGGCTATTGGGCCGGGGATCGAACGCATGCGCGAATGTACGGACTTAGGCGCCGACAGCGGCAGGTGCAGATCCAGCGATAACCTTGCCCATCACATCGATGCAGCGCTTGACATCGGCAACCCACGCGGCAAACCCATCGGCGTAGAGCGCCTGAGGGCCGTCACACAATGCCGTCTCAGGAGTCGGGTGCACCTCAACGATGAGCCCGTCTGCGCCCGCGACAACTGCGGCGCGTGCCATTGGCAGGATCCAGTCACGCTTGCCGGCAGCGTGCGACGGGTCGACGATGACGGGCAGCCCTGACAGCGACTTGACGACAGGCACTGCCGAGATGTCGAGCGTTGAGCGGTAGGCGGTTTCAAAGGTGCGAATCCCGCGCTCGCACAGCACGATCCGGTCATTGCCTTCACGGGCAATGTATTCCGCCGACAACAACCACTCTTCAATGGTTGCCGATAGGCCGCGCTTGAGCAGCACCGCAACACCGGTCTTGCCAATTTCTTTGAGCAGATCGAAGTTCTGCATGTTGCGCGCGCCGATTTGAATCATGTCGGCGACCTCAACCACATCTTCGATCTGACGGACATCCATCACCTCGGTGACAATTGGAAGCCCCGTGCGTTCACGTGCCTCGCCCAGAATCTCCAATGCCTCGCGACCAAGGCCCTGGAAGCTGTACGGCGAGCTGCGCGGCTTGTACGCACCACCGCGAAGCATCGACACTCCAGCGTCGCGCACGACATCGGCGGTCATCAGCGTCTGCTCACGAGACTCCACCGTGCATGGGCCGGCGATGAGTCCGAAGTTGTTCCCACCAATCTTGCGGCCGGCGATCTCGATCACGGCGTCCGGACCCCGGAAGTCACGCGACACCAACTTGTATGGCTTCAGAATCGGGACGACCCGCTCGACGCCCGGCTCACCCTCGAGCTGCATGCTCGCGACCAACTCGCGGTCATCTCCGATCGCACCAATCACCGTGACAAACTCGCCACGCGATGGCTGTGCCAATGCGCCGGCTTGTTCAATCCGGTTGATGACGTGGGCGATTTCGGCTTCGGTCGCCCCCTCTTTCATCACGATCATCATGGTGCAGCGTGTCCTTTGTTCTTGCGACGTATGTCGATGACGAGCTTTCGCAACTAATCGCCCAGCACTCGCGTGAGTGCGGCGAGAAACGCATCATTTTCCTGTGGTGTGCCGATCGATACCCGAAGGCTCCCCGGACACCCTAATGATCCACCATTTCGAACAATAACCCCCTCAGCCAGCAACCGCTCGTGGAGCGAGATCCCGGACGCCTCAGGGCGTATCAATATGAAGTTCGTTTGGCTTGGAGTGAAGGGTACTCTCATCCCGGCCAATGCCACAGCCACACGCGCCCGCTCGGCAATTGTCTCCTGCACTCGGCGATCATGCGCGGGGGCGTGCCGCAGGGCCTCTCGTGCTGCTGCTTGCGCCAATGTGGAGGAATTGAAGGGTTGACGCACCTGATCGAGTGCCGCGATCCAGGAGGTGGATCCCATCCCATAGCCAACCCGCAATCCGCAGAGTCCGTGCGCCTTGGAGAATGTGCGCAGCACCAGAAGATTTTGGCGTCGGCGAGCATTGGCAAGCGGTCGCCCGCGGTCGGCCTCTGTCACAAAATCGTAATAGGCCTCATCGATAATAACCGGGAGATCCTCGGGGAGCATGTCCAGGAAGGACTCGATCTGATCTGCGGGTGAATATCCGCCGGTGGGGTTGTTTGGGCTACACACGATGACAAGGCGCGTCCGCTCGTCCACTGCAGCCGCCATCGCCTCAAGATCATTTGCACCCTGCCCATTCAGCGGCACCGCAATCGCCTCAGCCCCCGCGGCGGCAGCCAGATGCGGATACAGACCAAATGAAGGGTCGGGGTGGATCAAGGTCGTTCCCGGGTCCAGCAATGCCTGACCAGCGAGAAGTAGTAGTTCGCACGACCCATTCCCGATCACGACGTTCGCTCGATCGACCCCATGCATTTCGGCAAGGGCATCGCGAAGGGCTCTCGCGGCGCCATCGGGGTAGCGATTGAGTCCGGTCGCACCCTGGCGCACCACCTCTTGCACTGCATCGAGTGGCGGGTACGGGCTTTCATTGGAGGCGAGCTTGATCGCCGCATCAAGGCCGTAGCGCTCCATGACATCCGCGGTGGTTAAACCGGGTTCATAGTGCGGGATTGCCGCGATGCGGGGTGAGACATGAATAGACATTCCACGCGAGTCTACGAAACCCGATCGTGCGATGTCGGCGCTCATTGCTCACAATCGAATGCACCCAGGGACCAATCTCGGTTGCGGCACGCCCCTTTGGCAATTATTGTCAATTTGACATGAGGAGTCTCCTCCAATTACGTCAATTCGACGCAAATGGTGGTTCCCACCCTAACGACCACGATCCGCTGGTCGTCGTAGGGAGCGGTCTTGCAGGGCTCCTTGTCGCGGTGCGTGCCGCGGAGCACCTCCCAGTGGTCATCGTGACCAAAACCACCGTCGGTGACGGGAGCAGCTCCTACGCCCAAGGCGGTATTGCTGCGGCGATGGGCATCAATGATTCGGTTGCCCGCCATGTCGCAGACACCATCGATGCCGGTGCCGGGCTCTGCGATGAGTCCATTGTGCGCGAGATCATCCAGGCCGGACCCGATGCGGTCACGCTCCTCGCCTCGATCGGCGTCGCATTTGATCGCCACGACGATGAGTTCGCACTCGGACGCGAAGGGGCGCACTCGGCCAATCGCATTGTGCATGCCGGGGGTGATGCGACCGGCCCACAGATTATTGATGCGTTGCGCAGCGCCGCACTGCACAATCCCAACATTGAGATTCGTGAGTTCACCCACCTGCGCGACCTCGTGATTCGAGATGGATGCGTCTGTGGGATTACCGTTGAGGACCGTCACGGCGTGCACGACACCCTCAACGGACGCGCGGTGGTATTGGCCACCGGCGGCGTCGGCCAGCTCTATGCACGCACGACAAACCCGCTGACCGCCACCGGTGATGGCATCGCCGCCGCCGCACGCGCGGGTGCGATGCTCGCGGATTTGGAAATGATGCAGTTTCACCCCACGGCACTTGCGATCGGGGCAAGTCCTCTCCCCTTGGTCTCAGAGGCAGTACGTGGCGAAGGTGGGTACCTTCGCGATGCCGATGGGCGCCGCTTCCTGCTTGATGAGGATCCCCGCGGAGAGTTGGGGCCACGCGACGTCGTCGCACGGGCCGTCGCCCGCACCGCGCGCGCCACAGGCGCCGACGTCACACTTGATCTGCGCCATATCGATCGGGCACTTGTCTATGAGCGCTTTCCCACTGTCGCCCGTGCCTGCGTCCAGGCGGGACTTGACTTGGCGCGTGATCTCATCCCGATTACCCCAGCAGCCCACTACTTCCTCGGTGGAGTGCTTGCCGACACCGTTGGGCGCACGAGCATCTTCGGTCTCTATGCAATCGGGGAATGTGCGGCCACCGGCCTGCATGGGGCGAACCGCCTTGCCTCAAACAGCCTTCTTGAGGCAGCCGTGATGGCCCAACGCTGCGCAGAGCACGTCACTGCGCCGACCGGCGCCTGGATGAGTTGCGATCCGGTACCCTCCCGCCCAATGTTGCGTGAACCGCACACGGCACAGTTGCCCGACATCCCGGAGCTGCTCTGGGGGTCTGTGGGCCTCGAGCGCAGCGAAGAACACATGCGCCAGACCGCCGCGCAATTGGCGGCGTGCGCCCCACCGGAGTCCATTGCGCAATGTGACCAGTTGCTGCTCGCGCAAATGATGACCCAGGCTGCCCGCCATCGCACCGAGAGCCGCGGCGCCCATTACCGCAGCGACTTCCCGCTCCCGATTCCCGCCCAACAACATCGCATCGCATGGCTCGGCAACGAGCCGTACAGCGTGCCATGGTCGTCAACGACCGCCGATGTCCCTCAACTCAGCTGGGAGGCGGTGTGAGTACGACCCCCATCACGTGCGCAATGCCCGAGGCATACACCCTCGTCGAAGAGTCGGAGCTTCGCCAGCGCGCCTGGACCGCGCGTCGAGCGCTCGGCGACCGGGCGGTCATCCTGGGCCACCATTACCAAAAAGACGAGGTGATGGAATTCGCCGACATTACCGGTGATTCGTACCTACTCGCTCAACGCGGCGCTGCCGCCACCGCCGCAGAACTTATTGTCTTTTTAGGCGTCTATTTCATGGCCGAATCGGCAGATGTGCTCGCTGCCCCTCATCAGCGGGTCGTGCTTCCTGACCTTGGTGCGGGCTGCCACCTTGCCGAATGCGCCGATATCTTCACCGTGCGCGACGCCTGGGCACAACTCACTCAAGCGCTCCCTGGCAAGCGCATTATCCCCTTGACCTATATGAACAGTGGCGCCGATCTGAAGGCGTTTGTGGGTGAACATGGTGGTGCGGTCTGCACATCAGGAAATGCACAGCGTGCATTTCGTTGGGCCTTCTCCGAAGGTGATGCGGTGTTTTTCTTTCCTGATGAACACCTTGGTCGCAATACCGGCGTGCAAATCGGTCTCGAGGCAGATGCTGGCAGGGTCTGGAACCCGCGCCTGGCAGAGCTCGGAGGAATCGCACCAAATGAGTTGGCCGAGACGCCGCTCATTTTGTGGAAGGGCTTTTGCAATGTGCACACCGCCTTCACGACCGCCCAGGTTGCCGACGCACGTGCCCAGGATCCCGCAACCATTGTGATTGTGCACCCCGAATGCCCGCGTGATGTTGTCGCAGCCGCCGATGAGGACGGATCCACCGAATTCATCATCCGACGCTGCCAGGAACTTCCCGAGGGATCGCGGATCGTCATCGGCACAGATTGGAACCTGGTGAACCGCCTCGCCCATCGTCATCCCGATAAGCACATCTTTTGCCTGAATGAACACATTTGCCCATGTGTGACAATGAACCGCATCACGCTCCCGAAGCTGACCTGGTGCCTTGAATCGCTCGCAGCAGGCGAGATCGTCAATACGGTCAAAGTCGAGGATGAAATGGCACGCTGGGCACGTGTTGCACTTGATCGGATGCTGGCCCTCGCGTGAGCGTCAGTCGCATGGATTCGACCATGGGCGTCAGCGGACCGTCGCTTGCCCAACTTGTCCGGTACGCACTCGCTGAAGATCTTGGTGATCTAGGTGATGTGACCTCGCAGGCATTGATTCCGGCGGATGCGGTTGCATCTGGACGACTCGTGAGCCGCGTCGATGGCATCTTTGCTGGCCATGCCGTGGGGCACGAAGTCATCCGCCAGTGTGGGCTCACCGCAACGTGGCACCTGCATGACGGTGATCAAATCCACCCACGTTCAGTGATCGCGGAGATCAGCGGAACGGCGCGGGCGGTTCTCTCCGCCGAGCGGACGCTCTTAAACTTCATTAGCCACCTCTCGGGTGTGGCAACCATGACACGATCATTTGTCGATGTCTGCGGCGACTGCGCAGTCCTCGATACCCGCAAAACCACCCCGGGCCTACGGGCACTCGAAAAGGCGGCGGTTGTCGCAGGTGGCGGCCAGAATCACCGCTTTGGGCTCTTTGACCGTATCCTCGTCAAAGACAATCATTTGGCGCTCGCCGGCGCCGGTCTCGGCGACGCGGTCCGCCATGCCCGCACAACGTGGCCCGATCTCTTGATCGAAGTTGAGGCCGACGATCTTGATGGCGTACGGCGCGCATTGGCCGCAGAAGTCGATTGGATCCTGCTCGACAACATGACGATAGATCAGATGCGGGCGGCTGTGGCAGAGGTCGCAGGAAGAGCGCTCCTGGAAGGATCTGGCCGCATGGATCTCACGCGTGCCAGAGAGGCGTCAGCATGCGGAATCGACGCGCTCAGCGTCGGAGCGCTGACCCATTCGGCGCCCATTGTCGACATCGGACTCGATCTCGACGACGTGGGTGCCCCACCCGCGCGCTAGGACTCGCTTAAGTCCGTTCGTAATTGTCGGGCATCACGCAGATAGACATGACGCACTGGGGCGTCGGGGTCCATGTTGGCGTGCACCATCACGCGAATACAGAGCCCAAGCGCACCGGGCACATCGATCTCTGATGCACACAAGAGCGGCACCTGACTCAATCCAAGACTCCGTGCGGCAACGGCAGGAAACTCAGCGCGAAGGTCCGGGGTTGTCGTAAACAACATCGAGATCAACGCATCGCCATCGATGCCATTTCGCTCGAGCATCGCCGTCAACAACTCCGACGTCGCCTCAAGGATGGCATCAGCGGTGTCCCGCTCAGCAGTAATTGCACCACGTATTGCTCGTACGCTCACGCCGCGCATCATATTGCCCGAGGGGGCCGCGGTGTTTTGGGACGACGAACCGGGGCGTCAACATCGACATCAAGACCCGGGGCACTTGTGAGTCCATCGAGTCCACCAATCTTTCGCAATTGACGCAATTCATCCTGCGTGATCGCGCGAAACTCTCCGGTCCGCATGCCACCGACTTCAATTCCCGCAAAGCGGATGCGTCGCAAGCGCTGGACGCGATGCCCCACCGCAAGGCACATCCGCTTGACGATGCGATTGCGACCCTCGGTAATCTCGATGCGTAGCCACGTCCCGCCAGGATGCAGTCGCTCCATAATCTCAACACGCGCCGGCAGGCTCATTCCATCCTCAAGCTCGACGCCACGGCGTAAGTCCCGAACGGTTTCGGCGGAGACCCGGCCGTCGACAAGCGCCTCATAAATCTTTGGCACCTTGCCCCGTGGATGCATCAAGCGATTGGCGAGTTCGCCATCGTTGGTGATCAACAAGACGCCTGTGGTATCGATATCCAATCGTCCCACAGGATAGAGCCGCACATCTCGGGGCAATAAATCCAGCACCGTCTGACGCCCTTCGGGGTCCCGTGCGGTAGAGACCACGCCGGCGGGCTTGTTGAGGACAAAGACCTGCAACGGCTCTGGGCTGACGATACGGCCATCGACGCGAATCAGATCGCCTGGGCCAACCAACTGTCCCGTCGTTGCGACGGTGTCGTTAATGGTGATGCGTCCGTCGGCAACCAACACCTCTGCAGCCCGTCGACTCGCAACGCCAGCTTGCGCCAGCGCGCGATGGATACGGGTCTCAGGCTCGGGCCATCGATGCTCGTTCATGCATCCTCATCGTCAAGGTGGCCCGCGTCGCGCAGCCGCTGACGGACAGCTTCCGCCTCGGCGCCACTGAGTTCAAATTGGGTGATTGGTGGAAGATCTGACGAACCGCGCAAACCAAAGCGCTCCTGAAAGGCGGGGGTCGTACGGTACCGCATCGCGCCGCCATCGCCGACGCGGCCCGCTTCCTCGATCATTCCTCGATCAAGCAGCGACCCAACGGTTGCCTCTGCCGACACACCGCGGACCCGGGCGATCTCCGGTCGAGAGATCGGCTCCAGGTAGGCAATGACAGCCAAGGTCTCAATCGCTGCCGGGGAAAGCCGCTCATCCGGTGGACGGGCCCGTAGACGATCACATACTGCACCGAGCTCGGCGCGTGCACGCACTACCCACCCGCCAGCGATCTCGGCCACCTCAAGACCGCTCTCGTCGCCGTATCTGGCTCCAAGCACCGCAAGCGCACGCTGCACCTCGCCAGGCGACGACTCAGCAAGCTCGCACAACCGTACGATGCTCAACGGTTCGGGGCTCAAAAACAGGAGCGCCTCGAGAGCGCGATCAAGTGCGATCTCACTCACCGGCAAATCCTGGTTGCATGCGGTGCACGGTGATGTCACCAAATGGCACCGGTTGCGCCAGGCTGGCCTCACCACGGCGCGCCAATTCCAAACACGCCATCAAAGTCATCCCCTGCGCCAGACGATCGGTTCCGTCGGTGAGCTCATCAAAACTCACTCTCCCCGTACGACGAAGTGCCCCACGCAGCTCTGCCACGATCTCACCAACGTTGATGCGCTCGCGGTTCATATGCCCCATCGAGGGCATTGGTGGGGCAACCATCAACCGAATAATCGCCTCAAGCAGCTCACTGGGGGCATGTGGCGCCTGCAGGGCCGCCGCGCGATCGAGTGGCACCCGTCGATAGCGCACCGCACCATCGATTCCGTCTTGCATCGACAGCCAGGTACCCGCGCGCTGAAATGGCGCAAATGCAATCAGTTGCGCAGCAAGACGCTCGCGCACCAATTCGGCATCAGGATCGGGCGCGTAGTCATCGTCGTCGTCCTCTCCGACAAGCCGTCGTGCTTTGAGCTCCACGAGGCTGCACAACAACAAGACAAGTTCACCCGTCGTGGGAGGATCCCACTCATCAGGCCCGCGCAGGGTGGCCTCGACAAGATCACGCAAGGGAAGTTCTGCGAGCTCAATTTCTTCACGCAGCACAAGTGTCAGCAACAGATCAAGCGGACCTTCGAAAAGATCCAGCTCAAGGGGTAGCCGCAGAGGGTCCGCGACCCGCCCGGACGCACTCACAGCCCCATCGCCGCCTTCGCCTCAGCCAGCACTGGCGCGGCAATCGCCTTCGCGCGACGTGCCCCATCGGCAAGGATGTCCTCGATCTTGTCAGGATCCTCCAGGAATGCTGCCCGGCGTTCGCGGATTGGTCGAATCACCGATTTAATTGTTTCGGCGAGCGCACGCTTATCCTGCACACAGCCCAATTCGGCACTCGTGCAGCCAGCAAAAATCGTTTCCATCTCCGCTGGAGATGTGCCAAAGAGCTTGTGATAGGCCCAGACATTGCAAACATCGGGACGCCCTGGATCACTTTTGCGAATCCGCTGTGGATCAGTCACCATCGACCCCACCAAGCGATCAATTTCCTCGTCGCTGGCGCCCATCGTGATGGCATTTCCATAGCTTTTGCTCATCTTGCGGTTATCTACCCCAAGAATCAGCGGCGATTCGGCAAGCCGCGCTTGCGGCTCAGGAAACACCGGGCCATAGAGATTGTTGAATCTCCGGACGACCTCACGCGCAAGCTCAAGATGCGGAAGCTGGTCTTGGCCGACCGGCACCTCGGTGGCTTTGTACAAAATGATGTCGGCGGTTTGCAGGAGCGGGTACCCCAAGAATCCAAAGGTATCGATTCCCTCACCAAGCTCGGCAATTTGCCCCTTATAGGTTGGTACTCGCTCGAGCCACGACAGCGGCGTGATCATCCCCAGCATGGTGGCGAGCTCTGCGTGCTCAGAAATATCGGACTGACGGAAGATGATGCTCCGCTCAGGGTCAATTCCCACCGCGAGCCAATCGGCAACCATCAGTTGCCCGCTGCGGCGGATCCCGCCGACATCCTCATAGCCCGTCGTGAGCGCATGCAGGTCAACCACGCAATAGATGCACTCTGCATGCTCTTGCAAGCGCACCCAATTCCCGAGGGCGCCAAAGAGATGTCCGATGTGCAGCTCGCCGGTTGGACGCATTCCCGAGAACACACGGGTGTGCGCAGAAGTTGTCGTAGTCATCAGTGCGATCGTACCGACCGCGGCGGCTATCCACCGGGTTTTCGGTGCGACCTATTCGTTGGCTGCAAAAAAATCGAAAAGCGCCGCCCAGGTCGCATCGGGGGCCTCTTCTGCAACGAAATGTCCCGCATCCACGGCGACCCCGGTCACGGTTGTGGCAACGACCTCCCACGCGGCGGTGATGTCATAGAGACGCCCCATGGCGCCTGAGGAACCCCAGATCGCGATGAGCGGCTGCGTGACACGTCGCCCCGCATCTGCATCGGCATCGTCATGGATCAAATCGACGTTCGCAGCCGCCCGATAATCGGCACAGGATGCCGCGATTGCCGATGGGGTGAACCAGCGCAGGTATTCGGCGACGGCCCGTGGATCCAGTTCGGACCGCTTCGCCGACCACCGATCGAGAATCTCCATCACAAACCACTCAGGGTCCGCACCAATCATCCGCTCGGGCAATCCGCCCTCTTGAAGGAGAAAAAACCAATGCCAATAGGCGCGCGCAAATGCCAGATCGGTCTCTCGCAGAAGGGTGCGGGTCGGCACGATGTCGAGCACCGCAATGCGGCGCACCGCATCGGGGGCGTCAAGCGCCAATCGATGTGCAACGCGGGCACCCCGGTCATGACCAACGACTGAAAATTCAGCAATCCCGAGTGCGCGCATGAGCGCAAGTTGGTCTGCTGCCATGGCGCGCTTCGCGTGTGTCGCACCATCAGTTGACGGGGCCGGCGTGCCGGATTGCCCGTAGCCGCGCAGATCGGGAACCACAACCCGAAACCCCGCCTCGACATACCGTGGAGCAATCTTGTGCCACATCGCACGCGTCTGGGGGTACCCGTGCAGTAACAGCACCGCCGGGCCGTCACCGGCAACCCAAACGGCAATCTCGCCGGCGTCCGTCTCGATACTGATTCGGACATCTTCGAACCCTGGAAAGAGTGATGTGCTCATTCGTTCACGCCCTCGTGGATGAACTAGGAGACTCCGGTTCCGCCGGAGGAGTCTCTGCGGGTGCGTGCCTTGCGCATCACCCACCACGCAATCCCACCAATCACGGCGAGCACAATCACGTAATCAAAGATGTGCAAGTGGTGCTCAAGGCTCTTCCAGTTTGCTCCGACCGCTTCACCCGCAAGGGTCAAGAGAATCACCCATGGGATGCAGCCGATCACGGTGAAGGTAATAAATCGCCAGATCGGCATCCGTGCGATTCCCGCAGGAAGCGAAATAAAGGTGCGCACAATCGGCAGGACCCGAGCAATCAGCACTGCCATATCGCCGCGTCGTGCAAACCATCGCTCAGCGGTTTCGAGCCGCTTCGGGGTGATGTGCAGCCACCGAATCTCAAGCGCCCACTCGCGACCTTTTGCGGACCCCACCCAATATGCAATCAGTGATCCAATGAGGTTGCCGAGTACTCCGGCGATCACGATCGGGACGAATGACTGCTGTCCCGTACTCACCAAAAAGCCACCGTAGAGCATGATGGCTTCGCTCGGAATCGGGATACATGCGCTCTCGAGCAGCATCAAGAAAAATACCGCCCAAAGGCCATATGAGCCAATGGCATGGACCGCAAAATTGACGAGCGGCGCGGTGATGTCAGGCAATGGACGATCTCATTAGTGACGGCACGCATCCCGGTGATGTCACGAGAAATACGTTGCGGTTACTCACGATCAAACGACTGACGCAGCACTGGGGTCCGCGCCGCAGTCGCCTCATCGAGGCGGCGCACCGGCGTGGTGTAGGGGGCGTTTTGGGCGATCTCCGGAGAGGTCGCCGCCTCCGCCAGAATCTCTGCCACGATCTCAACAAATGCATCGAGAGTCTCGCGGGTCTCGGTCTCGGTCGGCTCGATCAATAAGCACTCCTCGACCAGCTGCGGGAAGTACACCGTTGGAGGGTGCACTCCGAAGTCGAGCATGCGCTTGGCCAGATCGAGCGTGCGGATTCCCAGATCGCGCTTCATCGGTCCTCCCGACAGCACGAATTCGTGCATGCAGCTGCCCTCATACGGCGAGGACAGATACTCCCCAATCCCCTTCTCGCGCATACGTGCCCGCAGGTAGTTGGCATTCAGTACCGCGATTTCTGAGGCGCGGCGCAACCCCTCGCCGCCGAGCGAGCAGATGTAGGCATACGCGCGGACAAAGACCCCATAGTTGCCCTGAAAACCACGCAAGCGCCCGATGCTCTGCGGGGCATCATCGGTTAAATCAAAGACCGGTCCGTCAGCGGTGTCGGTCCGCGTGACCAACGGCACCGGCAGATACGGGGCAATTCTATCCGACACCGCAATCGGCCCGGAGCCGGGGCCGCCGCCGCCATGGGGCTGGGTGAAGGACTTGTGCAAGTTGAAATGCACGATGTCAAAACCCATATCGCCTGGGCGACTGATCCCCATAATCGCGTTGAGGTTTGCCCCGTCGTAGTACAGAGTCGCGCCCACATCGTGGACAATCTTTGCGATCTCGGTGATGTTGGGATCAAAAATGCCCAGGGTATTTGGGTTGGTCAGCATCAGACAGGCGACGCGATCAGTTGCCTTAGACCGAAGGTCGTCAAGGTCGACGCCGCCATCAGGGTTGGTACCCACACCGACCACGCGATATCCCGCCATCGTCACTGTCGCCGGGTTGGTGCCATGCGCAGTGTCGGGGGTCAAAATAATCTCGCGCGCATCCCCGCGGGCCTCGTGATAGGCGCGGGTCAACAGCACGCCCGCCAATTCGCCATGCGATCCCGCACTCGGCTGCAACGAGACATGCGGCAGGCCTGCAACCTCACTCAGCGCCTCCTGAAGACCCCACATCAACTCAAGCGCGCCCTGCGCCCGCTCGGGACGCTGGAACGGATGCAAACGCGAGTGACCTGGCATTGCCGCAACCCGCTCATGCATTTTTGGGTTGTGCTTCATCGTGCAGGAACCTAAGGGGTAGAACCCGCTATCGAGGTCAAAGTTGCGCTTACTCAAGCGCACGTAGTGACGCACGATCTCTGGCTCGGAGACCTCCGGCAAGCGCGGGATTTCTTGACGCCGAAATCGTGCGGGAAGGAGTGCCTCCGCCGCCTGCAACGGCACGTCAATCTCGGGCAGCATGCTTGCCCGACGACCTGGAGCGCCCCGTTCAAAGATGGTGACTGCCGCTTCACGCTGTTGCGCGGTTTGGGCGAAATCGGTTCGAGTGCTCATCCGGCCACCCCCGCGGCTGTGCGTGACCCAATGATCTCGGCAACAACCTCTCCCAGCACACGCACAAGAGTGTCGATATCGCTTCGTGAGCGCTGCTCGGTAATCGCCACAAGCAAGCCGTTTTCGTACTCGGGATATTCATGTCCCAATGCAAGACCAGGGTTTACGCCACGGTCCTGACACGCCGCGATCACGCGATCGGCGGGTGCGTCAAGCCGCACCGCAAACTCACGCACCACAGGTTGGTCGTGCAGTAACTCAACGCCGTCGAGCGCCGCCAGCTGCGTGCGTGCATAGGCGGTGCGTTGCAAAAGCAATTCGCCCAACTCCGGTAACCCCTGGCGACCAAGCCAAGCCAGATAGATGACCCCTGCCAACGCATTCAAGGCTTGGGCGGTGCAAATGTTGGAGGTCGCCTTCTCGCGACGAATGTGTTGCTCTCTGGTCTGCAACGTCAAGACAAACCCACGTCGCCCATCCACATCGGCTGTTTGCCCCGCAATGCGTCCCGGCATCCGGCGCATGTGTTCAGCGCTCGCGGCCAAGAATCCGAATGAAGGACCACCAAAGTCCAAGCGGTTCCCCAGGGTTTGTCCCTCTCCGACGCAAATTTCAATGCCCTGATTGCCCGGGGCCTCAAGCACTCCAAGCGTCAAGGGGTCGGCGCTACAAATCGGCACCGCGCCGGCGGCATGCGCAATCTCAGCGATTGCAGAAAGATCTTCGACGGCGCCCAAAAAATTCGGCTGCTGCACAATGACTGCACAGGTATTTGGGCCAACAAGATCAGCGAGTTGGGTGAGATCGGTGACACCGTTTACGAGGTCCACCTCCACCACGCGTCCGCCCCAGCCGTGTGCCACGGTGGCAAGGGTCTGACGCGCATGCGGATGCAGGCCGCGCGACACCACAAATTCTGGGCGATCGTTTGCAAGCTTGGACATGTACGCCGCTGATGCAACCGCAGATGGCCCCTCGTACAACGACGCGTTCGAGATCGGGAGCCCAGTGAGCTCGCTGATGGCCGTCTGATACTCAAACATCGCTTGCAGGCCACCCTGAGAAATCTCTGGTTGGTAGGGCGTATACGGCGTCAAGAATTCTGATCGCAGGATGATCGACTCGATGAGTGCCGGCGAGTAGTGGTCGTACATGCCACCGCCAAGAAAGGTGATCTCATCATCGGCAGAGGTATTGCGCTCCGCAAGTTGGCGAAGATGTGCAACGACCTCTTGCTCGGGGCGACCCGCGGGAATATTCAGCGGCACCTGCAGACGCACATCATCCGGAATTGCTCCCAACAACTCATCAATCGATGCGACACCGATGGTGGCGAGCATCTCGGCGAGATCCTCGGGTGTCAAAGATGTGTATTCGCTCACCAATCGCCTCGCTGTTCCGTGCGTGTATCGATCAAATTGTTACGCGTCGCCGAGACCGGCGAGATAGGCGGTGTATGCCGCCTGATCCATCAATGCACCCACTGCGTCCGGGTTCGCTAAGCGTACTCGCAGCAACCAGCCCTCCCCATAGGGATCGGAGTTGACTAAGCCCGGTGATGCGACAACCGCCTCATTGACCGCGATCACTTCGCCTTCAGCAGGCGCATAGATATCCGAGACCGCTTTGACCGACTCGAGCTCGCCATACGTCGCATCCGCGGACACCGTGGAGCCGACCGCAGGCGGCTCGTAGAAAACGACCTCACCAAGCGCATCCTGGGCAAACCAGGTGATCCCAAAGATGGCCTCATCACCCTCCACCCGAACCCAGTCATGTTCGCGGTGATACCGCAGGTCGTCAGGGTAACTCTCGTCTGCCATCTCTTCCCTTTCAGTCGGTGCGCGGGGACCGCGCAACCAATGGTCGACGTGCGATATGCGCCTGACGTTTGCGTCCACGCACGTCAACAACAATTTCCGTACCCACTATCGCGAACTCGCTTGCGATGTAGGCCATCCCAATGCCGCACTCCAAGCTTGGTGAGAGCGTCCCACTCGACATCACTCCGACCACGCGGTCGCCAATCAGCACATCCTGGCCTGGGCGAGGAATGCCGGGTTCGTCAAACATCACACCGACCAGCTTCTCGGCGACGCCGTTGGCAATATCCCGCTCAACTGATTCGGCGCCGGCAAACCCGAATTTCTTTGTGTCGCAGGCCCATGACAACACTGCGGCAATTGGCCCGCGATCACGACTGAGTTCATTGCCATAGAGCGGGTATCCCATCTCGGTGCGCAGCGTGTCGCGCGCCACGAGTCCCGCGGGCACCGCATCAACTGCGCCCCGCAAGAGCGCATCCCACACCCGCGGAGCTGACTCCCATGGGCACATGATCTCCACCCCGGGTTCGCCGGTGTATCCGGTGCGGGCAATCAGCGCCGGCACATGGGCGACCATATCCTCGGTGATCTCGAAATACTCAAGTCCCAGCGGTGATGGCGATCCAACGAGCGGACCGAGGGCATTCATCCACTCCGGCCCCTGGAGCGCGATCATCGCCACTTCATCAGAGCGATCAGCAATTTCGACATCACGCCCCGCCGCGCACTCCTGAATTCGCTCCCAGCACGCGCTGCGATTCGATGCGTTGACCACCAGCATGTAGCGATCAAGCAATGCATAGACGATCAAATCGTCAATGACGCCGCCATCGTCAGTGAGCATCAGGGTGTACTGCCCCTGGCCAGGACCGATTGCACCCAAGTTGTTGGTCAGCGCCCAGGTGAGCAGCTCTCGCGCATCACGACCCGCGACCTCGATTTGTCCCATATGCGAGACATCGAACATGCCCACAGATGCGCGCACGGCAAGGTGCTCGCTACGCGGTGATCCATAGTCAAGCGGCATTTGCCAACCAGCAAAGTCGCCAAGCTTGGCACCAGCGGCGAGATGCCGCGAATAAAGGGACGTTGTCCGAGGAGAGATCGCCGTCATCGACGTCGGTGACGCTACCAGGGACACCGGACCGCGTGGAGCCTTTCGGTCGAGGCGACCTCGGAATTTGCGGCGTCCTCGTCGAGCCGATGAGGACGACAATCCAGGATCGACCCGCCGCCATGCCTGACGTCAGGTCGATCCAGGGTGCGAATTACTTTAAGAAGTCGGGAATTTCCAACTCGTCGTCGGAAATCTCAAGACTCGCCTTTTCATCTGCGTCAAGCACGGCACGGCGTGACTCAGTCTCCACTCGGGGAACCGACGGCACCGACGATGATGAGTACTGACGCGTGCCACCCGCTGCGCCTGCACGGTATTCAATTTCCGGCTCGGCGGGACCATCAAAGCCGGTGGCAATCACGGTCACGCGCAATGTGTCACCCGCGTTTTCGTCCACCACGGCACCGAAGATGACGTTGCAATCCTCGTCGGCGGCGCCACGGATGATGCTTGCGGCCTCGTCGATCTCGAACAATCCGAGATCTGGGCCACCAGTGATGTTCAAAAGGACGCCGGTCGCACCCGCCATGCTCGTCTCGAGCAATGGGCTCGAAATTGCCGCGCGTGCGGCTTCGGTGGCGCGATTCTCACCCGATGCGGCACCAATGCCCATCAGCGAAGCGCCGGCATTTTCCATAATCGTGCGCACATCAGCAAAGTCGAGGTTGATCAAACCCGGGACGGTGATCAGATCGGTGATGCCTTGCACGCCTTGACGCAGGACGTCATCGGCCATTCGGAAGGCTTCAACGATCGAGGTCCGGCGCTCGACGACCTGCAAGAGGCGCTCGTTCGGAATCACGATTAAGGCATCGACATGCTTCTTGAGGGCGTCTATTCCCTCATCGGCACGCTTTTGGCGTTGCTTGCCTTCGAAGTGGAATGGACGGGTCACAACGCCAACAGTCAAGGCGCCTTGCTCACGAGCAATCTGGGCGAGCACGGGAGCCGCACCGGTACCGGTGCCGCCACCCTCGCCTGCGGTCACAAAGACCATGTCCGCTCCGCGAACGGCTTCCTTGATCTCCTCGCGGGTTTCCTCGGCGGCGTCACGACCCACGCGTGGATCGGCACCCGCCCCGAGACCCTTGGTCAGGTTCCCACCGATGTGCAACTTGTGATCGGCGTCGCACATCCCGAGCGCCTGCGCGTCGGTATTGACCGCGATGAACTCGACACCCCGCACCCCTGCATCGACCATCCGGTTGACGGCGTTGGTTCCACCTCCGCCGACCCCGCATACCTTGATGACCGCGAGGTAGTTATTTGCTTCCACGTCGCCCGCCCTCCCCAGCCGCAGCCGCAATGGCTCCCGGTGATGATCATGTCTGTACGTAAACTCGAAGGTTGTTACCCCGGGTGCGCGACAAGTCTCAACTTATACCTGAGACTTTCTTCTGCTCGCAATCCCGAGAACACGCGTGGTTAAGGCACGCGCGTCAGGGCCGACGGTAAGCCTCTTCAACCCTCATGTCAAGACCTGAGGGTTGTTCTCTGATCAGAAGATCAAAAAATGATCTATGACTGTACCTCAACCTGAGCTTGAGCTATGTGACAAAAGACCCCCGACGCCCCCAAGTGCAGGACGGCTTGGGACCGTCACATCAAGATAGGTCGCCTTTTTCTGAATCGCCGTACTCACGCTGCCAAGAACTACGTTAATTGCAGCAGCTTTCTCTGGGAGCTGATCGAGCGAGCCAAGGACCAACGACGGTCCGTTGAGTAGCTGACCGGTCAGTTGCCCCTGGGAATAGGTGAGATTTTGCACGCGCGCACGGATGCGCGGCGAAAGGTCGTGCAGGAATTGCACTCCCTGCAACCCCCACCCTGGCAATGGGTGGGCAAATGTCGGCAATGGTTGCGATAACACGATGCTTGCCCGCGCAAGATGGGTCGGAACGAGGCCCATCACCAAACCTCGGGGCGAGACGATCACGGCTGTTTGGTTTGGGCCTCGGACGATGGCAATTGGGTCCGCCGGGGTGACGCGCACATTCAGTGCCAACGGCCAGGACCGCGAAATTGCAATGTCCTGTACTCCAGGAAACCGAATCGCCACCTGATGGAGTACATGGATCGGCGGGGAGAGCAGCGATCCTCCCCGCCCAGCAGCAGCGGTCAGTGCGCCCGAGAGCTGACTCGCATCTGGTCCTGAATAGCCTGTGACATTGACGCTGTTGATCGCGAGTACGGGCCCAGCCGCCAACCAATAGCCCGCGAGCAGGCACACCAGGCCACCGACACCAATCTCAATCACCCCGCGGCGGCGGCGGCCCTGCTCCCGTTCAACCTCACGACGGCGTGCCGCGAGCGCCGGGTGCGGCCGGCCAGGTCGCGGAGTATCCGAAGGCGGCGGACCGTCATCGGTCGTCGTCATGACAACTCCCCAAGGGGCGGCCGTGTAATCCCCACCTCAAAATCGAGATACCGCACCTCTGCGTCGAGAATGGGCCCCCCTGCTGCATGGACGCGTCGCCGCCCCTCACGCATCAATGCCAGAACATCTGCCGAGCTGCACCCCGGCGATGCTTCGATGAAATTCGCATGGACCGGAGAAAAGCGTGCCCCGCCGATCGTCAGTCCTTTACATCCCGCAGCATCGAGTAACCGTCCCGAGGATCCACCCGGTGGGTTGGCAAATACGCTGCCGAATGTCCGCACACCCTGTGGTTGGGTCGCCCGGCGATGGCCGCGAAATTCGGTCAAGCGTTCTTGGATTTGTTCAGGATCTCCAGGAGTCAGTCGGAATGCGGCTGCGCCAACGACCTCATTCGGAGCAAGTCGGCTATACCGATAGCCGAGTGCAAGCTCTTCTGGGCCGACGCGTCGACGCCCAGTTGGTGTGCAAATCACGGCCCACTCCAACACATCTTTGAGCTCGGAGGCATATGCGCCGGCGTTCATGGCAACCGCTCCTCCCACCGTGCCGGGAATACTCGCGCCAAATTCAAGCCCAGAGAGTCCGTGCTTGGCCACCCGCTGCACTGCGCGCGGAAGAGATGCCCCCGCACCGCACCACACGCCAGATTCACGCATCACAATTGAGCTCAATCGGCCGGTCAGACGTATCGCCAGTCCGCGAAATCCTTCGTCGCCGATCAACAGGTTCGATCCGTTGCCGATGACCGCCACAGGAAGATCCTGCGATGCAGCCCATGCAAGCCCCTGGGTCACATCCCGAAACGAACGCGCAGTACACAGCGCGCGCGACGTACCGCCGACCCGAATCGTCGTAAACGGTGCGAGGGGAACGTTCTGTTCCAAGTCCACCGAAATAACGACTACTCCCCTCGTTTCGCACGTTGTGCGCTTCGCTCATGCAACCCCTGCACCAAGTCATTCCCAATCCTGGTGATATCCCCTGCCCCGAGGGTCAGCACAAGATCACCCTCGCGCGCCTCGTCGACAACGCGTGGGACCACGGCATCCAGTTGTGGGACAAACTCCGCATGCTCCGATGCCGCGAGGCGATCAACGATGTCGCGTCCACTCACCCCAGCAATCGGGTCCTCACGTGCAGCGTAAATCTCTGTGACATAGACCCTATCGGCACCCGCAAGCGCATTCGCAAATTCATCACACAACTCACGCGTGCGCGAATAGAGGTGTGGCTGAAAGATGGCGATCACCCGACCTGTCGCGCGCTCGCGGGCGGCACTCAACGTCGCGCGCACCTCCGCAGGGTGATGCGCATAATCATCGATCACTGTGACCCCGCCGGCAACACCGCGCAACTCAAAGCGACGGCCAACACCCGTGAAGGTCGTCAGACGCGTCGCAGCGACATCGAGATCAACCCCGCACCAGTCGGCAACAGCAAGCGCGCACGCGGCATTTTCAATGTTGTGACGCCCGGGTACCTGAAGCTCCAATACGACCCGTTGGCCCGTATTGAGTTGAAGCGTTGCTCTGCCTCCATTGCTCTCCAGGATGCGCGCCCAGGCGTCTGAGCTCTCTCCAATCACCCGCACCTCGCGCCCCGATGCTCGTGCAATGGCCTGCGCACGATCGTCAGGCCCCGCGACAACGAGCCCCTCCGCCGGCACGCGTGCCAAAAATGCGGCAAACACCTCCTCAACGTCCTCGAGTGAGGCATACGTGGTGTGGTGATCGTGATCGACATTGAGGAGTACGGCTGCCTCGGGCGAGAACCGCAACAGCGATCGATCGCTCTCATCTGCCTCCGCCACAAACCATTCACTCGTCCCCCAGATTGCACCGGTCCCATACCCGCCTGCCACGGTTGCTCCGACACATCCCGACGCATCCCCGAGTGCGGCCAACAGCATTCCACTCGTGGTCGATTTCCCATGCGCACCGGCGATCGCAAGACAGCGAAAGCCCTCCATGAGCTCAACGAGTAAGTCAGAGCGATGTGCAATTGTGATTCCCCGGCGCACTGCCTCTGCATATTCAGGGTTGTCCACTGAGATTGCCGTCGAGATGACGACCGTCTCAATATGCGCAGGGATCGCGGCTGCCGAATGTCCAATCGTCACCCGCACTCCGATAGAGCTCAGATCATCCACGACCGCAGAACGCTCGCGATCACTTCCACTGACCTTGTACCCGGCCTGGGCCGCAAGACGCGCGAGCCCGCTCATGCCGGAACCGCCGATTCCGATGAGATGAATTCCGCGCGCGCGCGGCGCAGGCGCACGGTTCACGAACGCACCGAGGCGACCACAAGATCGGCGATCTTGTCGGCGGCATCTGGACGTCCAATGCGCCGAGCTGCATCCGCCATCGCCTCGCGACGAGGGGGATCAGACAAGAGTGCCCCAACCAACTCACGCAACCGTACACCCGAGCATTCAGCATCAGGCAATACCACCGCCGCACCCGCGCTCACCAACCATTTCGCATTAGTTGCCTGATGATCTGCTGTTGCATGGGGGTATGGCACCAGAATGCTTGGTCGCCCAATCGCAGCAAGCTCAAACACCGATCCTCCCGAACGCGAGACCACCAGATCTGCTGCAGCAATTGCCTCGGGTAAATCATCAAGAAATCCCTCAATTCGATACTGAGGGCTCGGAGTCTGATCACCAAACAATGATCGAGTGGCCTCTACATTCTTGGGACCCACGACGTGAATCACCTCAAATGGGGGGTGTGGGCCAAACGCATCGACGGCGGCCGCATTGATTGACCGCGCCCCTTGCGAACCGCCGACGATAAGCACCACGGTGGCCTCCGGGGCAATACCAAAGTGCCGACGGCCCGATACCCGTGTTGCGTTCCGGACGGACTCCCTCACCGGACGACCCAGGACTATGTACTTCGGGCTCACTCGGCCCTTCAAAGGGAATGCGAGCACGACCCGGTGGGCAAGTGGCGCGATCACTCGGTTCGCAAGTCCGAGATGGGAATCTGCTTCCAGCGCGATCGCTGGGCGTCGCAAAAGCCACGCCGCAAGGCCAACGGGCCCTGCCATGTATCCACCACCGGTCACCACGACATCAGCCTTGGTGCGCCGCACGATGGCCATCGCGCGCGGTACAGCGACAACTGCCATCCAAATCGTGCGCAGGGTCCCAAGGCTCACGCGACGTGCAAACCCCTGCAAGGGAATGCTCTCCTCGGCAAAGCCGTGTTCGCGGGCAAAGCCGTGGCCACTTCGGCCACGCGCCGAAATAAAGGTAATTTCAGCCCCGCGCGCGCGCAGTGCTTCTGCGACTGCGAGCGCCGGCATCACGTGCCCGCCCGTCCCGCTGGCTGCGATCAATACGTTCAGTG
This sequence comes from uncultured Actinomycetes bacterium, assembly GCA_903896045.1. Classification (GTDB taxonomy): domain Bacteria; phylum Actinomycetota; class Thermoleophilia; order Miltoncostaeales; family Miltoncostaeaceae; genus CAITWD01. The sequence continues at coordinate 105,123 of CAITWD010000036.1, forward strand.
GTGTTCTTGGCGGAAGACTCGGCATGTTGGGTTCGCTCACTAATGCTGTAGAGAAGGCCCATGCTTGCAAAGAGCACGATTAGGCTACTCCCACCGTACGACACGAACGGCAGCGGAACGCCGGTGATGGGCATCAGGCCAAGAGTTGCTGCGGCATTCGCAAGCGCTTGCACAGCGATCAATGACGCCAATCCGGTGGCAATTAAACGTTGGTGCAGATCTCTGGCGTTCATCGCAATACGGAACGCCAAGAGCACCACCACCGTCAGGCCAGCAAGCACAGCCACGATTCCAAAAAATCCAAGTTCCTCACCAATCGACGCAAGGATCATGTCGGTGTGCGCCTCAGGGAGATAGAAAGCTTTTTGGAAGCCGGCCCCGATTCCCACACCATGCCATCCGCCGGATCCCACCGCGATCTGGGCCTGCACATTCTGGAATCCATTCCCGGTCGCCTGACTCCATGGGTTGAGAAACGTCGTCAGACGGGCGCGCTCGTAGGGCGTTACTGCCACAAGCACGGCCCCGAGGGCCATGATGAGTCCAAGTACCGCCACAAGGTGTCGGGAGCGTGCACCTGCAATCAGCAGCATCGCGAATGCGATCAGCACGAGTGTCGTTGCCGTTCCCAAATCCGGCTCACGCACCACAAGACCTGCCGTGACCAAGGTGCCGATCAAATACGGCAGTAGGCCGCCGAAGGTCATTACGGAGCGAGGATTTCTCGCGACCGCTGCAGCGATCCACAAGACCAGCGCCAACTTCGCGAACTCAGATGGTTGCAACTGGCCCAGAACCGGCAGATGGATCCATCGACGGGCACCATTGACCTGGGTTCCGATACCGGGAATCAAGACCGCCACGAGTGCGGCCACCGAGATCATCATCGCCATTCCCGCAATCCGATGCAGATACTTGGGATCCCATTTACGACAGACAAGGAATGCGCCGACACCCATCAGCGCGAAGAGGACTTGCTTTTCCACAATGCCGAACGGGCTGGTCCCATTCACGACCGCCTGTGATGAGGTCGCCGAATAGATCATGACCATTCCGAAGCATGCGAGGCACGCGACGATCGCCATCATCGTCCCGTGGGGTGTCGACCCCTCACGCGGCCGCGCGGACTGCCGAGATCGAGACTCCGCCCGCGAGGGAACTGAGTGGAGGATTCGGCCACGTGTCGACACAGTGAGAAGGGATTCACGATATGAGCGCGATGTCCTCGCACAAGTATGCGGCGAATATCTCGAATTTGCGGTATTTCCTGCCGAAGTTCCGCAATGTTGCGTGCAGAATGGCGTTCCTGAATGAAATGGCTGGCACCAACACGGGGCCGAAGGTGATATGTTCCCGCAGCGCCGAAAACGGGCGGTTAGCTCAGCGGTAGAGCACCTGCCTTACAAGCAGGGGGCCGGCAGTTCAAATCTGTCACCGCCCACTGACTGGCCCGAGACTTAGGCCACGGGGGTGTAGCTCAGCTTGGTTAGAGCACCGGACTGTCAATCCGGAGGTCGCGGGTTCGAGCCCCGTCGCTCCCGTTACAAAAAGGCCCGTGTATACGGGCCTTTTTTGTACCCTAAAGAACGAACATTCGTTTCCAAATCCCGAATGCGGGCGCGATTTCGTGAGTTTTGCGAGCCCACTACGCGCCGCCCGATCACCCCAGGGGGTCTTGTCTCCCCTCGGTCCACTCAAGCGGCACAGACGCAGCGAGCACACACTTACTCATGCGACGCTATTCTGCC
>CAITWD010000037.1 GCA_903896045.1 uncultured Actinomycetes bacterium
CTGTGCGGCTGCGGCAACTGCCTGGGCGACGTCATCAACCACGTTGTGGCTCAGCACAGATGGCACAACCCGATCGTGAGAAATAACCCCATCCTCGTCGTGACAGGTGCGCGCAATTGCATCCGCTGCGGCAAGCATCATCTCTTCATTGATTGTTGTCGCTCGCACGGCGAGCGCACCCTTCCAAATCCCCGGGAACGCAATCGCAGAATGCACTTGATTTGGCGCACTCGGAAGCGACGTCGCAAAGACCTTCGCCAAGGCCTGCACTTCACCGTCCACCGTGCCACTCAGATCAAAGACAACTGGCTGATCCGACAAACCGGCACAGTCCGCGGCGCTGACTGCCTTTCCGAAACTCACCAGGACATCGGCACCATCAGGCGATGATGTGACGACCTTCATCCCCGCGGCCTTGAGTAGCTCGACGGTTCCGTGCCCCGCAGGAGTATCACTTCCGATGACGGCAATTGTGGCCGCCTCTGGCGGCGTGCCCACGCACCGAAGCGCATTCTGCACGCCCGCCACAATCACGACAGCGGTCCCTTGTTGGTCATCGTGGAAGACCGGAATGTCCAACCGCTCGTCGAGGGCATCGCGAATTTCAAAGCACCGTGGTGCGGAGATGTCTGAAAGATGGATCCCCGCAAAGACTGAGCTACACAATGCAATCGCATCGACGATCTTGTCCGTCTCGCGTGCATCGATCGGCAAGGGAAATGCGTCGATCCCGGCAAGGCTCCGCAAGAAAAGACTCTTTGCCTCGCACGCGGGCAGTGACGCCTCAGCACCCACATCTCCCAGACCAAGCACATCGCTTCCGTCAGAGACCACCATCACGCTATTCCCCTTGATGGTGTAATCCCACGCCTGCTCAAAATCGTGGTGAATCGCCATGCAGACGCGCGCAACACCAGGCGTATAGGCCATCGACAAATCGTCGCGGTTTGCAATGGGCGCCCGTGCCTTCATCCCGATGGCGCCGCCCTCGTGCACCGTCAGCACACGAGAGGTTGCTGTTTCCACGATGACTCCATCAATCTGGCTCAGTGCCGCTGCCACCGCAGACCCATGCTCGCTATCACGCACATACACCTGATAGTCGCGAACCACATGCGTTGCCGTTGATTGCACAATGTCCGCCCCGCCTACCCGTCCGCCGGCTGCGGTAATTGCCGCAACTACCCCTCCAAAGGTTCCGGTTGCAGCAGGCGCTGCGACTCTCAGGATGAGGCTGGAATTGTTCTCCGGCATTGCGACCTCTGGTCAATCAGACGACATGGACGAAAGGATCCTACCGGACTGGCAGAACAGGTCGCTCGAGTGCATATACAGCAACCTGAATGTGGAACCACATTCTCGATCTCGCGACATGCAGAGTGAAGGCCGCCTACGACCTACAATTCCCGTGTGCACAATCGTCTTGATGGCGTCACGGAAAACTGCATGCAGATTCCATAGAGTGACGAATAACGATGATTTTTTCACGCCCAAATGCCACATCTTCCCTTCAGGAAAGGGTGTTTGCGGCTGGTTGGACATCCTGGGTGGCGGCATTCATCCTCCTCGCCATTACCGGGGTCATCGTCCCGGCCCTCATTGCAGCGCATTTTGGCGCCATGAGCATCCCCAGCAACGACGATTGGTCATACATCCTCTCGTCCTATCAGCTGGCAGATTCAGGGACCCTCAACTCATTCGGCTGGGTCACGATCAACCTCGTTGGGCAGCTTTCGGCGGCAGTTCCTGTCATTTGGATTTTTGGCCATCACATCGCCCCGTTACGTTTTGAGACGCTCACAATCGGCTTTCTTGCGCTTCTCGCCACCTTCGACCTTGGTCAGCGACTGCTGTCGGCGCCGCGCGCATTATTTATTGCGGTCATCGTCTCGATTGGACCGTTATGGGCAGTGCTTACCGCGAGCTTCATGACCGACATACCCGGTATGGCATGCGGGCTTGTCTGCCTTGCGCTCGGTGCTCGTTCACTTGAACATCAATCTTTGCGACCGCTCCTTTTTGCAAGCGCCCTGATAGTGGGTGTGGCAGGTTTCAGTATTCGCGAGTACGCGATCGTCGCACCCATCGCCGTCTGCTTGGCAGCCCTCTGTGTATTCGGGAAGACTCCCGGCAGGCGCGTAGCGCTCGGCGCAATCCTGCTCGGCGTGCTTGTTGTATGTCTTGGCATCTATGTGTGGCGTCAGCGCGCCGGACTCCCGGGTCATGGACTCACTTCACCGCTCGCATCAAGTGCCCTTCCGGTCGCAAATGTGATCGAGAAAATCAAGCAGTACCTCATATTTATCGGTCTGGCGATTGCCCCAGTTGTCGCGCTCGCAAATCCCCGACAGTGTCTGCGCAAATCATTCAGAGAAATGCCCGGGGCGACCTTTCTCACCGCAGTCATAACCGTTGGCGTACTCGCGGGCGAGGCCGGGACTCAGTCAAGCACAGGGAATATCCTCGGCCCTGGCAACTATCTCTTATCGAATGGAATACTAGGCAATGACCTGATTTACATCGGTCACCGCCCGAATCTCTTTGCCCCATGGGTGTTGATTACCGCCGCGGTGATCGGCATCGCATCAGTCACAATCGCCATGTGTGTCCTCATCCCAGCCGTCATCAAATCTGCTCGGACAGACCGCATGCGATACGTGCTTACCCCTCAACGGCCCACAGTATTTTTGCTCGGTCTCGCCGCCATAGGATATGGATTGACCTGTGGAATCCCCGGGCTGCTTGGCCAACCTGCGTTTGATCGTTACGCCCTTCCCCTTCTTCCAATCATCGCGATACTTGTGCTTGCTGCGGCAGATCAGGCGCACATCACGCAGCGCTATCTCATCATTTGCGCGACGAGTCTCGCAATTGTTTTGGCGGGCTTCAGCGCGATCTACGCACTCAACTACGCCTCATTTACTTCCTCACTCTGGAAGCTTGATGCGCAGATTGCACCCAGTGCCCCATCAGCACACCAATTCAATGGAGGGGTTGTGTGGAACAGCTACGTTGCACGAAAATTTGGTGGATTTCATCCAACTGATACCTGCATAGAGGTAATCAATGTCGCTCCCCGCACCCGTGTACTCGCTGACGCAAATCAGGTCATCGGCGTGAAACATCGCCATCCGATTCAGAGGGTGACAGTTCTCGCGACAGTGCCAGTCTGGGGGCCGTGGGGGATTCAGGAAC
>CAITWD010000038.1 GCA_903896045.1 uncultured Actinomycetes bacterium
CGATCGCCATGCCAACCAGGACTGCGAGGTGGCCAAGAATTAGTGAGGAGGGGTGCCCGAGCGTGAGTCCCCTCAGAATCTCGACGAGATTGGCAAGCGGCAGACACCAGGCGAGAATTTGTGCCCATTCCGGGAGGCGGTCAAACGGGAAGAACACCCCGCCAAAGAGAAACATCGGGGTGAGAATCGCCGTAAAAAAGATGTTGAAGCTCTCGATGTTGGTGACATACGCGGTATAGAGCATTCCGAATACCGCAAATACCAAGGCACCCAGCACCATCACGGGGATGCAGAGTAATGCGAGCGGTGAAGATGCGAGGCCAAACGCGAACATCACGACGAGAAAAATCGTGCCGTAGGCCACTGCGCGGGTGACCGCCCACAGGTATTCCCCAACCACGACATCCTGGACCGAAAGTGGCGTCGTGACTGCCGCCTCATAGACGCGTCGCACGTGGATCCGCACAAATGCGTTGTAGGTGGTTTCAAGGATGGCGCCAAACATGACTGTTGATGCCGCCACCCCTGGCGCGATGAACCGGACATACCCGACCCCGCCCATGGTGGTCACATAGGCGCCAAGGCCAAGGCCCATGACTGCCAAGTAGGCGATCGCCTCAAGGAAGCGCGGAATCAGCGTAACCAGCAGTGTTTTCCGACCCACGGTGACATTTCGCCACCAGAAGGTTGTGGCGGCGCGTGGGGAGAATGCTGCGGTGCGAAGCATCTGTGGCTACAGCGCTTCGATTGCCTGGCGAAATTCATCAACCATGCTGTGGTGGCCGAATTTCATCGCGTGATCGATGCCGGAAAGATAGGCATCAGCGGCCTCGTCACGCGCTCCGATTTCGGTCAGTGATTGCGCCAGGCGCCCCCATGCATTGCCTTCGTCTTCTTGAAGTGCGAGGTACGCGCGAAATTGGGTGATGGCGTTCTCGTGTTGTCCGACCCGCTGCAGCTCGACCCCATAGGCGAATCGCGCACGGGCGACGTCGGGTGATGCCGCAACTGCATCTCGAAAGTAGTCAAGCCGGTCCATAGAGGGAACCTACCGTGCATCATGGGCCCACGTGGGATCGGCATCGCACATGCCCGTTGTGGGGTCGGCTGATCGCCGATGGGGAGTTTGGTCACACGAGGGGCGGCGATGCGGGATGGTAGTTCTCGGTGTGCCGTCGCAGGCACGCAGACTGCGGCCACACCATCTGGTAAAAAGTTCGCTACGTGCGGGGAAGTTTGCGCCAATTGTGACAAGCTACAAGCGTCATTCGTTACAAAGATGCACAAATGCTCAGGCGTTGGTAGCGTGCGTTCGACACAGCGCCATGACGCGTTGGGTCATGATGCGTCGTGAGGGGTCGTAATGAGGCTCTGGGACTACCTTCCTATTTTGATTTTTATGGGTGCTGGCCTCCTGATCGGTGGGGCCATCCTTGGGTTGAGCAAGATCGGTCGGCCGAAGCCGAACGCGGTCAAGGGACTCCCCTACGAGAGCGGCATCCTTGCGACTACCCCGGTGCGTCAGCGGTTCTCGATCGACTTTTATATGACGGCGATGCTGTTCATCGTCTTCGACGTGGAATTGGCGTTCATCTATCCGATCGCTGTCACGCTGCGTGATCGTGGCGTCACGGCACTGATCATCATGTTGTCCTTTGTGGTGACCGTTGTCGCCGCGTTGGTCTACATCTGGAGGAGAGGAGCGCTCGAATGGCGTTAATCCCGCCACCAGGGTCGCCTGTCGAACGCGCACCACGTACCGATGCATCCATCGATCGTGATCTGCGCGACTTGGTAGAAACGGCGGAAGAGGAAGCGTTTGTACAGCGGCTGCTGACCACGACTGTGGATCGGGCACTCAGTTGGGCGCGTTCATCGTCGATTTGGCCTGCCACATTCGGTCTGGCGTGCTGCGCGATCGAGATGATGCATACCGCGACGCCGCGCTACGACATCGCCAGGTTCGGAGCCGAGGTGTTTCGTGCATCTCCCCGCCAGGCAGATCTTTTGATCGTGTCAGGGCGGGTGTCACAGAAAATGGCACCGGTGCTGCGTCGCATCTATGACCAAATGATGGAGCCCAAGTGGGTCATCTCGATGGGGGCATGTGCCTCATCGGGTGGGGTCTTCAATAACTACGCCATCGTGCAGGGCGTCGACAAGATCGTTCCCGTGGATGTCTATGTCCCCGGGTGCCCGCCACGTCCAGAAAGCCTGATTGAAGGCATCCTGATCTTGCAGCGTGTGATTGGGGCCAATGGGATGCCGAGCTCCTTTGATCTCATGCACGAACAAGGGCTCCCTGTCCCTGAGGATGCAGCGCGGATTGCCAGCGAACGTCGCGCATGGGCGGCATCTCGTTGAGCGAATATCGCAATTTGATCGAAGTCGCGTGCCCTGGTGCAGTGATCGATGAATTCGAGGGACCGGGCGATGAACTCACGATCGAGATTCATCGCGATCACATTCGCGCAGTGTGTCGCTTTTTAAAGTACGAACCAGGCGCGTTTCGACAGTTGTCGGATGTGACTTGTGTGGATTATCTGGAGGGCAACGGCAGCGGTGATCGATTCCGGCTTGCCTATCAACTGTTCTCAATGGAAACCGGCGACCGGTTGCGACTGCGGGTCTGGGCGGATGCTGAACAACCAGAAGTTGACTCGGTCACGAGCGTCTGGGCGACAGCGAACTGGCATGAGCGTGAGGTCTACGACATGTTTGGCGTTCGGTTTGCCGACCACCCAGATTTGTCGCGTATTTTGATGCCTTTCGATTGGGAGGGTCACCCATTGCGTCGTGACTATCCGCTCGGCGGCGAGAACGTCAAATTCAGTGATGCGGTTTAGGCGAGTACGCGATGAGTACTGATCAGACAGACGTCTTCGCACTCGAGGCCAGAGAGGCCCTCGAAGCGGCGCGTCGTGAGGGCCGCGAGCTCGCAGAAACCGAACGCGTCGTGGCCATGGTTGAGGCGCGGACGCCGCAAGAGGCGCTTGCACGCACGCGTGCCAATGAGGCCAATGCGAATTCGGCTGCCCCTGGTTCGCGCGAACCGATGATGATCAACCTCGGCCCGCAACACCCATCAACGCACGGCGTGCTGCGCTTGGTGACCGAACTTGATGGCGAGGTTGTGCGCGATATTCACCCGGTGATTGGGTACTTGCACACCGGTATCGAAAAGCAGTGCGAGAACAAGACCTTTTGGCAGGCCATCACCTTGGTGACGCGGATGGACTATCTGTCGCCATTTTTCAACATCCACGCCTACACCCAGAGCGTTGAGAAGCTCCTCGATCTTGAGGTACCAACGCGGGCGCAGTGGCTGCGGGTGATGATCTCGGAGCTCAACCGCATCACCAGCCACCTGGTGTGGCTCGGAACAAGTGGTTTAGAGCTCGGGGCAATCACGGTCTTTTTCTACGCGTACCGCGAGCGTGACCGAGCACTCGATCTCTTCGAGATGATCTCTGGCGAGCGCATGAACAATCGCTACTTCCAGGTTGGTGGCTGTGCCGATGACATGCCACCTGGGTTTGAAAAGCTCCTTCGTCAGTTCGTGACCGAGATGCCGTCGCGGATTGACGAGTACGAGGGCATGCTTTCGGCCAACCCGATTTGGCTTGAGCGCACACGCGGAGTGGGCATTCTGCCCGCCGATCAATTGATCGACTTAGGAATCACAGGGCCAGCTCTGCGGGCCGCCGGCGTCGATCTTGATCTGCGCAAAGCACGCCCCTACTCAGGCTATGAGCACTTCGATTTCACCGTTCCTGTCGGAACGAACGGCGACGCATACGATCGCTACCTGATTCGTTTGCGCGAGATGCGCGAATCGGTGCGCATCATCGAGCAGTGCCTTGATGGCATGCCTGAGGGTCCGCACATCGCCGATGACCGCAAGGTCGTGCTTCCGCCACGCGGCGAGCTTGCCACCTCGATGGAGGCGCTGATCCACCACTTCAAGTTGGTGACCGAAGGCTTCCAAGTGCCCGAGGGCGAGGCGTACTCTGCGGTCGAATGCCCGCGTGGGGAGCTGGGCTGCTACGTGGTTGCTGACGGCGGACCGAAACCGGTTCGCGTCCACATGCGTGACCCTAGTTTCGTGAACCTGCAGGCGCTGCGACCGATGGCCAAGAACGCCTATTTGGCGGACTTGATCGCGATGATCGGATCGATGGACAACGTGATGGGCGGGGTTGATCGCTGATGATGTGTGGGAAGCTTTGGATGAAGGATGGTGCACGTCCATGAACGCTGATCAAGTCCGCGCGCACATCGACCCCATCCGGCATGAATATGCCGAGGCGCGATCCCTGATCCTGCCGGCGCTCAAATTTGCCCAAACGGAAAAGGGCCATCTGACGCGCGAAGATCTTGAGGCGGTTGGTGAGGCGACCGGATTTTCTGCCGCCTACGTCGAGAGTGTTGCGTCCTTTTATGACCGTCTGTACCTCGCGCCCACAGGGGCGCGGGTGGTGAGCGTCTGTGTGACCCTGTCGTGCATGTTGCGCGGTGCCGACGAGGTCTGGGACCACCTGTGTGAGCGCGAGGGTGTGTCGCACCACGGTGGCACAAGCGAGGACGGACGCATCACCATTCAGGAGGCCCAGTGCCTGGGCTACTGCGATCGTGCGCCATGCATCCAGGCCGATGCCGAGGAGACCAAGGGCCCATTCACTCCTGGCTCTGCCGCCGCCTTTGTCGACGCGCTTCGCGCTGCCCCAGACCCACACGAGTTCTGGAGATAGTCGGATGCCGATCCTCAATAGCGTCTATCGCCACCGCGAGGCGGGTCACGTACTCACCGAACTTGTTGCATACCGGGCAGCGGGTGGATTTGCGGCGATCGAGCAGTCGATCGGAGAGATGGAACCCGATGATTTGCTCTACGTTTTCCATCGTTCAGGACTTCGCGGTCGGGGTGGCGCGGGATTCCCAATGGGCCGCAAAGCGAGCTTTCTGCCCAAGGACGCAAAGCTTGCAAAGTATGTGGTCTGCAATGCCGACGAAAGCGAACCGGGAACCTTTAAGGACCGCGAAATCATCGAAATGAATCCCTTCCAGCTCATCGAGGGGATGGTGCTTGCCGGATATGCGATTGGGGCCGACCGCGGCTACATCTACATCCGGGGCGAATACGAGCATCAGGCACGCGTCCTTGATGCGGCACTCATTGCGGCACGCGAGGCGGGCTTTCTCGGCGACAATATTTTGCGCTCCGACTTTTCCTACGACATCACCCTGTACCGCGGAGCGGGTGCCTACATCTGCGGTGAGGAGACAGGTCTGTTGGAGAGCCTTGAGGGCAAACGTGGTCAGCCGCGCCTCAAGCCTCCATTCCCGGCAGTCGCTGGGCTCTATAGCTCCCCGACGCTGATCAACAATGTCGAGACCCTCTCTGCGCTCCCGCCAATCGTCACCCAGGGTGCGGATTGGTATGCCGCACTCGGCCCAGAAAAGAGTCCGGGCACAAAGATCTTTTCCGTTTCCGGTCATGTGCAACGGCCAGGTAACTACGAGGTGGTGCTTGGTGAGACCACGTTGCGTGAACTGATTTACGAACACGCTGGCGGACTGCGTGAGGGTCACCAGGTCAAAGCGGTCTGGGTCGGTGGCTCATCAGTACCGGTACTTGGCGCAATGCATCTCGATACCCCACTCGACTATGAGTCGCTGAATGCGGCGGGAACATTCTTGGGATCTGGCGGATGCATCGTGATGGATGACTCCGGGTGCATCGTGCGCGCGACACTGCGTTTGGCCAGCTTCTATCGCCATGAGAGTTGCGGTAAGTGCACCCCATGTCGTGAGGGCACGAACTGGATGGAGCGCATACTGCAGCGCATGGTCGATGGCGAAGGCCGGATGGAGGACTTAGAGCTTCTGGAATCCCTGTTCGGGCGGATCTCCGGGAAGGTGTTGTGTGCGTTGGCCGATGGTGCCGTCGCCCCGGTCGCGAGCGCGATCAAGATGTTCCGTGAGGATTTTGTGGCCGCAGTCACCGATGGTGGGACACCCCGTCCTGCGCCGATGTCCGTCGTGGAGGTGCGCTAGCTCATGGCTGATTACGCGCCCGTCGATCTTGCCGCAGACAACCTGGTGACTTTTGAACTCAATGGCCGCACGGTGAGCGCGCCAGCGGGAACGATGCTTGTCGACGCTGCCTATGCCGCTGGTGTCGAGATCCCCATTTTTTGTTATGAACCACGCCTCGGGCCGCCGATTGGGGCATGCCGGATGTGCCTGGTGGAGATCGAGGGTATGCGTGGCCTGCAGACCGCCTGCAGCACCCCGGTGACCGAGGACATGGTGGTCCGCACCAACTCGCCCATGGCCAAAGACGCACAAGATGGCGTCTTGGAGATGCTGCTTGCCCAGCATCCCTTGGACTGCCCGGTCTGCGACAAGGGTGGCGAGTGCCCGCTACAAGATCGCACCTTTAAATTTGGCCCCGGGAAGTCACGCTTTATTGAGCCAAAGCGCCACTTCCCGAAGCCCATCGAGCTCTCGAGCCGAATTGCACTTGACCGCGAGCGGTGCATTAGTTGTTTCCGGTGCGTGCGCTTTAGCCAGGACGTCGCCCAAGATGGGCAACTCACCATGCAGGAGCGTGGCGCGCGCAGCGAAATCACCACCTTCACCGGCGATGCCTACGAGGCGCGCTTTTCCGGGAACATCACCGATATTTGCCCGGTCGGTGCACTGACGAGCATCCCGTATCGATTTGTTGCCCGTCCGTGGGACATCACCAATACCCCATCGGTGTGCGGATCATGTCCGGTTGGCTGCAACACCGAACTCACCACGCGCGACGGTGAGCTCAAGCGCATTACCGGGCGTGATACCCCGAATGTTGCGGTGGAAGAGGGATGGCTGTGTGACAAGGGGCGTTGGGGGTATGACATTGCCATGAGCCCAAATCGCCTGAGCGCGCCGGTGGTGCGTGAGGCAGTGGGCGATCGCACGGTGTCGATTGAAGATGGTGTGGCTGCGGCGGCAAGCCTGCTCACGGGTCGCCGGGTCGGCATTCTTCTTGGCGGTGCAGTGACGTTGGAAGAGGCCGGTATTGCACTGGATCTTGCCACCAATGGAACGCTCGACAATGCCGTTGTCGCGCGCCTTGGTGTTGCGAGTGGAAACTGTGCACCCGTGCGTGCGGCGACTGGCGCACAGCTTGGGGATATCGATGCTGCGGACCTTGTCGTCATTGTGGGTGGCGACCCCGCTGCCCAACAGCCGATCGTGGAGCTACGCGTACGAAAAGCGCGCCGCTTCGGTGCGCGAGTTATTGGCTGTGGCGCCCGCCCGCATGCCCTTGAATCCCTGGGCGACTTTACGCGTACCGCTCCTGGGCATCTTGCCGATGGAATGATGGGTCTTGCCGATGCGATCTCGAACGCTGCCCGTCCCGTTGTGCTCTGGGACGAGGCCGATCTCGCATCGGACCCTGGCGCGATCGCCGCACTTACGGCGCTGCTTGCTGCCTCCCCGCATGCGACACAACTGATGCTCGGCGCCGATGTGAATGGCGTCGGATTGTCGGCACTCGGCGTATCGACGACGGGTCTCTTTGAGGCGATTGCCGCTGACGAGGTAGATGCAGTGATTTGCGTGCACGCAGATCCTCTTGAAGCAGCGGGTTCTATCGCATGGCAGGCAGTCTTTGATGGCTTTCGTGGTCCAGTGATTGCGATCGCCACCTACGCCTCAGCGATGACTGAACGTGCCGATCTGGTGCTGCCTGCGCTTACGATGTGGGAGCAGGAGGGAACGCTTGTCTCGATGACGCATCGCGCACAGCGCCTTCGCCCAGGAGCAGCAGGTCCTGCGCAGGCAGCAGCGGGCTGGGAACTCTTGATTGCCATTGCCCACCACCTCGGGCACCCGCCGGCCTACCGCACTGCGGCATCGGCATTTACCCACACGGTTGCATCGCACCCTGCATTCTTTGGTATGACAACCGATCTGATCGGGACCGACGGAGTGGTGATTGGTGCGTGGCCAGCGGACGATGTTTCGCCCGCGGCCATCGTCGCTGACCCAGATCACCTGGTGTTGGTGGCCACACGCGACACCTTCGGGGATGACATGACTGCCCGATCGCACGCGTTGCGCACTGCCGTCAGCGCACCGGTGCTGCGCATGCACCCTGCCACCGCGCAAGCGCTCTGGCTCAATGAGCATGATCATGCGGTGCTCATCAGTGACGTTGGCAGTTCATCTGCCCTTCCGGTCCTCTGTGATGCGCGCGTCGCTGAGGGGCTGATCGTCGGCCCACTTGGTGCGCCCGGGAGTCCGATCGAAGGAGCACTTTCGCGCAATCAACACCAGGCCATCGTCCGTGTGGAGCGCACGTAGATGATGCAGCCCTGGTGGATCATGGTCATCAAGACGGCGTTCATCGTCTTTGTTGTCATCACAGGTTTTGCCTATGCATTGCTGTGGGAGCGCAAGCTGATTGGGCGTTTCCAGCAGCGCTATGGACCCAACCGTGCCGGGCCGCTCGGGTATCTTCAGCCGCTTGCAGATGTGGTCAAGCTGGTCTTCAAGGAAGATTTTGTTCCCGCTGGCGCCAACCGGATCCTCTTTCAGATGGCTCCCGTGATCTCGGTCGTTGCTGCGGTGACCGCAATCGCGATGATTCCGTTCGGAACGGCAATTCACATCCTTGGATATCGCATCCCCATGGTGGGTGCCGATGTCAGCGTTGGCGTGCTGGTGCTCTTTGCAATGTCTGGACTGGGTTTCTATGGCCTTGTGCTTGGGGGATGGGCCAGTGGGAACAAGTACAGCCTTCTGGGTTCGGCACGTACTGCCGCGCAGTTAGTGTCCTATGAGGTCGCAATGGGACTCTCGATCGTCGGTGTCGTCATGCTGAGTCGCAGCCTGTCGCTTGTGGACATCGTGGAGAGTCAGCGCTCTGGTCTGTGGTGGGTGTTGGTGCAGCCGGTCGGTTTTGTGATCTTCATGATTACTGCTGTCGCCGAAACGAATCGCCCTCCATTTGACTTGCCCGAGTCTGAGTCGGAACTGGTCGGTGGGTTCCACACCGAATATGCCGGGATGAAGTTCGCCATGTTCGCAATGGCGGAGTACGTCAACATGCTGGTGGTCTCGGCGCTGGGGGCCTGTTTGTTCCTCGGTGGCTACTTAGGCCCATGGCTTCCCGGATGGCTGTGGTTGGTTATCAAGATCACGGCAACGGTGTTCGTCTTCATTTGGATCCGATCGACATTGCCCCGGTTGCGCTACGACCAACTGATGCGTTTTGGATGGAAGGTGCTCCTTCCTATTGCAACTGCAAACCTCGTATTGACGGCGATTATCGTCGGCGTCTTCTTCTCGAAGTGATCGCGATGACAGGTTCCAAGGAGTTCGGCCAATGAGTGTCCAGGACCAAATTAAGGGCTTTGGGATCACCTTTCGCACAATGCTGCAAAAGCCGTTGACCCTTGGTTACCCGGAAGTCAAAACACCGGTGTTCCCACGTTTTCGTGGGCGCCATCAGCTCTGGCGCTATGACAACGGCCTGGAAAAATGCGTGGGGTGCTCGTTGTGCGTCGCGGCCTGTCCGGCCGACTGCATTCGTGTGGTCGCCGAGGAGAACACACAGGAGCATCGCGTCTCTGCAGGCGAGCGGTACGCCCGTATTTATGAGATCAACATGTCGCGTTGCATCTTTTGTGGGTACTGCGAGGTCGCATGCCCATTCGATGCAATTACCCTCGAGCACTCGTATGAGTTGTCGGAGCGCGAACGCGATCTGATGGTCTACACCAAGGACATGTTGCTCACTCCGGCACCGAAGCAGCCACCCTTGCGCACCGAAGGACAGCGGGTCTAAGGCGTGGGCGAACGCATCTTCTTCGCGATCGCTGCCCTTGGCACGATCTCCTCAGGTGTTGCAGTGGTCACGGTGCGCAACCCATTTCGGGCGGCGGTGGCACTGATTGTCGCCCTGATTTCTGTCGCGCTGATCTTCCTACTCCAACACGCCCCGTTTGTGGCGTTGATCCAGATCATCGTCTACGCGGGCGCGGTCGTGGTGCTGTTTTTGTTCGTGATTGCCTACTTGGGAGAACGCCCACCCAACCTTGGCCCGGATCCGTTGGCCGAGTACCAGGTCTTTACGTGGATCGCGATCATCGGCTTAGGGATCGAGGGTTTTCTGGCGTTGGTCAACAGTCATCTCCCCGGTTTGCACTCCAATCCGACAATTACCTCGGATATCGGAAGTCCGCATGCGATCGGAAACGCCTTTATTGATCAGTTCTCTGTGCCATTTGAGGCAACGTCTCTCGTACTGCTCGTTGCGGCGATTGGCGCGGTGTTGCTTGCGCGTCGCGCGGTACTCGGGGAGCGTGGCCGATGATGACGACCGCGACACTCGTGACCCATCAGACGACCGGAGTACCGACCAATTGGTACCTGGCGTTGTCGGGCGTGCTCTTTTTGCTGGGCCTTTTGGGCGTACTCACCCGCCGCAACCCACTCATGTTGCTTCTGGCAGTGGAGCTGATGCTGAATTCGGCCAACATCGCGCTGGTCGGTTTTTCGCGGTACTGGAATGTCAGTGACGGTCAGGTGTTTGCGCTGGTCGTCATGGTCGTTGCCGCTGCCGAAGTGGTGATTGGGCTCGGGCTCATTGTGGCGGTCTATCGCCAACGTTTGGCTCTCGATGTTGACGCGCTCTCGCGTCTGAAAGGCTGATGCGCATGCCGGCGTCGACAACGAGGTCCGCACAATCGTGATCGCTGTATTGGCATGGATTGTGCTGTTGTTGCCCCTGGTTGGGGCGACCATCATGGCGCTGTGGCCGAGCGAGCCGCCGCGTGCACTGACGCGCACGCTTGGCGTGGGAACGATTGCCCTTGGGTTCGTCGCGAGCGCTGCGATGTACACCACGCTGCTTGGTCGTGGGTCCGAGAATCGTCACGTTGTCTCGACCGCATGGCAGTGGGCGAATGTCGACGGGCTCAACATTCACCTTGCGATCCTGATCGATCCCCTCTCGATGATGATGATGATGATCATCACCGGGATCGGCGCATTGATCGTGTTGTACTCGACCGAGTACATGGAACACGATCGCGATTACCGGCGCTTTTTTGCCGAGATGAACTTTTTCATCTTCTCCATGTTGCTCTTAATCATGGCCGCCAACTTCCTGTTCTTGATCGTTGGCTGGGCACTGGTGGGTCTGGCGAGCTACCTGTTGATTGGCTACTACTACGAGAAGCCATCAGCGGTGGCCGCGGCCAAGAAGGCATTTGTGATCAATGTGATCGGGGATGTCGGGCTGGTGCTTGGCGCATTTTTGATCGCCAAGAACTTCGGCACTCTCGATTATGGGCAGGTCTTTGCCGCCGCCCCAGCACAACTTGGACATGGCTCATTTGCCGCCGAGATGATTTGTGTCTTGTTGTTTGTGGGATGCGCCGCAAAGAGCGCGCAGATCCCACTGCACACCTGGTTGCCTGACGCGATGGAAGGCCCGACGCCGGTGTCGGCATTGATCCACGCCGCCACCATGGTGACCGCAGGTGTCTATCTGATCGTCCGCTGCAATGTGCTCTTTCAATTGGCACCATATGTCTCTGACGCCATCGCGATTACCGGTGCAGTGACCCTGTTGGTTGCGGCGACAATCGCCATGGTCCAGGAGGACATCAAGCGTGTGCTGGCCTGGTCGACGGTGAGCCAAATTGGCTACATGATCATGGCCGCAGGCCTGGGTCTCTACAGCGCGGCAATGTTTCATCTCTTGACACACGCCTTCTTTAAGGCGCTGCTCTTTCTCTCTGCCGGTGTCGTGATCCACGCGCTCTCGGGCGAGCAGAGCCTCGATCGCATGGGTGGACTTGCGCGTCACTTGAAGTTTGTGATGCTGTGCACTGCGGTGGGGTGTCTCGCCATCTCAGGTATCCCTCCCTTCTCGGGATTTTTCAGCAAGGATGAGATCTTGAGTAGCGCGATGGCGGCGGGCCCAGTGGGTGTCACCGTCGGGATCGCGGGACTTATCGGGGCTGGGCTGACCGCGTTTTATATGTTTCGAATGTTCTTTCGGGCCTTCTCTGGACCCGAGCCCGATGGCGGTTATGCGCATCACCCGCACATGTCGGGATGGGCGATGGCAGCCCCTGTGGGCGTCTTGGGTGTGCTGGCGCTTGTGGGTGGATGGATTCAGGTGCCGGGTGGCTGGCATCTGTTGACCGATTGGCTCAGCCCTGCGATTCCGGCGGCCCCGCATATCGAACCATCTGCGACCGTCCAGACGGTGACCCTGGTGATGTCATTGGTTGTGGCACTCACCGGGATTGCGGTGGCCTGGTGGCTCTTTGGTGCAGGACCTGAGCGGCGACGTGCCTATGCGGACACACTGAAAGGTGTGCGTGGGTTCCTGCTTGCGCAGTGGCGCTTTGACGAGGTCTATGAACTCTCCATCATTCAGCCGGGACGCGATCTGGGAGATGCGGCAATTCGCAGCGCCGAGCCAAACTTTACGCAAGGCCTTGTCAACGCTGCGACCGGAACCTCGATGACCAGCGCACGCGCCCTGCATCGGTTGCAAACCGGTTTGGTGCGCACCTATGCCTTTGCGGTCATCGCGGGTGCAGCACTTGTCGGCCTTCTCGTCTTCTTGGCACGGTGACCGGTATGCCATGGCTGACATTCATGATTTTGGTTCCCTTTATCGGGGCGCTGTCGATGTGGATCGTTCCGGTGGGTGGGGTGCGCCAGGCGCGCATTCACGCTGCCCTGACGGCCCTTGTGGTCCTTGTTGTCTCGATTGTGGTGCTGGGTAAATTTGATCGTGGGCTGGGTGGCCCACAACTTGGCGAGCATGGTGGATGGGCATCATCGGTCGGGATTGAGTGGCATGTGTGGATCGATGGAATCTCAATCTGGTTGATCCTGTTGACCACGGTGCTCTTTGCGTTGGCGATTGGGTACCTGTGTATTGCCACGCCGGAGCAGCCGCGCGCATTTTTGGCACTCATCCTTTTGGGTGAAGCGGGCCTGCTCGGACTCTTTACCGCGGGCAACTTGGTGCTCTTTTATGTGTTCTGGGAAGCGATGTTGGTGCCGTTTTATTTTCTTATCGGGATGTGGGGATCCGAGGGACGTGCGATCGCAACCACAAAATTCGTGATCTACACGATGGTGGGAAGTCTCTTGATGCTGGTGTCCATCGTTGCGACGGCGTTTACCGCGCAGCAGATCACCGGGAAATTCACCTTTGATCTGGTTGGCCTCGAGAACGTCGCCTATTCGCGCCCCGAGAGCATTTGGCTGCTGGCGGGCTTCCTGTTGGCATTTGTGATCAAGCTACCGCTGTGGCCATTCCATGGCTGGCTCCCTGATGCCTACCGCACGGCGCCGATTGTGGTTGTCGGACTCCTGGCTGCGATCGTCAGCAAGGCGGGTGTCTATGGGCTCCTGCGCATTGGATTGCCGCTCTTTCCCAAAGGCATGGAGTTCTTTCAGATCCCTCTGATTCTCCTCTCGCTTGCGAGCATCGTGTATGGCTCGCTGGTTGCCTGGCGACAGCCGACGATGCGCATGCTGGTGGGTTATTCGAGCCTCGCGCACCTTGGCTTTATCGCCTTAGGCATTGTGGCAATCGACCCACAAGCAGCCAACGGCGCGGTCATGCAGATGGTCAACCACGGAATTGTGGTCGCAGCGGCATTCGTCATCGTGGGTGTGATTTCATCGCGTGCCGGAACGCAGATGATCGACGACATTGGTGGTCTCGCTGCAGGGGCCCCATGGCTCGCGGGGATCTTTTTGATCATCACGATGGCCTCGCTTGCAATCCCTGGCTCAAACAGTTTTGCCGGAGAATTCTTCATCCTCGCAGGTGTGTTTCACCACGATTGGTGGGCATCGGCAATCGCGATGATCGGGGTCATCTACGCCTCGGTGTACATGTTGCGCCTCTATCAATCGAGCATGAACGGGCCACAACGTGGCGCAGATCGACGTCGTGTGGAATTGCGCGGGCGTGATCTCATCGTGTTGTTGCCGCTGATTGGAGTGATGGCGCTGCTCGCCCTGTGGCCGCAGGCAATTCTTGGTGGCTCGAGTGCATCGGTAAATACCGTGGTTGCGCCGGCGCAAGTTGCCATCGGTCGTCCCGCGAGTGAGATTCATGCGCTGGTGTTGCCGAACCCATTACCGACGCCAGGAACCCAAGGAGTGCCCGGACAGTGAACGTCGTTGCCGCCACTCCGCCCCTGATTACCTCTGGCACGGCCGTGCTTGCGCTGATGGCCGGCGTCATGCCACAACGCTGGGCACGTCGAGAAGGCCCGACCGTCATTGCGATTGTGGGTCTGATTGCCGCCGCGGTGATGTCGGTGGTGCTGTGGGGATCGCGTCAGCTCGCGCTCAACGGCGGCTATCGCGCCGACCGCGCCAGCATGCTGTTCAACCTCATCTTTATTGGCTGCGCGATTGCCACGTTGCTGCTCTCGGTCAGAGAGCCTGCCGGCGTCGATCGGCGTGGTGAATTCGCTGCGCTGGTGGTGACCGCTGCTGCAGGAATGATGCTTGTTGCGGGTGCCGGGGATCTGATCACCATCTTTGTGGGCATCGAGATTCTCTCGGTTGCCTTCTATGTGATGTGCGCCCTTGAATTGTGGCGTGAGCGCTCCCTGGAGAGTGGCCTGAAGTACCTGATCGTCGGTGCAGTGGGTTCCTCATTCTTGCTCTACGGCTTTGCATTCTTGTTTGGCGCGAGCGGATCAACGTCACTCACCAAGATTGGCAACAACCTCGCATTGACGCCCGGGCACACTGAGCCGCTCCTGTGGATTGCGGTGACGCTGATCATCGTCGGCTTGGGCTTTAAAGCGTCAGCCGCGCCATTTCACATGTGGACCCCGGATGTCTATGAGGGTGCGCCGACGCCGGTCACGGCGTTCATGGCGACTGCCACCAAGGCAACCGCGTTTATTGCTTTTTTGCGGATCTTCTGGGCCCCGTTAGGTGATCTCATCCACACCTGGCAGATTGCCATTGGTGCGGTTGCCGTCGCGAGTATCGCGATCGGAAACATTGCGGCGTTGGTGCAACCCAATCTCAAACGCATGTTGGCCTACTCAAGCGTTGCCCAGGCCGGGTACCTCTTGATCGGTGTTGCATCTGGGAGCCTGCGTGGAACCCAGGCGGTGCTCTACTACCTGTTGGCGTATTCAGTGATGACCATGGCGGCCTTTGCCATCGTGATCATTCGTGAGCGCGAGGTCGAGAATGGCGAGCAACTCAGTTCCCTCGCCGGCTATGGGCGTCAGCGCCCCTTGCTGGGGATCACCATGACGCTCGCGATGCTGTCTCTGGCAGGCTTTCCGCCGCTTGCTGGTTTTGTGGGCAAGTTTGTCCTGTTCAGTGCGGCCGCCGAACAACATCTGTGGTGGCTGGTGATTGTGGGTGCCATCGGCAGCATGGTGAGCCTCGGCTACTACCTGCGTGTCGTGGGGGTCATGTGGTTTGGCAGTGCAGCCGACGACGCTGAAGGGCCCAAGATGGCGGTACCCGCACCGGTGATGTTGGTGACCGGGACATGCGCCGTGGCGATCATCGCAATCGCTGTGGCCGCGGGTCCGTTGTTGACGGTCTGTCGTCAGGCCGCATTGGCGCTGCTCGCCCCCTAGGTATTCGTCTCCTGCAGGTTTTTGGTTGCGTTCCACCAGAGAACTGAGGGCAAAGGGCGTACGCACGTCTTCGCGCCGCTTGGTCGTCATATCGCCCGCGTCGTCGGGAGGTGTGATCTCAAGAACACCCCGTCAGATCTCATCTACTGGCAGTCGGTGCGCGTCCAAGAGCGAATCGCTGCCGTAGAGATCCTGAGGCGTCAGATGTGTGGAGATCGGGATGCAGCTGGACAGGGACTTCAAAGAGTTTGTCGCGTGCTTTCTCACACATGATGTGCGGTTTCTTGCGGTTGGTGGCGATGCCATGGCCGCGCATGGCGCGCCGCGGTATACCGGGGACTTTGATGCCTGGATCCGTGTCGATCCAGGTAATGCAACACGTGTGATCGCTGCCCTCGATCAGTTTGGTTTTGGGGCTCTCGGTGTGGTGCCGGAGGATTTTGCCCGGCCCGATCAGATTGTCCAGCTCGGGTATCGGCCGTATCGGATCGATATCCTCACGTCGATTGGCGGGGTCGAGTTTTCTGATGCATGGGAGCGCCGAATGACCGTTGAGATCGATGGGATGCACATTGATTTCATCGGTACGGACGATCTGATCGCCACGACGCGCGCAGCTGGTCGACCGCAGGATCTTGCCGATATCGACCGCCTGAGTCGTTGACCGCCAGATCGTGCGCCAGATTTAGGTCGTCAGTCTGCGGTACAGCTGCGGAAGCTTATGCGGCAGTGTGCGGATATCGTCGATGATGACGAAGTTCGCATCGGAGTACATGTTCGGCAAGTAGTCCGCAGCCTCTTGGTCAACGGTCACACAGAACAGGTGGATCTTTTCCCGGCGTGCTTCACGCAATGCGACCTGGGTGTCCTCTTGGGCGTATTTATTGTCCTGATAGGTATCAGAGTCGTAGGGCTTTCCGTCGGTGAGAAGAATCATCAGCTTCACCGCGGCATCAGCCGCAACGAGGCGACGGGTTGCATGGCGAATCGCCGGTCCCATGCGCGTCTTCTGTCGGGCGTAAATCCCGCCGATGCGGCCCTTGACCCGGTCGTCGTATTTCTCACCAAGTTCCTTGACCACATAGAACTGGGAATCCTCACGCCCTGAGCCCGAGAAACCATAGATTGCATAGTCGTCGCGAATCGCCTCAAGCGCTTCGCACATCAACAGCAACCCTTCCTTTTCAATGTCGATGATGCGCTTACGGCCATCAATCTTGCGGTCGGTTGAGCTCGACATATCCACAAGGAAGGCGGTCGCGACATCGCGGTCCTTCTTGTCGCGCTTGATGTAGACGCGACCCGACGGTGTGATCTTGGCGCGCTTCTCCACGACGTATTCGACCAAACCATCCGTATCGAGATCGTCACCTTCGGTTTGGAAGCGCATCTTGCGCAAACGCTCTGGTCGCATCAACTGGAAGTTGCGGCGGATTTGGCTGACAATGCCACCAAATTCATGGAAGGTTGCCGCGACAAATGCCTCTTGGGTACGCGTCGCCCGCTGTTCGCGCAATGTGCACCATGCGGGGCGGTAGTCCTCGATGCGGTAGTCCCATTCGTCATACATGAAGACCTGCTCGCCGAGGTCCTCTTCGGTCTCCTCGTCCTGCTGCGGAACCTCTCCGCCGGTCATCTCAGGTGTCTTGCCGCCAGTGGGGTTCTCATCGGTTGCCTGGGTGTCGGCACCGGTATCGCCCTCATCCACGCCTTCTGAGGTGCTTTCTGCCTGCTGGGCGACATCCTCAGGAGAGCCTTCGCCCGTGTCGGTTTGTGTCGCATTGGCAAGCGCGTCGGCCTCTGCCTGTTCGGACTCTTCCCCGGGGCGCTCCGGATCGCGCTCTTCGGTATTTGCCTCGCGTTGGGCCGGGTTGTTTTGCGGCGGCTTGACCAACTCTTCCATGACTGGCGTCATGAACTGTGGCAACTGCAGCGGAGTGTAGTCGTCATCGGTGGGTGCTTCGGGCGCCGACTGAGGCTGCTGTTGGTCCTGCTGCTCATCCTCGGGTTCGTACTGCTGTGGTTCCGGGATATCGGGGTTGGGAACCTCGGTACGTGCCTGTTCCTCGTTGTCGGCAATCAACGCGAAGATGCTGGCAACGCACCTGGCGGTATCGGCAACGGTGCCCGTCTCGGTGGGCAGTGCTTCCATCATGCCGCGTGCGGATGCGATCACCGTGCGCGTGTTTGGTGCGCAGTCATCAAGCACCGGCTCTTGGCCAATGACCACTTGCAACAAGGACTCGACCACGGCGCGTGGGTCATCGAGTGTGGCAATGACCGGCCGGTCCTCAACAGAGGCCGAGTAGACCACGTCCATGTCGCGTCGAATACCTGGATACGCAATGCGAATGCGCGCATCGATCCGGTAGCTCTCGATGATGTTGAACAAATCCCGTGCAAGTGCCGGCGATGGGAAGAGGTCGTAAAACGCGCTCAGCGTGGAGGTTTCCGTCTCACGTGTCGACACTTCAGCTCCAGTATTTCGTGCGAATGGCGTCGACGGTGTCACTGATCTCATCCAGGCTGAATGCGTAGGTCCCGAATTCAATCCGTCCTGCGCCCTGCGCAGTCGCAACCTTGTAGGCGGCAAAGTTTTGGCGCTCGTCGTCGAAGACACGCATATCTGCTGGCAGCACGATGTGATCGGCGGTGTAGATCTCCAGCGAATTCATATCCTCGGTGGATCGAATCGCGATATCGCGGCCGGACAGCGCAGTGGCGTACAGCTTGAGCACACGGGCAACACTCTTCAAGGCAAGGCCTTCGCGCAGTTCTTCGAGGACCTGGAGGCTGTATTTAGAGCCCAGCCGGAAGTAGCCGCGGCCGACCTCTTTGTTGCGCTCGAGGACGTCAAGGCCTCGGTTGACCCATTCATTGGCACCTTCGTGCGAGACGCGCTCGCCATTGAGCAAATCGAGCAAGGTGTCGGCTGCCTCAAGCGATGCCTCGGGATCAGCTCCTGCAACCCGTTGGACCTGTGCGAGATAGGTCGGGCGGTGACGGGGACGTAGGCGCGCAAGCAGTGGCGGCAATGCGGTTGCCAGTTCGACCGCATGCTTTTTGCGCTTCTCATCGCGACGATCGTGTGCCGAGAGTTCGGTCCGAAGCTCCTGGGCCCGCTTGACCTTGGGTTCCATCTCCTGGATTTCTTTCTCCAGGCGGCTGAGTTCTGCGGCGAGCTCGATGTTCTCGGCGCTTTCGGCGGTTCCCTTGGTGGCGTGCTCAATGATCTCGACGTAATTGGCGGCCAATTCTGGATCGGGTGCTTCGTAGAGGTCGGGTAACTGCTTTGCGACCTCGACGCCGCTCTTCCAGCCCAATTTGGCAACAATGGAGACCTGGGTCAGGTATTGCCGCACCAGTTCAGGATTCGATTGCGCGAGCAATCGAGGCAGCTGACGCGCGACCTCGACCCCAAGTTGGTACTTGAGGTCAGAGATCTCCTCGACCATGCGCAGATAGTTTTCACGCTGGTCTTCGGGCACGGAGACGAGCATCTCGCGAGCCACGTACATGCCAACATTGCCAACACCAGGACCAAAGGTCATCGTGATGTCTCCTCGAGCGGTTCCGGAGGACCTAGAACTGTGTCGCGATGATCTCGATGATGGATCGCTGCATTTCGACATCGTCGGTAATCGGCTTGCAAATCGTGCTCTCGCAGGCCTCGACCGGATCAACGCCACCGGCAATCAGCTGTCCGGCGTAGACGAGCAAACGGGTGGAGACGCCCTCTTCCAGACCGTGGGTACGCAAGTTGCGAACCTTCTCACCAATTTTGACCAGCTTGCTCGCGGTATCCGCGTCGATGCCGGCTTCCTCTTGGAGGATGGTCTCTTCAAGCTCTGGCTTCGGGTAATCAAACTCAATTGCCACAAAACGCTGCTTGGTGGAGTGCTTCAAGTCCTTGAGCACCGACTGATACCCAGGGTTGTAGGAGATCACCAGCATGAAGTCATCGGGCGCCTGGACGATTTCGCCCTTCTTCTCGATCGACAGCACGCGACGGTCATCGGTGAGTGGGTGGATGACCACTGTGGTGTCCTTACGGGCTTCCACAACCTCATCGAGGTAGGCAATCCCCCCGGACTTGACCGCGGTCGTCAGCGGGCCGTCTTGCCATACGGTTGCGTCATTTTGCAGGGTGTACTTGCCCACAAGGTCCGAGGCGGTGAGGTCTTCGTGACAGGCGACGGTAATCAGGGTGCGACCAAGTCGCCAGCTCATGTGCTCGACAAAGCGCGTCTTTCCGCAGCCCGTCGGGCCCTTGAGCATCACGGGGAGGCGAGCGTTGTACGCCGCCTCGAAGAGCGAAACTTCGTTTGCGATCGGAAGGTAGTACGGCTCTTCCGTGCGGCGGAACTCTTCAACACGCTGGCTTTCGACCCCCATTAACCCGACTCCTTATGCGTTCACGGCCAATTGGACAATTGATTCTAGCGACGATTGCAACAAATAGGTCTGACTACTCGTCGTCGCCTGACACATCATCGAGCCACAGAGATGGGAGCTCGACATCAAATTGCCCATCTTCTGATGAATGCTCGGCATACCACGCGCGGAAATTGGGGATGGTGAATCCGACAACCTGGCGTGATTGCGGCTCGACGCGCACCAAAATGTCGCGCTCGGCGTCGTGAATGGTCACTGCGGGGATCGGCGGTCCGTAGGTGCAGTGGTACGTATCTGAGGCTTCGTCAAAGTAGGTAATCGACTCAGAAGCGATGCGCAGCGCGTTCTCATCGGCGAATGATGGTTCGTTTCCTGGGCCCTGCGGTGTGGTGGACATGTGGTCTCCTTCGCTGGGGGTGGGTTTCTCCCCCCAAGATGGTCGGCTAGACTCTCTCGCGATTTCTTTTATTAGGAAAGGCCTGACGGCATGAGAGCGGTTGATGAGACTCTGGCAAGCCTAAAGCGATCGGGGGTCGACGCGATCTTCGGGTTGCCAGGCGGCCCATTGATCCCGCTGTTTGACGCACTCCATGATGACGCAGAACTGCGTTTGTTTTTGGTGCGACACGAGCAGGGTGCGGGCCATATGGCAGAAGGGTACGCCAAGGTGACGGGCCGGGCCGGTGTATGTACAGCTACTTCGGGTCCTGGGGCAACCAACTTGGTGACACCAATCGCCGATGCCTACATGGACTCGGTACCAATGGTCGCCATTACCGGTCAGGTTGGTTCGGCGCGCGTAGGTACCGATGCCTTCCAAGAGGCAGACATCGTCGGAATCACGCTGCCGATCGTCAAGCACTCCTACTTGATCAAGGATCCAGAGGATCTTCCAGAGGCATTGGCAGAAGCGATCTACATCGCAGAATCGGGGCGCCCCGGTCCGGTGCTCGTCGATATCTGTGTGGATGTCTGGGGACAAGAGGTCGAGTCCTACTCGGGACCCGTTCCTCCAGAGATCCCCGGCTACCAGCCACCGACCTCCGGCGGCCACCCGCGTTTGATCGCGGCAGCAGCTGAGGCAATTGCACAGGCAAAGCGACCCGTGATCTACGCCGGTGGTGGAATCATCCACGGCAACGCCGCCAGTGAATTGAAGACCTTCGCCGAGCTTTCTGAGGTGCCGGTCAACACGACCCTAATGGGGTTGGGCGGTTTCCCGGGCACGAACCCATTGTGGGTGGGCATGCCGGGGATGCATGGCATCGCCGCGGCGACCTATGCCTTCCAGGATGCAGATCTGATTCTGGCCGTGGGTGTGCGCTTTGATGAGCGCGTGCTCTCGACGGTGATGAATGAGTGGGCACCCAACGCCAAGATCATTCACATCGATGTCGACCCAGCGGAAATCTCAAAGAACCGTTCGGCGCACATCGGCATTGCCGCCCAATCTGCCGACGCACTACGCGGATTGTCGGAGGCATACGGGCGTCTGGAGAACAAGCACGATCGCAGCTCGCGTGCGGAGTGGATGGCAAAGATCAATGCGTGGAAGGTTGCGCATCCGTACCACGTCGATCCCAGCACCGATGCGATTCAACCGCAAAACGTGATCAAAGAGCTCTACCGGTTGACCAATGGCGACGCGATCATCTGCACCGACGTCGGCCAGCACCAGATGTGGAGCGCACAGCACTACATCTTTGATGAGCCACGCCAGTGGGTGACCTCGGGTGGCTTGGGCACGATGGGCTTTGGCTTGCCATCGGCGCTTGGCGCCCAGGTTGCATTGCCGGATCGCCTCGTGGTCGACATCGCCGGTGATGGCTCCTTTGAGATGACCTATCAGGAGCTCTCCACCGCGCAGATGTATGACCTGCCGGTCAAGGTTATCATCATCAACAATGGCTACTTAGGGATGGTCCGTCAGTGGCAGGAACTCTTTTACGAGTCCCGCTACTCCGGCACCAGCTTCGCGCCCTTCCAGCCCGACTTTGTCAAGTTGGCGGCGGCGTATGGAATCCCCGGGATCTCAGTGGATCACGCCGATGATCTTGAGGATGGCCTGCGAGAGACCCTCGCCGCCGATGGACCCGCATTGATCAACATCAATGTGAACCCGATGGCCAAGGTCTTTCCGATGGTGCCGCAGGGCAAGGGCCCGGGCGCCGTCATCGTCAAGGGTTAGATCACGCAAAAGGTTCCCGTTGCACCGAGTGCAACGGGAACCGTGCGGATCATGCTCTCGCCGTCGTTGCCGACGACGCGGGTACGGCTAGTAAAAGTCTGCGATGCGGACGCCGGTCGTAATCGACTCAGCGTCAAAGTCCATCTCTTCCTCAAGATTGGCGGGCACGCGGGCCGGAAGTACAATCTCGAATTCGCCATCGGGAGTTTGGTGGGTCTTGTAGTACTCCGCAAAGTTGGCGACTTGGAAGCCCAACACCTGATTGGTGTCGGGGTCAAAGAACACCGTGATGCCATCGGTGTTGGTGACAGCCGATGCGCTCGGGTGGCCCTTGTAGATGTGCCGATAGATATCGGTTGCTTGGTCATACTGCGGTTCAGGGCTCAGGGTTGTCCCTTTCCTTGCCTGTCTCCGGATAGTCAATAAATCCTAACAGTGTGCGCCCATGTGTGGCGGTGGGATCTGATCCTTTGCCCGCGCACCGCGAGAACCGCGCTTTTTATCGGCAAAAGAAGGCCCCCGTAGCGCCTTGACCGGGCCCTCAATGCCCTATAGTTTCACGCGGGCTTCAAGGCCCAAGACGGGCCTGACGTTTTTGTCTGCGCCAGAGCAATATCTGCCGCATGACACACCGCAGCCTGTCTGGATCGTCGCCGATCGAAGGAGAATTAATGAGCGTGCGCGAGGCCACGCCCGACGTCGCCGAAACACGGCGGATGCTCAAGAAGGGCATCGTCATCGCCGGTGTGGGAGAGACGGAACAGGGCATCCTCCCGGATCGCGGGTCATTTGACTTGTTGTCTGAAGCAACGAAGCTCACCCTTGACGACGCGGGTATTACGCTCGCTGACGTCGACGGGATGGTGACCGCGTTCAG
Organism: uncultured Actinomycetes bacterium; assembly: GCA_903896045.1. Classification (GTDB taxonomy): domain Bacteria; phylum Actinomycetota; class Thermoleophilia; order Miltoncostaeales; family Miltoncostaeaceae; genus CAITWD01. The sequence goes on from CAITWD010000038.1 coordinate 23,123, forward strand.
TTTTGTGGAGCACACACTGATGCACGCGACCACCTTCTGTGACTACCTTGGTTTCCGTCCGGGCTACTTTGCCTCGGTCGCTGTCGGTGGTGCAACGGCACCTCTGATGGCAGTGCAGGCAGCCCTTGCAATTGATGCCGGTCTTGCCGAGGTTGTCCTCTGCGTCCGCGGAGACAACACCCGTTCGGGAATTTCATCGTCGGGCATGATCGCCCAGGCGCGTGAGATGACCCAAGGTGAATTTGAGTGGCCCTACGGAGTGACCACCATTGGTGGATACGGCCTGCTGGCGCAGCGCTACATGCACGAGTACAACGTGCCCCAGGAGGCGCTTGCCGCAGTCGTGGCAACGCAGTCGGAGCACGGTGCACTCAAGTGGAACGCAATGTTGCGTGAACCGGTCACCATTGAAGACGTGTTGGCATCGCGCATGATCGCCACCCCGTTCCACGTGCTGGATTGCTCCTTGGTCAACGACGGTGCAGCCGCATTCCTCGTGACCACGGCCGATCGTGCCAAGAGCATGAAGTCAAAGCCCGTCTACATCACCGGTATCGGTGAGGGCTACTCGCACCAGTACATCTCGCAAGCCCAGTCGGTCGACTCGGTGCGTGATGGTTTGGGTCGTGCCGGTCGTCGCGCCATGGAAGTCGCTGGCATCACGCCTGCTGACCTCGATGTCGCAGAGATCTACGACAGCTTCTCCTTTACACCGCTGATCGCCCTCGAGGGCTTCGGCGTCTGTGGGAAGGGTGAGGCAGGCGATTGGGTGCTGGAAGGCAACGCCAAGCTTGGCGGCACACTTCCAATGAACACCGCTGGTGGTCTGATCCGTCAGGCGCACCTTGGTGCCATGCACCACATCGTTGAGGCGGCGTTGCAGTTGCGTGGCGAGGCAGATGACACGGCACGTGGTGGCGGAAACCACCAGGTCCCGGGTGCCAAGCTCGCAATCACCAATGGTTCCGGTGGAATCTTGGCTGCAACCAGTGCCCTCGTGTTGTCCAGCGAACCGCCATCGGCCTGAGCAAGGAGAATTCGCAATGGCTGAGAGAAACGAAGCGCGTACCAACTGGCAAGCAGCCCAAATCAAGGATGGGTCGCGTCCCGAGGGACGTCCGTTCTGGGAGGGCACGAAGCAGGGCAAGTTCCTGTTGCCAGTGGGTCCTGATGGAAAAGCATTTTGGTACCCCCGTGCATTCGTGCCGGGAACGCTCGAAGAGGTGAGCTGGAAGGAATCCAAGGGCGAGGGCACGGTCTACACCTACTCCGTGCACTACCTTGGACCCCCCGGATTCTCCAAGAAGGGCGACGCACCACACGTGATCGCACTCGTCGATTTGGACGAGGGTGTGCGTGTGATGACCAACCTGGTCAAGGACGAGGAGAACTTCCCCGATATTGATATTGACCAGGTGCGCATTGGACAACGCGTTCGCGTGGTGTTTGATGAGCTTTCGGAGGACTACACCCTCCCGCGCTTTACGATCGTCGACTAGTCGAAGATCGGTGTGAACCCTCCCCCCACACGGGGGAGGGAGCTGTATTCCGGAGATTTTCAACACAGGACGTATGCATCGATGGCCGACTGGAGTGACTGGTACACCAAAGAAGACCCTTCAAAGTGGGTACTTGCAGACATCCTTACCGAGCGTGCAACCAGCACCCCGGACAAGGAATTTCTCAAATTCGCTGATGATCCATGGATCAGCTATGGATCGGTCAACTCCCAGGCC
>CAITWD010000039.1 GCA_903896045.1 uncultured Actinomycetes bacterium
ACTGATCCAGGCATTCGCCCCGCGGACCGTGACACCAATCGCAAAGACGACCAAGAGCGCGCCCAGCAGCCCTCCAAGAATCACTCGCGGGTACGGCTGTAAACGGCGTATGTCAAACACCGCCATGACGCCACATGCCAACACCGCCGGAATAAGGAAAATGATTTGCCGGCTCTCGAAATAGCTCGGACTTCCGGCAATCGCATGGGTCGTGGCGGTTTTGATCATCACGACACCGAGAGCCAACAACGCAGCAACCACCGCGACAAGAATCCAATCGAGATCACCGATGGCGCCGCGCACCCCGATCTGCGGTCGACGTCTGGTCGCTCCGGCTGCTGAGAAACTCGTCAATTCGACCTCACCGCGCCCGGGTGCCCACACAGGTTCGGATCAAACTTTGTCGGTCCATAGGCAGCAATGGTTGCACATGCAGCAGGCACCGCGGCACCGGCTCCCGTCCCTCCGTGCTCGATCACGATCGCAATCACAATCTTCGGATTGGCAAATGGCGCGAATCCGACAAACCAGGAATGGTCGGCCTCCCCATTCACGCCCGATTGCGCGGTACCAGTCTTCCCCGCGATCACCGGACCACCGCTGGCAGATACTGGCCCCATCACGCCAGACGCAGTCCCGTTAGCCCCTTGGGTCACGAGAAAGAGGCCCTGGCGCACGACCGCGAGCACCGCCGGGTCAAGACCCAGCGGACGGGGCGGAGTGACACCCGACAACTGACGAACCACCTGACCGCTCTGGTTGCTCAAATTCATGCCGACGGTTGGCGTCACAAGATCCCCGCCATTTGCAATCGCCGAATAGGCGACCGCCATCTGTAGAGGCGTTACTAGCAAGTTCCCCTGCCCCACGGCCATATTGATGTTGTCACCAGGGAGCCACGTCTCCTGGGCGGGGTCGTATTGGGAGAAGTAGGCCTTCTTCCAGGCTGGCGTCGGCACACGTCCTTTAACCTCGCCCGGAATGTCAATACCGCTCAGAGAACTGAATCCAAATTTGTCGGCCCACTCCTGCTGCTGAAGGCCACTGTTGTTGTTCGATGACTGATTCGTTGCCACGTCATGGAGATGCCAGAAGCGATCGCCAACTTGGTAAAAATAGGTGTCTGAGGACACCTCCAGCGCTGTCGGCAACGTAATGACGCCATTATTTTCTTTGCCAAAGTTGGGAAAGACCGTCCCATACAGCTTGATCTCCGGTGGGCCATCGATCAGTTCGGTTGGACTCAGGATTCCCAGCGATACCGCACTGATAGCGCTAATCGCTTTAAAGGTTGACCCAGGGGGATACGACGACTCGATCGCCCGATTCAGCAACGGGTCGCGGCTACTTCGCAGATACCCGTTAATTAAACGATTGTTGTGCGTGATAAACGCGTTCGGTGAGTACGTCGGATACGACGCCATGGCCAGAATCTGGCCGGTGTTTGGATCAATCGCGACCCCCGCCGCCCCAGTCGCGGTTCCCGAACTCAGCACACGCTGTCGCAGCTGATTTTCGAGTGCAACTTGGGTCGGGACATCAATCGACAATTGCAACGTGTCGCCTTGCACAGCGGGAGTTGAGGACAGCGCACCGGCGTCAACGGGGTTTCCCGCAGCATCAACTTCAATTTGCGTGTGCCCGGGAACTCCGCGCAAGTATTGCTCGTATTGGGATTCCAACCCCGCCTGACCAACTTGCTCGTTTCCAAGATACCCCTGGGCGATGTAGGACGAGTACTCCTGGGCATTGATCGCCGCCGTGTACCCCAGCAAATGCGCCGCAAGCGATCCTTGGGGGTAGGTACGCACATACGCGTTCTGGAGCCCCACACCGGGAAATTGACGAATCCTCTCCGAGAGCTCAGCGCGCACAAGTGGGGAGACATTTTCCCCCAGCACGACCGGCGCATAGGGCGATCCCTGATCACCGGCTGCCATCGCCTTCATGAGATGGGCAGCCGAGGTGTGCAGAATCGATGCCAACATCGCCATCTCGGTGACGCGCTGTTGCCCTTGCACGTCGATAGGAAATCCGACGACATTCACGCTCGGCACGTTGGTTGAGAGTGTGACCTTGCCGGTTCGGTCGGTGATGAGTCCTCGAGGCGCGGGGGCAATGACCGTCCGCACGCTATTTGCCGTTGCCGCTTGGGCATACCCTTGTGCATCGAGCACCTGCATGAACCATAAGCGGGTCACCAAAATGCCGAGTGCCGCCAGAAAGGTTCCACCAATGACCGCTATACGAAAGGCAGTCTGCGGATTCAACGGGCGTTGACGCCGCCGTCCAGGCCCGGGATCACTCGCCGGTGAGACGATTCGCGAACTCATCCGTCGCCCGGCATCCGGTATGGCTCGATGACGCGAGGCGCCCGTAATACCTTACGGATGATCACATGGATCGGAACCGCGATGAACCCGGTCAGAATCAACGCGGCAAGCACCTCGCGCGCAACATCACCGGCAATCAGCGGTCGTGCCAACAGCACCTGCATCGCAAGCTCACCCACTTGTACAACGCATTCACCGATCACGCAGAACAGTACGACCGGGAGAAATTCCCGAACACCCTCGCGCTCACACAGCCGACCAAGCGCGTACCCCACCACGAGGTACAGTAATCCCAGGGCGCCGAGTGTGCCCACAGGCGCCAAGAGCTCGACCGACAGCCCCGCAACCGCGCCAACAATTGCTCCCACAAGCGCGCCGCGAAAAACCGCAATACTCACGACAGCGCAGACCAAAAGATCGGGCATTCCCTGCGCCACGGTCAAAAATGGCATCACGCTGACTTGGAGAAGTACCGCAACACACGCAATTGCAATGATCGCCGGGACACGTGGGGGCACCGTCACGCGAGGCGCCCCTGCAGATGCCCCAGCGGCAGACATCATCATGGATGGACGCGTGCTCACGGGGTGGCCGCCCGCTGCCGTGCAAGAACACTTTTCGGGGCAAGCACAACGAGATAGGCAAGAGAGTCCGGGTTCACAAATGGCGACAATTGCACGGTCTGGGTGACATCGACCTCGCCGCGACCAACGCCAGTTACCAAACCGATTGGGATCCCTCGCGGATAAATCGATTGCAGTCCGAATTGCGAGAACCCTGCAGTCATTACCGGATCACCGTTGCCAACCGGGCTTTGGGCAGGAATCCCGGTGATTGAGAATGCACCTGGAGCGGTCGGCTGCAGCAACCCAATGCCCCCATCGCTATTGACGATCGTCACGCCCACACTGGTTCGGGGATCCGACAAGAAGCTCACCACAGAACTCACTGGGCCAGCTTGGGTCACAACCCCGACAAGACCGGCACCAACATCGGCCGCGCCGAGGACGGGCGAATTCACGATCACACCGTCATTGGTGCCCTTATCGATTCTCACTTGCTCATACCATGGCGATGGCGACCGGCCAATGATTTCCGCAGGCACCTGGGCGTAATCGGCACGCCACTCGCTCCCGATCGTCGCGAGCTTGGCGAGCCGCTGCTGCTCCTCGGCACCGAATTGCCCCTGGACGAGCTCTGTGCGAAGTGCCTGATTATCCCGCGCGAGCTGGGCCGCACGATCGCGCGCGTGCAACACATCGGTGAACCATCCCCATGCATTGCGCACAGGAGCAATCGCGCGACTGGCGCCTTGCTGCAGCGGAGTTACCACGGTCCCGGAAATATTTTGGACCCGATGCAATGTGCCCGAATTCGTCTCGCGCGCGAAGACCGACAGGGTAATGACGCACACAACAACAAGGCCGCCGATAATCAGACGACGGGCAAGAATGCGGCGTTGCGCAAGCGGGGTGTGACCTGAATTACTCACCGGCGTCGGCGCGCGTCGCCCTCACCTAGTAGCGGCGGCGCGAGCGCCCCTTACTGGATCGGCGCATCACTTCAAACTCTTCCAACGAACGACCCGAACCAATAGCGACGCACGTCAGCGGAGACTCGGCAACATGGATCGGCATCTCGGTTTCTCGTCGGAGCCGCTCATCGAGCCCCTGCAGCAATGCGCCGCCACCCGCAAGCATGATTCCGCGGTCCATGATGTCAGAGGCAAGTTCCGGCGGAGTCTTGTCGAGAGTACTGCGCACGGCATCGACGATCTGATTCACCGGTTCCTCGAGAGCCTCACGCACCTCTTCCGAGGACAACACAACGGTCTTGGGGAGCCCAGAGATCATGTCGCGGCCACGGATTTCGGCTTGCACCTCTTCACGCAATGCATACGCGGAGCCAATCTCGAGCTTCACTTCCTCTGCGGTCTGACTTCCGATCATCAGCTTATATTCACGCTTGACCCAGTTAATAACGGCCTCATCCATCTCATCGCCTCCGACCCGGATGGATTGTGCAACCACAATTCCCCCGAGCGAGATCACGGCGACCTCCGTGGTACCGCCACCGATATCGACGACCATGCTTCCAGTCGGTTCGGCAACCGGCAGGCCTGCCCCAATCGCAGCAGCCATTGGCTCCTCGATGAGATATGCCTGACGCGCCCCAGCCGAGAGTGTCGCCTCCTCAACGGCGCGCTTTTCCACCCCGGTCACTCCAGAGGGAACGCACACCACCACACGTGGATGCGCCCAGCGGTTTTGGTGCACCTTTTGAATGAAGTGGCGCAACATCTGCTCGGTGACATCAAAGTCAGCAATCACGCCGTCCTTCAATGGTCGGATCGCAGTGATATTGCCCGGCGTGCGCCCAAGCATGCGTTTGGCCTCAATCCCCACCGCATGGACTTCATTGGTGCGCTGATCGATCGCCACCACAGATGGTTCCGAGAGCACAATGCCGCGACCACGCACGTAGACAAGCGTGTTTGCAGTGCCGAGGTCGACCGCCATGTCGCGACCGCCAAACCCAGTCAGGTAACCGAGAAACCCGATGAGATGCTCCTTGCCGTGATGACACCCTGCGGAATGCGGGCAATTCAGTGTCGATATTAGCCCAGGTGTAGCCAAAGACCACAATCAGACGGGCAGGATGCAACGTCGCGTGCAAATGTGACGAGATCGAGACAACATTCCACACGCCGACGACGCGGCTGTTCGCTACCCTGATAGACGCATGACGCCCTTGTTCGCAGATGACAACAGCTCCTATCGCCGCGCAATGCGGCGCGCCGATCAGGACGAGAAAGCGCGTGCGCAGCGGCGACACGAGATCCTTGAAACGCTCAGGCGCATGCGGGATAAAACCCATGACCCTGCAGAAATTGCCGCGGAAGAGCGCTCCCGACGCCATAAGGAACTTTTGGAGCGCTACCCCCCGCTCTTTTAGCCGGAGGGCTGCATGGCGATCGCCGTACGCTGCCACTCTGCGGCCCAGACCGGGAAATCTGAGGTCGGCATCGGTTTTGCGACCAAATACCCCTGCACCTCGTCGCATCCAGTCGACGCGAGAAAATCCCAGTCAACCTGATCTTCAACCCCTTCTGCGACGACCGTCATCCCGAGTGACCGACCAAGGGTGACGGCGGTGCGCAAGATCACCGCAAGCGATGGATCAACGGCTGCCCCGTGCACGAATGTCCGATCGATCTTGAGCTCCGTAAATGGCAGATGGCGAAGTTTCTCGAGACCCGAATAGCCAGTGCCAAAATCATCAATCGAGAGCCCGAAGCCAAAGAGGCTTAATCGGCCCAAGACATCGGTGGTCACCGCTGGCTGGTCGAATATTCGCCCCTCGGTCACCTCAATCACGATATCTCGAGGGGAAAGATTCGCCTCGGCCACGATGGTTGCCAACTCGTCGGGAAACACCGTGCGTGCCAAATTCATGGCCGAGACATTCACCGACATCCGAACATGCACTCCGAGCCGATGGAAATTGGCCAAGCACCTCACCGAACGCTGCAATATTTGTCGCGTTAATTCATCGATCAGGCCATTGGCCTCGGCAATCGGGATGACCTCGGCTGGTGAGATGCCCCCTCGATCCGGATCTCTCCATCGCAAGAGCACCTCGCACCCAACCAAGCGTCGATCATGAAGGGCAACCTGGGGTTGCACGACAATGTCGGCGTATCCCTGTTCAAGACCTGTGCGCAGCTGCTCCACCGTAAAGGCCTCCGCGTGCTGCGCCAATGAGGAAACCCCGTTTCCGCGATGGATGCGAGGGTCATAATTCGCCAATGTATCTGCGATATCACGCGCATTCGGAGGCTTCGACATCGCGCCAAGTAGGTTGAGTCGATGTTCTTGCACGAGATCGGCCACCGAGGACACCAAACGTTGCCCAGACCCCGACATCACCAGGATTCCACCCGCAAAATTGCGCTCTGAAAGATGGCGGATACACGAAATCCCATCCATACCGCTCATATCGAGATCGCAAAGAACGATATCTATGGGGAGGGGCGCATGGTCCAGAATCTCAAGCGCCACCAGACCATCTCCTGCCTTCCAGATCTCGCACACACCGAGCTGTCGCAGTATCTGGTCGAGAATCTCCTGCATGAACGGGTCGTCATCGACAATCAGTATTCGGAGTTCTCCAAAATCAGGCATCGGTATCGCCCCTGGCCGAAGAATGCCCATTCCTGGAGTTAAAGGAGGTCGCGATACGCTCAATTTCTCGTTTCAAAAATCCGATCCCCCGGCCAACGCGCGCAACGTCACTCGATTGCACGGCCGCTTGAATCTCCGCGCACTTCTCGGCGAATGGTACCGCCCCTACCGTTGCCGCAGATGATTTGACCCGATGCGCAAGGCGCCCGATTTCATGAAGGTCGTTCGCGACGTACGCCACTTCCATCTCGACGAGCGTGTCACGCCCGGCCGCAAGAAACATCTCTGAGAACCGCGCAATCTGGGTTGCATCATGCTGCAGCAATGTTGCCAGCACATCAAATTGCACCGACGGGACCGCGTCGAGGTCATGGTCGGTGTCGACATCACGCAGCGCTCGATCCTGGTCAGGAAGCCACTTCGCAAGCACCGCAAACAGATGCGCAGGCACGATTGGCTTGATCTGAAAATCATCCATGCCGGCCGCGATACAGCGCGCACGGTCGTCAACCCCGGCATTTGCTGTCATTGCAATCACCACGAGGCCGGCGTGGCGAGGATTCGCGCGAATACGTCGGGTTGCCTCGATTCCATCCATTCCTGGCATCTGGATATCCATTAGGACAATATCGATGCGGGAATCGCGCTCAAGGCATGCAAGCGCATCTGCGCCGTTACGTGCGATTACGACCTCGGCACCGACAGATTCAAGGAGCTCTTTGGCGACCTGCTGATTAAACTCGTTGTCTTCCGCCACGAGGATCCGTGTGTCATCCAGACGTACTCCTGCGCCCCCGAGCGGCACCGGAGGACTCAATTGAGCCGGAGCTGCATCGACGGCGACCGCAAAGGTGAAGGCGCTCCCCTTGGTGGGGATACTCTCCACCCGAATGGTTCCACCCATTTGCTCGACAAGGCGCTTACAGATTGCGAGCCCCAAACCAGTACCGCCATATTGACGCGTCGTCGAGCTATCGGCTTGGGCAAATGCCTCAAAGAGGAATTCTGCCTGCCCGGGGTTCAAGCCAATCCCTGTATCCCGGACGACAAACTCGAGACAATGCCCCAACCGTTGCGAGAACAACTGACGCACCTCGATCGATACCCCGCCATGGTCGGTGAATTTGACGGCGTTGCTCACCAAATTCAGGAGCACCTGCTCCACGCGTAACGAATCGCCAAGGATCCATTTCGGAACGTCACCGGCGACATCAATCACAAAATCGAGCTGCTTCGCGCGGGCGAGGGTACCCACCACCGCATCGACATTCCCAAGCACGGCAGCGAGCTCAAAGGGTGCGTATTCGAGCACCAATGCATTTGCCTCGATCTTCGAGAAATCCAAAATGTCATTGACGATCCGCACGAGATTATTGGCAGCCCGCTCTGTTTTGGTCAAATAGTCCCGCTGCCGTGCGGTGAGCTCGGTGTCCAGACACAGATGCGACAGCCCGATGATTGCATTGAGCGGCGTCCGAATCTCATGACTCATATTGGCAACAAACACGCTTTTGGAAAGCGCCGCGGACTCAGCATCTTCTTTTGCCTTTGCGAGTTCTGCGGTACGAAGTAACACCCGATCCTCAAGCTCTTCCTTCTGGCGAAGAATCTCCTGCTCCTGGGACTTGCGCGCAGTTGAATCGGTCTGCACGGCAATAAAGCGATCAACAACGCCATCGGAGTTCTGTACCGCGGTGATCTGCACAACGACCCAATATTCCTCTCCGGACTTGGTGTAGTTGATGATCTCCTCGCGAATCGAGCGACGGTTGGCAATTGCACTGCGAATGCGTGCCACCGCACGCTGATCACTTTTTGGACCCTGAAGAAACGTCCCGGGCCGTCGACCGGCGATCTCTTGTAGGGCGTACCCGGTCCGACGCTCGAATGCGGCATTCACCCATTCAATGGCCCCCATGACATCGGTGATGATCACCATGTTGTCGGTCGAGCTGGCAACCAATGAGAGCGTTGCAAGCTCATCCTCTGCACGCTTGTCTGCGGTGATGTCATGCAGCACACCCACCGTTCCACCATGGGTGATCTGTGCGGTGGATAACCGCACCCACCTCAGCTCTTGGGGGTTGCCCACAAGCCGCACACGCACCCGCGAGACATCGGCGCCGTCACCGCGCAATGCCCGAGCAACCAGCGCGCGATCCTCGGGATGAAAGAACCCCACAAGCGATTGCCCTAAGCACCGGGCGGGCTCGTCGCCGACAAGCGCCTTCCACGCACCGTTCAAGAACACAAGATCCCCGTCCGAGGTGGTCTCGAAAACCACCTCGGAGAGCAGCTCAATGCGTCGACGCATCCGTTCTTCGGCGGCGACAAGGGCCTCGGTCAGACGATAGGTCGCCTCCACATGTAAATCGGTGGCCAGCGACGGGTCGATGTGCTGCTCGGGGGAACCGCCCATGTTGTTGTGCCGCGTGCTAGGCGGCGAGCTCCATCATTTCAGCAAGCGCCTCGGTACTGGTAATGGCGCGGCCATAGAGCGGAAACACGTTCTCGCAGAAAAAGTCCTGTTCGGTCGCGGTTCTGGCGGAGGTGCAGTCAGAAAGAATGGTCACGTCATACCCACGCTCATAGGCGGCGCGCCCGGTGGAGTCGATGCACAATGAGGTCACCATCCCCGCGACAAGCACATCTTGAATGCCACGCTCGCGCAAGACATCGTCGAGCAGGGTGTCGGAAAAGGCGTTGAAACCCTCCTTGCCTGATACCGACAGGATCCGATCACCAAACTCTTTGAACTCCGGGATGTCCTCAGCGCCGACTGTGCCCGCAGAAAATGCTCCCGAATCCTTGATGGCGTGGAGAATTCCCACAGGGCTTGCCAACGCGCGGTAGTCAGGAGTCAAAATGATCGGAGTGGAGATCATCGTCAGCTCGGTGTCTGCGGTCGCGCGTAAAAAACGCATCGTGTTCTCGAGCACAGCATCCACGTTGCGTGAGTCTTCGATCACGCCACGCAAGATGCCATCAAGCGCAAAATAATCATTCTGGTATCCGACCAGAACAACAGCGGTTGTTGCGGGGTTCATTCTGAGACCTCTCTTCTGCGCAGTGGCGCGTCCCCGCGCCACTGCTGCTTCATGGGAATGGCTGTAGTGCGGGGTCGCATGAAGAACGAAGTTTCTCTGCTATCCCTTTATCCCAGATCGGTCAGAAACCTGCGGTACATAACACTTCAACGACAACATTCGCCGTTCATAGTAATGCGTCGTCAGATTCGGACACGGTGTGTCGCTCGCGCGCGGCATCGAACGGCCACAGCCCCTCCTCGATGAGAATCTGGGCAATTCGGGCAATCGGCAACCCCACGACGGTCGAAATATCTCCATCGAGACGCGAGATGAGTACGGCGCCCGCGCCTTGAATGGCATATCCACCGGCGCGCTCACGCCATTCTCCCGTCGCGGCGTACCAGTCAATCTCGCGATCAGAGAGTGTGCGCATGGTCACAGCAGCAACCTCGACCCCGGCATGTGCACGATTGCGCGTCAGGATCTGAAAACCCGTCATCACCTGATGTGTGCGCCCCGACAATTCTAGGAGCATGCGGCGTGCATCCTCGACATCACGCGGCTTCCCGAGCACCACTCCATCGACGACCACTTCAGTGTCTGCGCCAATAATCGCGCCGTTCACGGGAATTCCCGCACGCGCTGCGACGTCGAGGGCCTTGGCACGGGCGTTATCGGCAACGATCGTACGTGGATCGTCGCCATGGGTGATCTCTCCAACATTCGAGGCCACGACCCGATACGGGCAGCCAAGACTCGCAATCAGCGCTCGCCGCTGGGGCGAGCGCGATGCAAGATAAATCACAACTCGGAGAAATGCAGCGCGAGTTCGCGCGCAGCGGATTCCTCACCATCGGAGCCGTGAATGATGTTCTGGCCGACATCAAGCGCAAAGTCACCGCGGATGGTTCCTGGAGCAGCATTCAACGGATTGGTCGCACCCATCATCGTGCGGAGTGCACCAATCGCACCCTGTCCGTCAACGGCCAACATCACGACAGGGCCCGAGGTAATGAAATCCACCAACTCGCCAAAGAAGGGCTTGTCGGCGTGCTCGGCGTAATGCGCCTCGGCAGCAGCACGCGTCACGGTGAGCTTTTTCAAGCCGGCAATCACGAGCCCACGCCGTTCGATGCGCGAGACGATCTCCCCGGTCAATCCAGCAGCAACCCCATCGGGCTTAATCATCACAAATGAGCGTTCGCTCAACGCGTTCCTCCAGAATCTCTCGGTGTGTCAGGTCGTGTACGTCGGCCCGACGGTGCACGACTCTGTTCTGCATTTTCATCGATACGTCGCGTCGGACGACTCTGTTCTGCATTTTCATCGCTACGTCGCGTCGGACGACTCCGTTCTGCGTCACTTCGACGCACGGTCCGACTCCGATCGGTCTCGCTGCTCGAGCTGATCGACGGTGCTGGGGCTGGCGCCTCTTGACGAATGCGATCGGTGACCCGCAGACGCAGCTCAATCTCACTCAACCGTTGCTCAAGCGCACCAAGTTGCTCAGACGTCACCGCACCCGCCCTGCGCAACATGTCATTGGTCTCGGCAGTGTTCTGCACCGTGACGCCCTCACGAGTAATCATGCGGGCAACGATGCGACGGCCTTCCTCGTCACCTAACTCTTCAAGCCGACGCTCGAGCGCAACCAATTCAAGCTCACGCTCACGTGCATCAATCAGCAGCTCGGGCGGGCGAATGATCAGATAGATCACTGGGCCCACGAACGGCAAGAAGATGGCCAACAGCAATGCAATCGTGCCGAGGGCAGTGCTCTCGGATCGACGACGCACATCCTGATAGGTCCACCAGATCAGCGACAGCCACAGGAGTACGAAAAAGACCTCCAGGCCAAGACGCATTGCGCCCCACAGGCCGGAATTAAAAAAACTGGTCACGTTCGTGAAGGGGTCGCTGTTTCCAAAAGATGGCATCCAAGCTCGTTCCCAAAAGGTGCGGCGCGAGCATAGCAGGGGATTTCTCGCACAATCGGATTACTTGCCTGCATCATCCCCATCCCCGGCATCAATCGCCGTATCGAGCAACGGACGCAGATCCGCGAGTAGATACAGCGAGCCACACACAAGCACAGTGCCATCGGGTCCGGCCACCTCTCTCGCGCGATCGAGCGCCGCAGCAGGGTCGGAGACCACTTCCACCCTCACACCCAACGACTGAGCTGTGTGCGCAATCTCGATCGGATCAATCGCACGTCGGTGTGATGAACGTGTGGCAACGATCCGCGCACATCGGCCCACCAACGAAGCAAGCATTGATCGCGCATCTTTATCGCTCAAGATGGAGGTCACGATAATGGTCTGCTCTGGTCGAAGCTCCTGGATCGAGCGCGCAAGCGCGTCCATACCAGCAGGGTTGTGCGCACCGTCAATGATGACCGTCGGCCGCCCCGCAAAGACCTCGTACCGCCCGGGAACCCGGAACTGGCCACAGACCGCGCGCACTGCGACGAGGTCCAATGGCCGGCCAAGAAACCGTTGTGCGGCGGCGATCGCGAGTGCACCATTTTCATGCTGATACGCCCCACCGGCCCCAATACGCAGATTGGGATAGATCGTGTCCGCGACACGTACCACGTCACCCGCGGCGCTCCGCGTGAGGCCCACTTCGCCCCCGACGCACCATCCGCGCAATTGCCGATCCTCCATCACCTTGGCGACTGCGGCGGCTGCATCGCTCGAGAGTGCTCCGACAACAAGCTTGTCGGAGTCCTCCGGCACGATCGCCAGCTTCTCCGCGGCAATCTGGGCGACCGTGTCACCAAGGAGATCGGTGTGCTCAAGCGCGATATTGGTCAGAACACTGACCTTTCCACCGTCGAGGACATTGGTCGCGTCATACCTGCCGCCGAGACCGGCCTCGATCACGAACACATCAACTTCGGCGGCCGCGAGGGCAACAAATCCCCCGGCGGTCACGACCTCAAATTGGGTCACCATATCGTCGCCCCGGTCATAGCCGAGTCGCATGACCGCGTCCTGCACATCCGAAATCGCCTGCGCAAACGCATGCTCATCGATCGGCGTACCTCGCACAATGATGCGTTCCACCCATGACATGACATGGGGTGACACATACGCACCTGTCTCGAGACCCTCCGCGGCGAGCAGCTCCGCAATCAAGCGCGTTGTCGAGGTCTTCCCGTTTGTTCCCACCACATGAATTGCAGGGGCGGCCGTATGCGGATTACCGAGCTCCGCCAAAATTGCATGCATGCGCTCCAGGCCAAAGCGCATGCCCAAGATGTCGAGGCTCTCGACATAGGCGAGCGCGTCATCGAGGGTCACGTCCCGAGCGCCTCGATCTGCTCCCGCAATACGACGAGCTCCGTATCGAACCGAGCGACCTTTTCTCGCTCCGCGGCGACAAGATCCTGCGGTGCCCGAGAAAGAAAACGATCATTGGAGAGCATGGATTGTGCGCGTGCCAATTCCTTCTCGACGCGCGCAATCTCGACACGCACGCGACCGAGCTCCGCATCCCGATCGACTTCGCCCAACGGGGGCGCGACGCGCATCTGCCCACGCGTCAAGGTCAGCACCTGCGCGTCATCATCAAGCGCGCCAATCTCCACGTTCGCCAAGCTGACGAATGCTTCCAACATATCACCGAAGTCCGCGCCATCAATCTGCGCCGCGAGCGCCACCTTGGGGCTGATCTGATGCCGGCTGCGGAATGCCCGCACCGAAGTGACTGCCTCTTGGAGGGTCGCCATCATCTGTTCTGCCGCATGGTCGCGGGCACCAGGTGCACGAGGTGGGGCATGCAACAACATCAAGCCCTGCGCCCCGGGCATCTGTTCCCAGCATGCCTCGGTCACAAACGGCATGACCGGATGCACAAGCGCAAGGATCTGTTCGAGGAGATCGCCGGCGATCTCAGCGGTCGCCGCGTCGCGCTTGAGCATCTCGAGATACCAGTCGCAGTATTCATCGAAGACCAAGTGGTACAACACGTCGGCGAGTCGACTGAAGTCATACGTCGAAATGAGTTGCGTACACAGCTCCACTGCTTCGGTGACCCGCGAGGCCATCCAGCGATCTGCCGGGGTGACCGCGACGGGCGGTGTTGCGGCTCCCGCACGCCCCCCACGCCCCACCACCAATCGCGTTGCATTCCAAATTTTTGTGACCAGCTGTCGCCCCTGGCGGATCTTTTCCGCTGAGAAGCGCACATCCTGTTGGCTGCTCATCAACAGCAACCCGAACCTGAGCGCATCTGCACCATGCTCGGCAATCAACTCAAGCGGATCGACGCCGGTGCCGAGACTCTTGCTCATTCGTCGGCCATCAGCCGCTTGGATCACGGAGTGGATATAGACATCAGAAAACGGCGGTTCGTCCATGTACTCGATCCCGAGCATCACCATCCGCGCGACCCACAAAAAGATGATGTCGCGTGCAGTCGAGAGCACATTTGTTGGATAGAAAGTGGCGAGCTCATCGGTAGATTCCGGCCACCCCAGGGTCGCAAATGGCCACAAGCCTGATGAAAACCAGGTGTCGAGAACGTCCTCATCCCGGACCCAACCGTCACCCTCGGGCGCATCAAGCCCGACGTAGATCTGCTCACCGCGGTACCACACCGGAAGCTGATGACCCCACCAGAGTTGACGCGAGAGACACCATGGACGAATCTCTTGCATCCAACGGACATAGACACCCGCCCAATGCGCAGGAGTGAAGTTCACTTGGCCCGTCTCGACCGCCCGAATGGCTGGCTCCGCCAGGCGCTTCATATCGCAAAACCATTGCAGCGAAATCAGTGGCTCAACACGGCGTCCCGACCGGTGAGAGAACGGCACCACGTGGGTATATGGCGCGCTGCCGCGTAGGTTCCCCGACGTCGCAAGATCCTCCAGGATGCGTGCGGAGCACTCCGCAGGCGAAAGCCCCGCGTAGCGCTGACCCATCTCCGCCACAATCAATCCGTCTTCGCCGATGACGCTGATCGCCGCAAGCGAATGACGCCGGGCCAGATCAAAGTCGTTGGGGTCATGCGCGGGCGTGACCTTGAGGCACCCGGTGCCGAACTCGGGTTTCACATACTCATCCGCAATGATCGGCAATTCACGACCGACGAGCGGCAGGATGCAGGTTGTGCCGATCAGGTGCTGGTAGCGCTCATCCTCGGGATGCACCGCAACCGCTGTATCACCCAGCATCGTCTCGGGACGCACCGTGGCAACAATTAATTCACCCGATCCATCCGAGAGCGGGTATGCGATCTCAATCAGCGCATCGGTGACCTCGCGGTCCTCAACTTCGAGATCAGAGATCGCCGATCCAAGTCCTGGATCCCAATTGACCATGTAGTGATCGCGATAGATGTGACCCTTGTCGTACAAGTCAACGAACGCCCGTTGCACGGCAGTCGCATAGCCCTCATCAAGAGTGAACCGCTCGCGTGAAAAATCAAGCGTGGCGCCGAGTCGGCGCAGCTGCCCGATAATCGTGCCGCCATATTCTTCTCGCCATTCCCACGCCCGGGCAAGGAAGCCCTCTCGACCAAGCTCCCGGCGATCAAGCCCCTCGCGGGTCAGCGCCTTTTCGACCTGGGCCTGGGTCGCGATCCCCGCGTGATCGGTCCCGCAGATCCACAAGGTCTCAAAGCCCGCCATGCGATGCGCGCGAATCAACACATCCTGGATGGAATTGTTGAGCGCGTGGCCCATATGGAGGGCGCCGGTGACGTTCGGCGGCGGGATTGCAATGCTGTACGCAGGCTTACCCGATGTCGGATCTGCGCGAAGTGCCCCGGAGTGCTCCCATGCATCGACCCAACGGGGTTCATCCACCGCGGGGTCGTATCGAAGGTCAGCCCCGCCCGCGGCCTGTGGGGTCTTATCGGCCTCGCTCACCCGCCAGCCTCGGCGCGACGCTCACGCCCAGGGGCTTCGGTAACCAGTGTCGGCGGCAATCCCTTTTCGATGGTCTCGCGCGTCACGACGCATTTGACCACATCATCCCGCGATGGCAGATCAAACATCACATCCATTAATGCGGCCTCGACGATGGTCCGCAGCCCACGTGCACCGGTCTCCCGCGCAAGCGCTCGGTCGGCAATCGCGGCAAGCGACTCATCGGCGAATGCGAGATCTACTCGATCGAAACTGAAAAAGCGCTTGTACTGCTTGGTCAGCGCATTACGCGGCTCAGTGAGAATCTGGACCAGATCCTCGCGACTCAATTGGTGGACCGCCGAGATCACGGGCAACCGTCCGATGAATTCTGGGATGAGGCCGTAGTTCATCAGGTCCTCAGGGAGCACCTGACTAAATATGCCGTGGGGATCATGCTCACGCTTAGATCGCACATCCGCGGCAAAACCCACGCCACGACGACCAATCCGGCGCTCAATAATCTGCTCGAGGCTGGCAAATGCGCCGCCACAGATAAACAGGATGTTGGTTGTGTCGATACTCAGGAACTCTTGGTGCGGGTGCTTGCGCCCACCTTGCGGAGGCACAGAGGCCACAGTTCCTTCAAGGATCTTCAAGAGCGCTTGCTGCACGCCCTCGCCCGACACATCGCGTGTAATCGACGGGTTGTCTGCCTTGCGGCCGATTTTGTCGACCTCATCGATGTAGATAATCCCTGTTTCGGCACGCTTGACATCAAAATCGGCAGCTTGAATCAGCTTGAGGAGAATATTCTCAACGTCCTCACCGACATACCCAGCTTCAGTCAACGCCGTTGCGTCGGCAATCGCGAAGGGCACATTCAAAATTCGAGCAAGGGTCTGTGCAAGCAGGGTCTTGCCGCAACCGGTCGGTCCGAGCAGCAAAATATTGCTTTTTTGCAGCTCAATATCCGACTCGCCGGCAGACATCATCTGCACGCGCTTGTAGTGGTTGTACACCGCCACCGACAAGGTGCGCTTGGCTTCAACCTGCCCAACGACGTACTCATTCAGGACGTCGTAGATCTCCTGAGGCCGAGGAAGCGTCTCCAAATCGAAGGTTGGCGGCACCGCCAATTCCTCGTCAATGATCTCGTTGCACAGATCAATGCATTCATCGCAGATGTAGACACCTGGACCCGCAATGAGCTTTTTCACCTGCCGCTGCGTCTTGCCACAAAAACTGCACAGCAGCTGCTCATTTGGATCAGAAGACTTGGCCATCAGTACCTCAGGATAAGTCGGGAACCGACCCGCAGCTAGTGCGAGGAAATCACCCGATCGACGATGCCGTACTCCCGCGCTTCCTCAGAACTCATGAAGTTATCGCGCTCGGTATCCGCTTTCACCTTTTCCAGGTCTTGTCCTGTATGCAGCGACAAAATTTCATCGAGCTTGTGGCGCAGTTGAATGACTTCGCGAGCGTGGATTTCGATATCTGAGGCCTGCCCAGAGAATCCACTCGACACCTGGTGGATCATGATCTTGGCGTTGGGGAGCGCCATGCGCTTGCCCTTTGCGCCGCC
>CAITWD010000040.1 GCA_903896045.1 uncultured Actinomycetes bacterium
CCTGCTGTCCCGGGCGCCGTGACCAGAGCGCTGCACCAATGGCAAAGATCGCGCACAGCAGTGCCAACAGCACGAGCGCGCGCCCGAGAAGACTCACGTACTCAACTCTTTGCGGCAGCAGGCGTTGGAGGGTCGGGTTTGCTCACAAACTTTGATGGACATAATGTGATCATCGAACCACGTTGCGCAACAAAGGTGTTTCCTCTGCGCTCACCCGTCATGACGATTTCACGACCCGCCTTAAAAGCGTCGGGGACATTGCCGGTGTAGAGGACCTGCACCCGCACCGCGGTGCGCTCCTTGTCGTGGACCAGAAATGTCAGGCCATTCGGCCCATCGGCCGCGTCCTGCGGATTCACCAAGGGCTGGTCAGAGACAATTGCGTCAAGGCGGTAGGTCTGTCCGGGAGGACTTTTGAGAAGGCCCGCAGGAGACACGTAGGTTTGCAGCGCGCCACCGATGCTAAAAAACAGCAACAGACCACCCAAGGCGAGTGCAACGGTCAACGCCAGAACGAATCTCAGCCGAGACTTCATAGGGTGATGGTAGCAACGGTTTTCGGTCACCGGGCCCATGACGGCTGTCCTTACCCATTACCGCTCGGAAAGGGAGAAATCCGGATTCTGGCTGCCCGTGACAATCAATCGGCGATACGCTCTACATGCCCACGATCAACGACCAGGCACAGATTTCGATGTCCGCGCAACATCTCCGCACCATGCTCGCCGCAGGCCAGACCATCAACATGCCCGGAATCTATGACGGCTTGAGCGCGCGTCTGGCCGAGCAGGCCGGTTTTTCGGTGGGGTTTGTCTCAGGATTCGCCGTGTCCGCGGCGCGGCGCGCCGAGCCAGATATGGGATATCTGACGCCAACCGACATTGCGGCGACAACGCGAGATGCCTGCCGGGCATCGAAGATGATCATCATCGCGGATGCCGACACGGGGTACGGCAATGCTCGCTCGGCGCAACACACTGCCCGTGAGCTGTTTGCGGCCGGTGCACACGGGGTGTTTTTGGAGGATCAACAGTGGCCAAAAAGCTGTGGCCACTTTGACGGCAAAACCGTAATCGAGACGCATGAATGGCTTGCAAAACTGCGCGCAATTCGCGACCTGCGCGAGGAGGGCATCGATCTCTTTCTCGTGGCGCGCACCGATGCGCGTGCCGCCCGCTCACTGACCGAGGCGATCGAGCGGGCGCAGGCGGCACATGCCCTTGGTGTCGATGCGATATTTGTTGAGGCGCCTGCCTCAATCGATGAGCTCACACGGATCGCAGACGCAACCCCCGGTGCAATTCGGGTCGCCAACATGGTCGAGGGCGGGAAAACCCCACTTCTGACGACCGGCGAGCTTCACGAATTGGGCTATGACCTGATCGTCACCCCAGTCGCCGGCCTCTTTGCGGCAACTCGCGCGTTGCAAGATGCATTCTCGGAGCTTGCAACCCAGGGCACAATGCGGGCGAACCCGCATCCGACGATCGGCTTTAACGACTTTGGTGCGGTCACCCGACGAGACGACCATCTCGCGCTCGATGCGCGTTACGGCGCCGATCTCATCCCATCGACCGATTCTTCATTCAGCGACGAGAACGAACTTTCGTCCTGAGGACTGCTGCGCCTGCGCGCTCCATGCATCGGCAATGTCGCGCACGTCAATTGCATCAATCCCAATCGCAATCTCTCCGCGCTGCGCCGCCTCGCACAATGCAGGGTATTGGGTCGCCATCTCGTCAAAGGGTTCGCTAAACACGCTGAAACCGCGGATATCGATGCGGCGTCCGCGCAGTGGACCAGCCACCAGATCCGCCGACTGCGCGGCCGCGCTTCCGATCTGCACAAGACGCCCAGAACTCGAGAGCAATCCCAATGCGCTCATGGCCGGAGATCCCCACAAGGTATCGACGATAAGGTCAATTCCCTCTCCCGTGCTCGCGGCAATTTCTGCGTCACTGAGGCCACAGGCCACATGCGCGCCGCAGGCGCGCGCGCGGGTTTGGCCATCCATGCTGCGCGCAACCGCCACAATGTGCCCTGCACCGCGGGCACGGGCCGTCTGGATTGCCACCTGCCCGACGATTCCCGATGCACCAAGTACCAGCACCCGTTCTCCTGGAGAAAGTCCGCCTCGAGTCACAATCGGTGACCACCCAGCGAGGCCCGCGATGCCCATTGCTGCAGCAATTTTGGGATCCACCCCTCCAGGAACGGCAATAAGCTCGTCATCACGAGCAACAAAGAGCTCTGAAAATCTCCCTACAGGAGAGAGACTCCACACGCGTGTTCCCGGCGCCCACCGCACAGATGACACGATCGTCCCCACCGCCTCGGCTCCGGCGACATATGGAGGTGCGGGAAGCGGCAGATAAAAACGCCCTGCACCAATCGCGAGATCAACGGGGTTCAGGCCGGCTGCCTCAAATCGCACCAGCGCCTCGCCCGGCCCGGGCACTGGAGTTGGCCAGGATTCCCATTTTGGAGCAGTCCCGTATTCGGCCACAATGGCGGCATCACACCGCGTACTCACGGTGAACGCACTGGATCGAGAGGTGCGAGCCATCCCGCCAGATCAGAGATCAGTAGCAGCCCGAGGATCGCGCACGCAATGAGATACCAGCTCCATGTCGGCCACGGACGACGCGTCGGTTCATTACTCATAAAGCCCTTACCCCTATCGGTCACGAAACACTCGCGTACTGCCCCTCGCGCATGATTCGGGCGATCTTTTCCAGATCATCGTGAGAGGGCTTGCACCACCCCGGGATCAGGTCAAATCGATCGATTGCGGGCGTCAGAGCGTTGCCATCCATGAATGCAATCTGATCAAGCGATGTAAAGGCCGGATGCGGATGACCACAGGTTCGCGACAGGGCGATAATTTCGCGACGCAACACGCAGATGTAATTTGCGAGACGCACCGCCTTGGATGCCGGATCCAGACCGCGCTGCAACCAGGCTGACTGCGTGGCAACCCCGCTCGGGCAACGCCCCGTGTGACACCGCTGCGCCTGAATGCATCCAATCGACATCATCGCCTCGCGCCCGACATGCACTATGTCGGCGCCGAGCGAAAACGCCATCAAGGCCGATTCCGGAAGACCTAATCGCCCCGATCCGACAAAGACCACACGATGGGCAAGGCCGCGCATCGCAAAACTGCGGTACACCGTGGAGTGGGCTTGGGCATAGGGTAGTGAGACGTGATCGGCGAACACCAGGGGCGCAGAACCGGTCCCCCCTTCGCCCCCATCAATCGTGATGAAATCGACACCGCGGGTGCCGGTGAGCATGTGGTCGGCAAGGTCATCCCAAAATTGCGTTTCGCCAACTGCCGACTTAATCCCCACAGGTACTCCGGTGGCTTGAGCGATCCGCTCAACAAAATCCAACATCGAATCAACATCAAAGAATTCGGCATGTCCCGCGGGGCTATGACAGTCGACGCCAACGGGCACGCCACGGGCACGAGCAATCTCTGGTGTGACCTTTTTCCCGGGGAGCATCCCGCCGACACCGGGTTTTGCCCCTTGGCTGAGTTTGATCTCAATCGCGCGAATTGGATGCTCGGTGCACATCTCCACAACGCGATCCAATGAGAATCGTCCGCTCGCGTCGCGGCAGCCAAAGTAAGCGCTTCCAATTTGAAAGATCAGATCACCACCGCGTTGGTGATACGGCGACAGCCCGCCCTCGCCCGTGTCCTGAAGGCACCCGGCAATCTTGACCCCTTCATTGAGCGCCGAGACCGCGGCACCCGAGAGTGCACCAAAACTCATCCCAGAGACATTGACAATCGAAGGAGGTCGAAAGGCATGACGGCGCGCGCGCGCGCCGCCCAGAACTTTGGCGCATGGAACCGGGTAATCAGGGCCATGCTCCACAAGTGGGGCAGGTTCGGGAAACGCGGCTTGGCGAATAATGATGTACCCGGGGGTGCGCTCAATCGCATTGTCGGTGCCAAAGCCAAAGTAATTATTTCCCCGCTTGGAGGAGGTATAGATCCATCGGCGCTGATTGCGACTAAATGGACGCTCATCGTCATTTGAGGTGACGATGTATTGGCGCAATTCCGGCCCAATCGCCTCAAGTATGTAGCGCAAATGTCCGATGATCGGAAAATTTCGCAGGATGGTGTGCTTGGTCTGGACAAGGTCATAGACCACCACGCCAATCAGAATGATCAGCACGAGATACAGCAGCACTTGCCATCCTGACATGTGACCCTCCAGTAACCCCGATGACGCCATATTCACGCGCTGTGTAAGTATCGCGCGTTGGCAGGGGAATATGTCGCTGACACGTAACGAGCTCGACGTCTGACGCTACGCTTTGGTCGTGACTGATTCGCCTCATCCCCGCACTCCTCTGAGTGGAGCTGCCCGCACGGCGCTTGGGTCGGTCGGCGCAGCAGCGGTACTGATCGCG
>CAITWD010000041.1 GCA_903896045.1 uncultured Actinomycetes bacterium
CACCCCATTGAGCACTGTCGTTGAGATTCGGGTTGGGACGGCCGTTCTCGACAATTAAGGGAAGATTCTGTCGTGCGTAGGCAACGTCGGAACCCGGGCGCGGGCCGCCGCTCCAGGAGATGACATCAGTGATGCCATTCTTATAGCCCACTGCGGTCGCGACGCCGTTCACCAATGGACGAAACAGCGTCCCGTATGCATATGCACCGCCGTGAATGTCCTCAAGACGAAAACCGCTGTTGAATGTCGCAAGGAGCTGCGATCGCGCTGCCATCGGGACCTCCATCGTTCCACGAGGTCCGGCGCCCGCAGGCTCATAGCGGCCGGGGATATAGATCACCCGCGCCTGCTGCTGATCAATCCACGCCACTCCCGCAACCATCCGCGGATATGAGGGATCCGAGCGAAAGGTCGTCACGAGCACCGCGGGTGCACCCGCAACTGTCAGCCCCGTCGATCTCCAGACGCCTTCGCCCGGGAGTGCAGGAGAGATCACTGGGGTGATGCGCGGGGGGCGCTGCGAGGCTGCGATGGTGTTGAGGTTGACCGTGCCCAGGCCCACCGACGGCAATGCCGTCAATGTCGACCCGCCCGTTGATGGCGCAGTCCAGGAGTAGTACTGGCGCTCGATCTCATTGACCAGTGAGGAGCTCACATTTGCGCGGACCCACTCGACGGTACGCACCCCAAAGGGAGAGCTCGATGGCTTGGTGACATAGCGGACGAACGACACGCCCTCGAGCACCAAAATCACGGCAATCACGGCGTACGCAACCCGTCGAACGAGTTTCCAATTAGGCCCCGATGTCCGCCGTGGCGATGTTCCTCGTGTCACTGCTGCCCCTTTCGGGCGTGACGGCGATTTCCGCCCGGGAGCCGAAGCCGTGTCGACACGACGGCGCTCCCGCTCTCGACGGCGATCCTCTCGGGCACGCGTCGCATCTTCATCGCGACGGATGGCATCGTCGTTCGACCGATCACGCCCACCATTTCCCGATTGCGAATGTGCCACACATCTCCCGACGCGCTGATCATCATGCGGAGCACGCTCCGCCACCTCGCGGCGGCTCGGACAGCATCATGCAGTAATCCTCACCACGCCGCACCGACGGTAGTCAGTTGGTCTGAGAGTTCGCTGTGGGCGAGATCTCCGATGATAAATGACAACACCCTCTTCATGTCAGACACGGGCCCGAAAGGCCCAGAGACGATTCAGACCAAAGCTCAACGGGGTCACGATTGCCAGTGAGATCGCCTGTGCGAGCACCTGCGTGATACCCATGGCGAATTCAATCTCGAAAACAATGACACCCGCACCAAGCACCAGTGCGCTCACCGCAAAGTAGCGCGCCCCTTGACCGATCACCGATGCTTCGGTTTGCGCGAAAGTCCAGTAGCGATGACCAATAAGCGCCACCAAAAAGCCGCACACGTAGGCGATGCAGTACGCAAGTGCCCCTGCCATGTGGACCGTATGCACCAATGGCCAGAACACGACAAGATTTGTGACATACCCCGCAAGGCCCACCACACAAAAGCGGATGAATGTGGCGGGCTGACCCCCGAGGTGCGCCACGATCTTGCCTCGACTCATCTCACACCATTGACTTGTGGTCTCGAGCCATACCTCATCAGATACCGGCCCAAGGAGGGATGTCCTTGTTGCGGGTCTGCGACGGGGCGAGTGGATCCGCTAGAATCCGCCGCCCCACGGAATGTGGGGTCCGTGTCCGCAGAGGCTCATGCGCCACAACAGCGCCCTTCGCGTGCACGATTGATGCCCAGTTAGCTCAGTTGGTAGAGCACCTCCATGGTAAGGAGGGGGTCAGCGGTTCGAGTCCGCTACTGGGCTTCTCGGTCAATTCGGCATCTCTCATCAGTGCCGACCCATGCCGCGTTCTCCCTGACGCACAGGACACAAGACCCCCCCCCCCCGAACTGGCGCCATACGATGCGGAGCAACGCGGCTAGTGGGAACACTCCGCTGCAACAAAGGCGACCGAGCGGCGACTTCGAAAGTGGTCATTTCTTCATCAATCGATCGGCAGGAGGCGCCCGACCGCCCACAAAACTGATCTTTGTGTGTACGTTTTTCAGCCGGAACAAACCTTGTCATGCAACTCCACCTCTTGCTTTTTTTTTCCAACTAGTGTTGGTTCATTAGTTACCCAGTACCGGTAGTTTGGGCGCAGAGGATGTGCGTTACTCCCGAATAGCAGAAACTGCTTCTTGGAGAAGCTCCATTTTGGTCACGGATGACCACCTCCCCGTGAGTGGAAGACCCCCAAAATGAACTTTTATAACAAGCGTGCCCGTTGGGCAGCGTTGAGCGTGACTGCTACAGCTGCATTTTTGGCGGCAAATTCGGTTCTCGCCGTCGGCGCCACGACCACCACAGGTCTCGTTGGACCGATTGGCACGGTTACATCTACAACTGGCGCAACGGGTCCCACTGGCGCGACGGGTGCCACTGGGGCAACGGGCAAAACTGGTGCCACCGGTGCAACAGGCATCGGTTTCATTACCGGGCCAACGGGTGCAAGCGGCGCACCTGCCGCGCCGACCGGGACCCTACTGCTTGACCCAAGGGGATTTGTCTACCGATATACCGGTTCGAGTTGGAGTCTCGTCGAGAGTCTCGTCGGGCCGAAGGGCGATAC